>NZ_JBICJS010000070.1:0-12895 GCF_043103305.1 Pseudomonas sp. YQ_5 | reverse complement strand
CGCGATATCGCGTAGTACAGACAAGGCGGTCGCGCGCAGCAGCCAAAGGCGTTACTGGCCCGAAACAAACGTAGGAGCGAGCGCAGCTCGCGATGCGCCGCGCGGGCGGCGCTCGATATCCCAGGCGCTAAAAATCCAACGCCGAACCCTCACAAATCATCACTCGATGAACTTCAGGTCCGAAGGCGCGTCCTGCGCCATGGTCTGCACGGTTTCCCCCAACTTGCCAGTCAAGAGATCACGGCGCATGACCACGATCTGGTTGCTCTTCTGGTTGGCCACCAGAAGGAATTTGCCGCTAGGGTCCAGGGCAAATTCGCGGGGATGGTCGCCTTCCACGGAGCGGCGCTGCACGAACGTCAACTGGCCGTCATTCTTACCAACAGCAAACACCAGGATTTCATTCGCCGTACCACGGTTGCTTACGTACAGGAAGCGGCCGTCTGCCGACAGATGCAAGCCTCCTGCCGCCTTGGCTGCTGCATCCTGCAGCTCGGTCAGCGGCAGACGTTGACGCTCAAGCAAAGCAGCATCCTCGACATCGAACATCACCACTTCGCCACTCATTTCCAGCGTCAGGTAGGCATGCTGGCCCTTGGCGTCGAACAGCAGGTGACGGGGCCCACTGCCTGGCGGCAAGGCCACCGAGGCCGGGATTGCCGGGCTCAATGGTTTGTCCACACTGGCGCCGTCATAGCGGTAGATGAATACCTTGTCCGCGCCCAGGTCGCAGGCATACACATGCTGGCCGTTGGGCGACAGCACCAGTGCGTGCACATGGGCACCGGCCTGGCGTTCGGGGTTGACGCCACTCGCCTTGTGCCGAGCCTGTTGCACCACGGCTTTGAGCTTGCCGTCCCTGGCCACCGGGATGACCACCAGGCTGCCGCCAGGGTCAGGCTTTACCGCGTAGTTGGCCACGAACAGATAACGCTGGTCACGACTGAGGCTGGCGTGAGTCGGTTCGTCACCGTGGGTGACCACCTGGTTGAGCGGCTTGAGCTCGCCCTTGGTGCTGACGCTGAAACTGCTGGCATGGCCACCCGGGGTTTCATTGACCACGAACAGCTGGCGCTGGTCGGCCGACAGCACAAGCCATGAAGGGTTGACGCTCTTGACCACTTGTTGCGGCGTGGGGTCGATGCGGCCAGCCTTGTCGTCGAACTGATAGCGGTAGATACCCTCGCTCGCGCCATCGGTGTAGCTGCCCACCAGCAACGTCGAGGCGTGGGCGTGGATAGTCAGGCTCATCAGGCTAGCGGTCAGCAGGTTCGTCCAGGTCCGGTTCATCTTGGTCATCATCCGGGGCGCGAAAGGCACTCATACAGACTAGTCGATGCGCGCCGTTGGCATCGTCGAGTTGCCACTCGTCTCCGGTGGCGATGGCGGCAGCGACTTGCTCGGGGGTGAACGACCAGCGACGCAATTGGCGGCCGTCCATGCATTCGACAGTGAGGCCGGTTTCATCGGCGGTGAAGTCGAAGGCGTGCAGGCCGTCGATCAGAAGCATATCGCAGGACTGCAGGGCGGTAGCGAGGGGGGACATAGGGGTACCAATCTGAAATGAGTCGGCAGTATAACCTTGGGGCCGCAACGCGGCCCCCCCCTGCAATCAATGGGCAAAGATCGACCCACCCTCCTTGCCCACCATCTTCTCGGGCTTGATCAGGAACCGCGCCAATGCCGGTAGCAGCCACAGCGCACCAAACATGTTCCAAAGCAGCATGAAGGTCAGCATCAGGCCCATGTCCGCCTGGAACTTGATCGCCGAGAAAATCCAGGTGCATACCCCAATGGCCAGGCACAGCCCGGTGAACAGCACCGCCTTGCCGGTCGAGCGCAGGGTCTGGTAATACGCCTCCTGCAATGGCAACCCCGCACGCAGGAAGCTTTCCAGGCGGCTGTAGATATAGATGCCATAGTCCACGCCAATGCCCACACCCAGCGCCACCACCGGCAAGGTCGCCACTTTCACCCCGATGCCCATGTAGGCCATCAGCGCGTTGCCCAGCACCGAGGTCAGCACCAGGGGCAGCACGATGCACAGTGTGGCGGCGAACGAGCGGAAGGTGATCAGGCACATCACGGCCACGCAGATGTACACCAGGATCAGGATGGTCAGCTCGGCGGACTTGATCACCTCGTTGGTCGCGGCCTCGATGCCAGCGTTGCCCGCCGCCAGCAGGAACTGCAGGCCTTCCTTGTCATGGCTGTCGGCAAACGCCTTGGCCACGGCGGTCACGCGCTCCAGCGTTTCAGCCTTGTGGTCATTGAGGAACACCAGCACGGGTGCCAATGAGCAATCGCCGTTGTAAAGGCCGTCAGCCCGGGCGATGGAGTTGTTGAGGATGTCCGGGTTACGCGACAGGGTTTCCCATTTCAGGCTGCCCTCGTTCATGCCCTTGATCACCTGTTTGGAAACGGTGACCAGGGAAATCGCCGACTGCACGCCAGGGGTGTTTTCCATGGTCCACATCAGCTCGTCGATCGGCGCCATGGTCGAGTGGACCGAGCACATCTCCGACGGCGTCTTGACCATGATCACCAGCACATCGGAACTGGTCGAGTAGTTGCTGATGATGAAGTTGTTGTCCTGGTTGTAGCGCGAGTCGGGGCGCAGCTCCGGTGCCCCTTGGTCGAGGTCGCCGATCTTCAGGTTCTGGCTGTACCACAGGCCACCGGCGAAGGCGAGCAGCGCCAGCACCACCGACACCGGCGCCACCTTGGCACTGGCGAAGTTCGACAACAGGCGCCAGAACGGGTGCTCGCGGGTCGCGTCTTTCTTGCTGCGCTCGATGGCCTTCTTGCTGATGCCGACATAGGAGATGGCCACCGGCAACAGGATCAGGTTGGTGAACACGATCACCGCCACGCCGATGGAGGCGCCGATGGCCAGTTCGCGAATCACCCCGATGTCGATGATCAGCAGGGTAATGAAGCCCACGGCGTCGGCAAGGATGGCGATCATGCCCGGCAGGAACAACTGACGGAATGTGCGCCGGGCAGCGGTAAGGGCGTTGTCGGCGTCACTCGACTGCAGGGCGATGCCGTTGATCTTCTGCACCCCGTGGGAAATGCCGATGGCGAAGATCAGGAACGGCACCAGCATCGAGTACGGGTCCAGGCCAAAGCCCACCGCATGCATCAGCCCCAGCTGCCAGACCACCGCCACCAGCGTGGTAATGAGCACGGCGACAGTGCTGCGGATGCACCAGGTGAACCAGTACAACAACACCAAGGTGATCACCAGGGCGACGCCGAAGAACATCGCCACCATCACCAGGCCATCGATCAGGTCACCGACCTTCTTGGCAAAGCCGACGATGTGGATTTTTACATTGGGGTTCTGTGCCTGGAACTTGTCGCGGATCTTCTCTTCCAGCAGGTGAGAGAACTGCTGGTAGTCCAGCTTCACCTGTTTGCCCGGGTCCTGCGGGTCGGGGTAGCTCTCCAGCAGCGGCACGTCGATGATGCTGGACTTGAAGTTGTTGCCTACCAGGCGCCCCACCTGGCCTGACTTGAGCACGTTGTCGCGCAGGGTATCGAGGCTGTCCTGCGAACCGTTGTAGGTGTTGGGGATTACCTCACCACCGGAAAAACCCTCTTCGGTGACCTCGCTCCAGCGCACGCTGGGGCTCCACAGTGACTTCAACCCGGCCCGATCGACACCGGGGATGTAGAACACCTCATCATGGATCTGACGCAGGGTCTCCATGTAGTCCTTGTCGAAGATGTCACCGTTCACCGCCTCCACCGAAATACGCACGGTGTTGCCAAGGTTGGCCAGGTCGTTGCGGTGCTCCATCATCTGCTCGATGAACGGGTGCTGCAGGGGGATCATCTTCTCGAAGCTGGTCGACGGGCGAATCTGCGTGGCCTGCCAGAACAGGAAAATACTGACCAGCACACACAGGGCGATGACCACTGGGCGGTTGTTGAAGATCAGGCGTTCCAGCAGCGTGGCCTTGTCCTGGTGATGCGAGTGCATGGCAATGCTCTCCCTGCTGGTCATGGACGCACCTCCCGGGCAGCCTGATCAGCCCCTTCGGCGCTGGCCAGATGCACACCACCCTGCCCCACCAGCAGCAGGCCGCCGTTGGCCAGGCCACTGACGCCGGCCAGGGCCAGGCGGTCGGCGCGGTTGTACACGCTGAAGGTCTGGCCGTCGTCCGTGCTGCGCAGCACGCTGCCACCATTGCCGACCAGCACCAGGGTGCCATCATCGACAAGCGTAGCGCCTGCCAGGCCGAACTCCAGCGTACCGCGCGCGGCCTTGAGTTCGATCGGCTGCCAGCTGTCACCGAAGTCGCTGGAGCGGAACAGGTTGCCGCGAAGGCCGTAGGCCAGCAGGGTCTGCGGCCTGGCGGTGCCGATCACGCCGAACAGCGAGCCCTCGTAAGGGCCCTGGACCTTGACCCAGGTCTGGCCCCTGTCGGCGGAGCGGTACATACCACCCTGCTCACCCACGATGAACAGGCCGGCATCGCGCACTTGGGCGATACCGTTCAGGTGCAGCTGGTCCGGGTTGTCCAGCCGCTCGGCCACGTCCTGCCAGTGCTGCCCGCCATCAGTGGTTTCCAGCAAGGCGCCATAGGCCCCCACGGCAAAGCCGTGCCGGGCATCGAGGAAGGTGACATCGAGCAAGGGCGCTTCACGGGCGAGGTCTTCGAACTGCTTGCTCCAGGTAGCGCCGCCGTCGCTGCTGGTGAGGATCTGTGCGTCATGGCCGACAGCCCAGCCACGCTTGTCGTCGAGGAAAAACACGGCAGTGAGCAATTGCCGGGTGGGTACCCGGGCCTGGGTCCAGGTGCTGCCCTGGTCGTCGGAGAACAGAATGTGGCCGCGATCACCAACCACCACCAGGCGCTTGCCGGCATGGGTGGTGTCGATCAACAGGCTTTGGCTGGCCTTGGCCGATTCGGTGGAGTATTGGTCGGCCGCCGCGGCCTGGGCGCTGTCGGCCCACACCCCCAATGCCAGTGCCAGCATCGCGCTGGCTGCCCATGGCCAGGCACCACGCCTGGCTGGCGTACGTAACTGTTCCCTCATGACTGCCCCCTTGTTGTGTTCTTTTTGGTGGGTCAATGCATTGCAGGCCTTGCGAATGCCTGATCTAGAGGCCTGCAATAGCTTGAGGGGATCGTAGCGGGGATGTTTGCGGGAGTACAACGGGCGGGGTGTTATGTTTTGTTGTCGGCCGGGGAAAGCCGGGGCCGCTGGGCGGCCCTTCGCGGGTAAACCCGCTCCTACAAAGGTTGCATCCCCCTGTAGGAGCGGGTTCACCCGCGAAGGGCTGCACAGCAGCCCCAATTCACCAGACTTACGCCAGGCTCTTGCTCACCACTTCATACACATCACTGGACAGCTCGCCAGACGCCAGAATCCGCTCCAGTTCGCCCTTCATGAGGGCCTGACGCGCATCGTCATACTTGCGCCAGCGGGTCAGCGGCGCCAGTTGCCGCGATGCAATCTGCGGATTCAGTGCATTCAGCTCGATCACCAGGTCCGCCAGGAAGCGATACCCTGAGCCATCGGCAGCATGGAAGTTGACCAGGTTCTGCCCGGCAAAGGCACCGATCAGCGCACGCACCTTGTTCGGGTTCTTCAGGGTGAAGGCCGGGTGCTGCATCAATGCCTTGACCCGCGCCAGCCCGCCCGGCAGCGTGCTGGCCGCCTGCACGCTGAACCATTGGTCCATGACCAACGGGTTGTCCTTGAAGTGCTCGGCAAACGCCTCCAGCGCTTTCGCGCGCTCGGCCTCGAACGGCGAGTTGACCAGTACCGCCAGCGCGGTAAGGCGCTCGGTCATGTTGTCGCAGTGCTCAAACTGCTCCAGGGTCGCCTCCAGCACCTGTTGCTTGCCACTCTGCATCAGGTACGACAGGGCGATGTTCTGCAGGCTGCGGCGGGCAAAGTGCTTGGCCTCGGCCACATAGGCAGTGCTGCGCGACACCTCACGGTTGGCCTGGTAACGCGCCCACAGGGCGTCGAACAGGTGTTCGGCGATCTGCTGGCGTGCGAACTCGCGGGCGGCGTGGATGGCGTCGACGTCGGCCACCTGGCTGATCTCGGTAAGATACGCCTCACCTGGCAGCGAGAGCATTTCGGCCACCATGGCCGGGTCCAGCGATTCGTTGCCCAGCACAGTGCCCAGGGCGGTGATCAGGCGCTGGTCGAGCTTCAAGGCTTCACCGCGTTGATGCTGGCCGATCAGTTCCTGCAGTACCTGCACCGACAGCTGCTGGCCCGCTTCCCAGCGGTTGAAGCCGTCGCTGTCGTGCTGCATCAGGAACATCAACTGGTCGCGGTCATACGGGAAGCTCAGCTTCACCGGGGCGCTGAAGCCACGCAGCAGCGATGGCAGCGGCTTGGCCTGGATGCCCTGGAAAGTGAAGGTTTGCTCGGCCTCGGTCACCGACAGCACGCGGCTGGTCCCTTGAGCGGCGTCCTCGCCAGCCAGCTGCAGCGGCAGGTCATTGCCGGCGGCATCCAGCAGGCCCAGCTCCACCGGGATCACGAACGGCAGTTTCGCGGCCTTGTCCGGGGTCTGCGGGCAGCTCTGGCGGAACGTCAGGCTGTAGGTCTGCGCGGCGGCGTCATACGCCTCACTGACTTCCAGACGCGGGGTGCCAGCCTGGCTGTACCAGCGCTTGAACTGGGTGAAGTCGACGCCGTTGGCGTCCTCCATGGCCTTGATGAAGTCGTCGGTGGTTACCGCCTGGCCGTCATGACGTTCAAAGTACAGGTCGCTGCCTTTACGGAAGCCTTCGGTACCCAGCAGGGTACGGACCATGCGCACCACTTCGGCGCCCTTCTCGTAGACGGTCAGGGTGTAGAAGTTGGAGATTTCGATGAAGCTGTCCGGGCGCACCGGGTGGGCCATGGGGCCGGCGTCTTCGGCGAACTGGTGGGTGCGCAGGTAGGCCACGTCTTCGATGCGCTTGACCGTGCGCGAGTTCATGTCGGCACTGAACTCGGCATCGCGGAATACCGTGAAGCCTTCCTTCAGCGACAACTGGAACCAGTCACGGCAGGTGACGCGGTTGCCCGACCAGTTGTGGAAGTACTCGTGGGCGACCACGCCTTCGACGCGCTGGTGCGCAGCATCGGTGGCGGTTTCGGCACGGGCCAGCACACAGCTGGAGTTGAAGATGTTCAGGCCCTTGTTTTCCATGGCGCCCATGTTGAAGTCATTGACCGCAACAATCATGAAGATGTCCAGGTCGTACTCGCGGCCATAGACTTCTTCGTCCCAGCGCATGGACTTTTTCAGGCTGACCATGGCGTGGTCGCACTTGTCGATGTTCTCGGGCTCGACGTAAATGCGCAGGGTCACATCACGGCCGGACTGACGGGTGAAGCTGTCTTCAACGCACCACAGGTCACCGGCCACCAGGGCGAACAGGTAGGCCGGCTTCATGAACGGGTCTTCCCAGGTCGCCCAGTGGCGGCCGTCTTCGGCCGGCCCGCTGCCGATCGGGTTGCCGTTCGAAAGCAATACCGGGTAGCGATGCTGCTCGGCGATGACCGTGGTGGTGAAGGTGCTCATCACATCCGGGCGGTCGAGGTAGTAGGTGATCTTGCGGAAGCCCTCGGCCTCGCACTGGGTGCAGAACATCTTGCCCGACTTGTACAGCCCTTCCAGGGCGGTGTTGCTTTCCGGGTGGATCTTCACGCTGGTGTCCAGGGTGAAGCGCTCGGCTTTGGGCTGTACGGTCAGGCTGTCGGCGCCGAGCTGGTAGTCGCCTGGCTGCAGTTCCTGGTCATCCAGCGAGGCGCGCAGCAGTTCCAGCTGCTGGCCATCGAGTTCCAGTGGCGGCAGGCCGGCACCGCGTGCCGGGTTGCGGCGCATGACCAGTTGCGCGTGAACCAGCGTGTGGTCCTCGAACAGCTCGAAGGTCAGGTGCGTCTCGTCGATCAGGTACTCCGGCGCCTGGTAATCCTTGAGGTAGATCACTTGCGGTTGTTCGGTACGCATGTGCAGGTCCTTTTTACTGGAGCACGGCCAACTGGTAGGCCGTGTACTTGCGAATATTGATCACACCGGTGTCGAAGATCAGGTACTGGCCCTTGATGCCCAGCAGCGTGCCCTCGGCCACCGGGTCCTTGTCGAGGTTGAAGCTGACAATCTTCTTGGGGTATGCCTCGACCGGGTAGTTCATCTGCACCACCTCGGCGTCCGGCAGCGGCTGAATAGCCTGCAGGCCGAAACGCCCCTGCAGCTCGCGCAGGCCGTCGGCGCAGGCTTCGAAGACCTGCTCGCGGATGGCCGACAGGTCGAGCACCTCGGCATCGCCCTTGAGCAGCGCGCGCCAGTTGGTACGGTCCGGCACCTGGCTGCGCAACACGTCTTCGACCAAGCCCGATTGCTGCCGGGTGGCCACGCGCATGATCGGCAACGCCTGGCTGGCACCCTGGTCGAGCCAGCGGGTGGGCAGCTGGGTGGCACGGGTGATGCCGACCTTGATCCCCGACGAATTGGCCAGGTACACGATGTGGTCGGTCATGCAGAACTGTTCGCCCCACGACGGCTCCCGGCAGGTGCCGGCGTCGTAGTGGCATTTTTCCGGGGCCATGATGCACACATCGCACTGGGCCAGCTTGGTCATGCACGGGTAGCAGTAACCCTGGCTGAAGCTGGTCTTGGTGCGCTTGCCGCAATGGCTGCAATGAATGGCGCCGAGGTATTCCAGGCGCAGGCGCTGGCCGATCATGGGGTTGACCGGCACCTGCGTGTCATCCAGGCGGAAGCTGTACTGCACCACCGGTGCCTGCAGGCTGACGCCCATTTTGCTCAACGAGCCACGAGCGAGTTCGATCAATGTACCGAGTCCGACTTGAACAGAATGTTGGCGATGGGCGCGGACTTCGACGCGCATTCCTGTGGGCCCATGTAGCCGGTGCGCTGGTCCTCGGGCAGGTTCTTCATCTCCCAGGCGATGACCGCCTGCAGCGACAGTTCTTTCTGCTCGGCCGTGAGCTTGCGGCCATCCGACCATTTGCCGATTTCCACCGCCAGTTTCAGGCTCTGGTAGATTTCCGGGGTGATGTTTTCAATCATTTGCGCGAAAGTGGACATAGTGTCTCCTGATTCAAGCCGACAGTTTACGCCGGGCCAGCGCCCCACCCAAGAGCCCGGTCAGGCATCCGATGAGCAGCCCGCCGACGTGGGCGGCATTGGCGATCTGGCCAAGGCCGAGGGTGCCGACCACGCCGGTCAGGCACACCACCAGCCAGATCAGCATCATCACCAGCACGCCCTTGGGCAGGTTGAAGTAACGGTCGGGCGCCAGCCACTGGTACAGCCAGATATGCCCGAGCAGGCCGTACAGCACGCCGGACAGGCCGCCAAACAGGCTCGGCCCGCTGGTGTAGTGCTGGGCCAGGTTGGACACCAGGCTGAACAGCAGGGTCAGGCCCAGCAACGCCCACGGGCCCTGGCGCAGTTCGATGCGTTTGCCCAGTTCCCAGTACCACAGGCTGTTCATGGCCAGGTGCAGCACGCCGAAGTGCAGCAGCATGGGCGACACCAGTCGCCACCACTGGCCTTGGTCGAGGGTTTGCGCCAGCGAGGTGAAGTACAGGTAGTCGCCCTGGACACGGAAGTCGAGGAAGGTGAACCAGCTGATGGTGGTGAAGTTGTCACCAAGCCCCGTAAGGCCGGCGACGATGAAGCACAGCAGCAGGGTGAGGGTGGTGATTTTGCAGGCCTTGGCCTGGGCTGCCAGGGAAGGCTGTGCGGGGGCATTCGCGGGTGAACCCGCCCCTACAGGGTCGGCGCTGGCCGGCAGGTCGGCGTTGCCGTCCGGGTAGCGCTGGTAGAGCTGCAGCACATCTTCGGCCAGAGTGTCGGGAGCCCAGAGGACCTGGGCATCGCCCTCCTCGCTTACCCGGTGCGGCACCTGCAAGCGCTGCAACAGGTGGACGAAGCCGCTGAGGTCGACCGACAGCGGCAGGCGCATCACTTCGATAATGTTCATTGGTTGGCCTGTGGGCGGTCGACGTCGACCCAGACGAACTTGTGTGGGTCGATACGGGTTTCATCATCCAGCCGGTAGGCGACCAGCTTGCCGTAGAGCACGGCGCTGTAGTCCAGGCAGGCCAGGTTGGCGCGGATCGGTGCCGGGCGGCCGCTGCGCCAGTAATGCCCGACGAACAGCATCGGCTGGTCTTCGTCATAACGCAACAAGGCGTTCTTCTGGCTGTGGCTGAGCGGGGTACTGGCCACGTCTTCGGGCAAGGCATCGGGCTGGAACACGATGTCACCGTAGGTTTTCGGGTCTTCTTCCCAGAACTTGGTGCGGAAGAACGCGCGGGTCAGGCCGTCGCCGCCGGTCAGCGTCAGCCCGTCCGGCAGGCGCATGTCGGTACCGCGCAACAGGCGGTTGCACACGGTGTCGGCAAAACTGCCACTCACGGCCGAGGCCTGGATGAAGTGTTCATCGATGCGGCCGTCGGGGTATTGCTGGCGCAGCGGCTCGATCAGCCGCGGGTCCCAGCAGGCGTGCACCAGACGGAAACGACCGGCGTCAACGAACAGCGGCAGCTGGTAGAACCAGTTGACGAAATCGTGCCAGTCGCCAGGGTGCTGGGCAAACTGGGTCAGGGTTTCGTCAATCAGCCGGGCATGCCGCGGCGTGTGTTCGCGTACATAGGCCTTGCCGCTGCCAGGCAGCGCCGGGGTGACCCAGCCCAGGGCGTTGTATTCGTGATTGCCCATGATGCAGAACGCCTGGCCGGCTTCGACCATGTCGTGGACGATGTACAGCGCCTCACGAATGCGTGGCCCGCGGTCGACGATATCGCCAAGGAACAGCACCTGACGTCGCGGGTGGCGCCACACGCCGGCCACGCGCTTGTATCCGAGGGCGTCGAGCAGGCGTTCAAGGGTCAGCGCACAGCCGTGCACGTCGCCGATGATGTCAAAACTTCGCGCCGGATCGAGCATCAGTCGTCACTGCTCCCCAGGCGGCTGCCCCAACCCAGCTTGGTGCGGCAGACCTCGTAGTAATTGTGGTCCAGCGGGTGGATCAGGCGCAGTTTCTGCGGCTTCTTGCTGACCGTGATGGTGTCGCCGGGGGCACAGGTGAAGTGGTTCTGGCCGTCACAGGACACCTGCGGGTAGATCTGCAGGTCCTTGGACACCACGATCTTCAGCTCGCTGTTGCCGTCGACCACGATCGGCCGGCCCGACAAGGTGTGCGGGTACATCGGCACGATGACGATGGCATCGAGCTTGGGGTGCATGATCGGGCCACCGGCCGACAGCGCATAGGCGGTGGAGCCGGTGGGGGTGGCGACGATCAGGCCATCGGCCTTCTGGCTGCAGACGAACTGGCCATCGATGTAGATCTCGAACTCGATCATGCGCGTGGACTTGCCCGGGTGCAGCACCACGTCGTTCAGCGCATCGCCCTGGCCGATGGCCTCGTGGTGGCGGCGCACCTCGGCCTGCAGCAGGAAGCGGTTTTCCACCAGGTAGTGGCCGTCGAGCACTTCGGCGACCTTCTGTTCCAGCTCGTCGGGGCGGATGTCGGTGAGAAAACCCAGGTTGCCACGGTTGATACCCAGCACCGGAATGTTGTGCCGGGCCAGCGCGCGGGCTGCGCCCAGCAGGCTGCCATCGCCGCCGACCACGATGACCAGGTCGCAGACCTCGCCCAGCAGCTTGCGGGTGGATGTTTGCAAACCATGGCCGGGCAGCACTTCGGCAATGGTGTCCTCGAGGATCACGTGCAGGTGGCGATCGAGGAGGAATTTTTTAAGTCGGCGAATGGTGTCGAGCACCTGCGAGCTGCCAAGGCGACCGATGATACCGATATTGCGAAATTGCTCCATGGGGCTCCTGCGAGGCTCTGCGGCGGGTGACGATGGGCCGATTATGGGCGAAACCACCGGGCAGCGGCAAACCGGCTATGCTCGCAGGATGACGCCATTCGCCCAGCTCCACGACCTGCCCCGACAATTGCAGCACTCCACCGTGCGTGACCTGGCATGGGCCCTGTTGTCGCCGCCCCTGCTCAGCGCCCCGCCCTGCCCCCAGCGACACCCGCTGGCGGGCAGCCTGTGGGCGCAGCAGCCGCAACGCCTTGAACGGTGGTTGCGGGCCCTGGATGCCGATGACCGACCGTTGCGCGAGTGGCTGGCGCAATTGGGCAGCCGGCGCCTGGGGCATTACTACGAACGCCTGTGGCAATTTGCCCTGAGCCAGGCGCCAGGCATCGAACTGCTGGCCGCCAACCTGGCGATTCGCGACGGCGGGCGCACCTTGGGCGAGCTCGACGTGGTGCTGCGCGACCGCGACGGCGTGCACCACCTGGAACTGGCGATCAAGCTGTATTTGGGCCCCGAAGACGCCGGGCACGACCCGCATGCCTGGCTGGGGCCTGGTTGCCATGATCGGCTGGGGACCAAGCTTGCACACCTGGCGGGGCACCAGTTGCCCATGTCCAAGGGCGCGCAGAGCCGCGAGATGCTGGCCAAACTCGGGATTGAGCAGGTACAGGCACATGTGTGGCTGGGCGGCTATCTTTTCTACCCGTGGCCGGGCCATGCCAAGCCACCCACCGGCGCCAACCCGCAGCATTTGCACGGGCGCTGGGTGCGACGGCAGGACTGGGTGCTGGCTGAAGGTGAACGGTGGCAGCCGCTGCAACGACATGCCTGGCTGGCACCTGCGCGGTTCGAGGCAGGCGAATGCTGGCTGGCGGAGCAGTTTGCAGCCTGGTTGCATATGCTGGAGCAGCAGGCACCGGCGCAGTTGCTGGTGCGACTGGAGCAGGAGTCCGATGGCGCCTGGCAGGAGGTGGAGCGGGTGTTTCTGGTGGCTGATGACTGGCCGTATCTGCCCGGTAACTGATGTTACCTGTTCCGGCCCCTTCGCGGGCACGCCCGC
>NZ_JBICJS010000069.1:0-26620 GCF_043103305.1 Pseudomonas sp. YQ_5 | reverse complement strand
GGCCAGTTATTTCTGTGAGATTTGCGCGCGTACGCCTTGGCGCATGGCTCGATATCGCGCCGTACAAACAAGGCGGTCGCGCGCGCCTGTCACAGGCGTCACTGGCCAGAAACAAACGTAGGAGCGAGCGCAGCTCGCGATGCGCCGCGCGGGCGGCGCTCGATCTCCCAGGCGACGCACCTCTACCGCCATACAGGCGGCGCTCGATCTCCCAGGCGCCAAACAGGTTCTGGCAAGCCCCTGGGTGGCGCTGCTCGACAGGCTGGAACGTTCGGCATTCGGCCGCTGTTACACTGTCAACCGATGAAATTGGCGAGCCAGAGCAAAGGTATGAACCCAACGCGCTACTCCACCGTGGCAAAGGACTTGATGCAAGCCATTGCCAGCGGCCGTTACCCGGTGGGCAGCCTGCTGCCGACCGAGTTCGAGCTGTGCGACCTTTATAATGTGAGCCGGCACACGGTGCGTGCCGCTATCAACCAGCTGCTCACCCAAGGGCTGGTGTCGCGGCGCAAGCGGGTGGGCACCCGCGTGGAGGCCAGCAGCCCGCGCGGCGGCTATTCGCAATCGTCGGCCAGCGTGGCGGATCTGGCGCACCTGGCAGACACCCAGCAGCGGGAAATCCAGAGCGTGCGCCACTTTGTCGCCGACCTGAACGAGGCGGCGCGGCTGGGGCTGGTGCCGGGGGAGCATTACTTCTGCGTGTCGAGCATCCGCGTCGACCGGCAGCACCCTGCCGCGCCGCTTTGCTGGACCGACGTGTATGCGCCGCGCGACTATACCGAGGTCATTGACCTGGCCCGCGAGCACCCTGACCGGCTGATTGCCGGGTTGATCGAACAGCACTATGGCCGGTCAATCGCAGTGGTCGACCAGCAAGTGCGCGCGGTTTTGCTGACAGCGGAAATGGCCAAGGCGCTGAAGGCCGAGGCAGGCTCGCCGGGGCTGAACATCATCCGCCATTACCGCGAGGAGAATGGTGACTTGATGGCGGTTTCCGAGACCGTGCACCCGGATGACCGCTTTACCTTGGTCACCCAGATGCGCCGCGACCAGATACTGAAGGGGTAAAGTGAGAAAATTACGACATTGTTGAACTGCAATCACCTGACAGTTTTATCAGTGTCGAACCTGTGACAGGTGAGGCACACTCATACCTCGTTCAGTTCGGGTTCATCAAGACCATGCCTACAGATACTGACTCCACGCATATATCAAGACGCGTGCCAAGCAACTACTTGCCCTATGGCTATCGAAACGCCGAAAAGCAGCCGATCGGAATGTGAGGCTACAGTGGCGAGCCTCTATCTACCGGCAGCGAAACGCGTATCCCCTGAGGTGTTGCAGCCTGAATGACCTGATACTTTTATCAGTTTAAGCCTGTGCACTTCATAACACACTGATGCCAAGTGCCAGATCTGACGGTTCTCAGAGATATGTCAACGCATAAAACTTCGACATCACGCAAAAAACACGATCCGGCCATTGCAGCCTGTTCGGAAAGCCAGGCCCATGGCCAACATGGCGCCGCACGAACACCCACGGGCCCAACAAAAGGCCAGCCACGAAACTACACACCCTATGGGTTTCGAAACACCAAAGCGGAGCCGACCGGAGCGGTGGGGTTCAATGCTGAATTTTACGCTTCTGCGCTGGAAGGCTATGCACTCGGAAATGGGTACCGAGTATTCATCCCACGCTTGATGCGATTCATCAGCCCAGACAACCAGAGCCCTTTCCTCAAAGGCGGCATCAATGCCTATGCCTACTGCCTGAACGACCCTATCAACGCACAAGACCCTAGCGGAAAAAACGCAATCAAAAATTTTTTTCAGGCAGCCATTCAGATAGGCAGGAATTATAGACAACAATTCAAATCCTCCAATACGGCACACCTGCTTTCGAACAACCAAGCCAAACACCTTCAAACCGAACTCAAGAATGCCAAAAAATCAATAAGCGAGGGCATCGTAGACATCAACATCATCAACAACAAAAATAGCGTCAAAAAAATCAGCCCATCACTCATTTACAAATACACACTCATAAATGAAGGAGACGAAACCACCCTGATCGTCTTCGGCGCCTCTAGTGACGCCCTCTTGAATACTCACGCCAGCGGCGCTGAAATGTGGAATTTCAATGCCAGCAACAACGTTAGCGCTGCGGGCTATATCGCCTATGAGAAGGGTTTTTTTATTGTCGATGACTGGTCCGGCCACTATCAGCCAGAACCCTGGCGCACGGCGCTCGTAAAAGCCTACCTGGAAGGGTTGGGCTATGAGGTGAGAACTGTGCGCCGTGGCTTTGGGTAGCGTGCCCAACGGCTGAAAGATGATGGGCCAAAGGCGAATGCCTTCATGCATTACCCCGATGCCCCGGAAAACGGTTGCGGCGCCGACCGGGCCGGCTTATAAAAGCTCAACTTAACTTTAGGTCGACTCGTATGGCAGCGGACAACACACGGATGCTCACAGTGGGTGAAGTGGCCAAGCGCAGCGGCGTGGCGGTGTCTGCGCTGCACTTCTACGAAACCAAAGGGCTGATCGCCAGCGTCCGCACAGCAGGCAACCAGCGCCGCTATCCCTCGCTGGTGCTGCGTACCCTGGCGATCATCAAGGTGGCCCAGCGCACGGGTATTGCGCTTGAGGAAATCAAACAGGCACTCAGCCGTTATGCCCCCAACAGCAAGCTCACGGCAGCACAATGGAGCGAGATGTCCACGGCCTGGCGCGAAGACCTGAATGCCCGCATTCGCACACTGGAGGCACTGCGCGACAGCCTGGACAACTGCATTGGCTGCGGTTGCCTGTCGCTTGAAGACTGCCCGCTGCGCAACCCCGAAGATGTGCTGGCCAAGGAAGGAACCGGGGCGCGGATACTCGAGAAGAAGGCCCGCCAGGCTGCAGACTTGCCCAGTACGTAACGGTCAAAATGCTCGATAAGCCCGCCTGCTTGTCTTCGACCTTGCTTGCGTTGGAACCATTGCGACGCGCCACCGCCCTAAGCCTGTGTTGTTGACACTCAGTCGCTCACAGGAAGGAACACAACCATCATGAAACGTGAACAGATCGAAGGTGTTGCTGAAAACCTCGCAGGCAAGGCGCAGAGCGCTGTAGGCCGACTGGTCGAAGATCCGGCGCTGGAGGCCGAAGGCGATGGGCGTCAGGCCGCAGGTCAGTTGACCAAGTCCTATGGTGACACGCTGGACACGGTGTCTTCATTCGTCAAGGAAAAGCCTTTCGCCGCAATGGCCATCACAGCCGCTGTCACACTCGTGGTCTCTCGCCTGCTGCGCCGCTGAGCGGGGCACCGCAAGCAAGGCCTGGGCCGGGTATGTGACCCGGCCCGCGCCATCACCAGATGGCGATATCGTAGGTAAGGTACAAGCGGTTGCTGTCGCGCCCGCGAGCGAAATCCGAACGATAGACATAGTTGCGCAGTTTCACGCCCAGACCTTTCATTGGCCCGCCCTGCACCACGTAGGCAATCTCGGCGTCACGCTCCCATTCTTTGATGCCCTCGCCACCTGAGCGGCCATTGTCGCCACTCAGGTAGCGCGTCATGAAGGTCAGCCCCGGCACGCCGGCGGCCGCGAAGTTGTAGGCGTAGCTGGCCATCCAGGTTTTCTCTTCCTCCTCGATGAACTTGCCGATGCCGACGTTGCTGAACGAATAAACGGTCGCACCGCTGATATACGGCAAACCGGCATCTCCATCGAGCACCTGATAACCGGCCCCCAGGGTATGGCCGGAATGCGCATACGCCACCTGGCCACTGAACATCTGGTTGTCGATGCCGCCGCCATAGGCCGCCCCGCTGTCGCGGCTTTTGAAGTAGCGCAGGTCCGTGGTCAGAACCCCGCCAGCCAGCGGCAGGTCATGCACCAGCCCGGCAAAATCCTGGCGATAGAAGTGCTCCAGCTGGCCATGGTACACACTCAGGCGCAGTTGTTTGCTGACGGCATAGTCGGCACCGGCAAAGCTGAAGTCACCCGACTTGCCGCCCCCATAGCCATCCAGATAAATGCCAGTGCTGTTGGACGAGTCACGCTGCTTGAAACGGTCAAGGTGCCCGGCCGTCAGGGTCAGCCCGTCGATATCCGTGCTGGTCAGCTGAGTGCCCTGATAGGTCTGTGGCAGCACCCGCGCATCGTTGTAGACCAGCACCGGTGTCTTGGGCAGCAAGGTCCCGTGCTTGACCACGGTGCTGCCCAGGCGGGCTTTGGCCGTGACCCCGGCACTGGCGAACTCATCCGCCGCACGGCCATCGTCGTGCACCGGCAACAGCCCGGTACCGCTGCGTCCGCGCCCGGAATCAAGGCGTACGCCCAGCAGGCCCAGTGCATCGAGCCCCATACCCAAAGTACCTTGGGTGAAACCTGACTGGTAGTCGAGCAGAAAGCCCTGAGCCCATTCCACCCGTTCGCTTTTGGCCGTGGCGGCAGCGCGGGCACTCATACCCTGCTCGTCACGGAAATTCTCGTTGAAATACACGTTGCGCAACTGCAGCTTGAGCTTGCTGTCATCGACAAAACCGGAAGCGCCGGCAACAGGCAGCCAGCCGCAAAGCAGGCCTAAGGTGGCCCCACGGAACACAACTCGGGACATGATCGGTACTCTATTGTTGTTTTCGGAGTGAGCGGAGGTCGGGGCGCCTGGCGGCGCCCGATAATGCCTAGACGAAGAAGGACAAGGCACCCGTGAGCAACGCCAGTGCTGTGATCACCAGCGAGGTGAGCACGGCCCATTTCACCGTGGCCTTCTGGAAGTCGCCGATATCCCGGTCGACCATGCCCACCAGCAGCAAGGTGGAGGCCACCAGCGGGCTCATCAGGTGCACAGGCTGCCCCAGCACCGAGGCGCGGGCAATTTCCACCGGGTCGATACCATACGCGGCAGCGGCGTTCGCCAGGATCGGCACAACGCCGAAGTAGTAGGCGTCGTTGGACAGCACGAAAGTCAGCGGCATGCTGGTCAGCGCCACCACCAGCGGGAACCAGTGGCTCCAGGCTGCCGGAATCCAGTCCACCAGGGTCTGCGCCAGTGCGTCAACCATCTTGGTGCCCGAGAAAATACCGGCAAATATGCCTGCGGCGAATACCAGCAGCACCACGGTCATGGCGTTACCCGAATGGGCGAGAATGCGTTCTTTCTGCACATTCAGCTGCGGGTAGTTGATCATCAGCGCGGCGACGAAACCGATCATGAACAGGATGGCTGCGTGCATCAGGCCCAGCACCAGCGCAGTCATGACGACAATCACCAACACCAGGTTCACATAGGCCAGACGCGGGCGCTTGTGCGGGTTGTCGCCGAGGATTTCTTTGATGTAGCAGTTGCCTCCGCCGGACTCCAGGGCAATATTGCCGATACGCCGACGCTCGGCACGGCCAAGCAGATAAGCGGTAAACACGACCCACACAGCCCCGCCGATGACGGTGGGCAACATCGGAATGAAGTACTCGGTCGCATCCAGACCAAGCGCGGCAATGGCGCGGGTGGCGGGGCCGCCCCACGGGCTCATGCCGCTCATGATGCTCAATGACAGCATCGAGACGGTAGCCAGGATCATCGGGTTCATGCCGATGCGCTTGTACAGCGGCAGCATGGCGGCACAGGTAATCATGTAAGTCGTGGTGCCATCACCGTCCAGCGCAACCAGCAGCGACAGCAGGGCGGTGCCGATCGCGATCTTTATCGGGTCGCCATTCACCCGTTTGAGAATCTTGCGGATCAACGGGTCGAACAGGCCGGCGTCGATCATCAGGCCGAAGAACAGGATGGCGAACAGCAGCAGCGCGGCAGACGGTGCGACCATTTTCAGCCCATCGAGCATCATCTTGCCCAGGTCTGGCGCGAAACCGCCAATAACGGCGAAAACAATCGGCACGATGGTCAGCGCGACGATAGGGGACAGGCGTTTACTCATGATCAGGTAGGTGAAGGTCACCACCATGATCAGGCCCAGAAGTGCGAGCATGGTTTGTTCTCTTGTTTTTATTGTCTATGTGGCCACCCGCAGCGCAGGCGGCCCCCTGACCCCCACCCGGCAACGCCTGGTGAGGGCCTGTGAAAAGCTAGAGGGTGTCGGGGCTCAGCCGTGGCGGCGCGGTTCGGCGACCCAGTCGGCTGTTTCAGCGACGGGGCTGACCACCGGCTCGCCGTTCAGGCGGCTGTGCAGTGTCTGGCGGTCACAGGCATTTTCCGACAGCGAAACCACCACCGTAGCCACTGCATTGCTGGCAAGACTCGTCAGCGCACGGGCTTCCGACATGAAGCGGTCGACCCCGATCAACAGGGCCAGGCCGGCCAGGGGAATGTCGTGAATCACAGTAAGAGTCGAGGCCAAGGCCACGAAACCGCTGCCGGTTACACCTGCCGCGCCCTTGGAGGACAGCAGCATGATCGCCAGCATGGTGACCACCTGGCCCAGGCTCAGGTCGATGTTGCAGGCCTGCGCGATGAACACGGCTGCCAACGACAGATAGATGGCAGTACCGTCCAGGTTGAACGAGTAGCCAGTGGGCAGCACCAGGCCAACCACGCCTTTTTTGCACCCAAGCTTCTCGAGTTTTTCGAGCATTCGCGGCAGCACCGGCTCGGTTGAAGAAGTCCCCAGCACCACAAGGAACTCTTCGCGGAAATAGCGCAGCAGCTTCCACAGGCTGAAGCCATGGGCCCGGCAGATGCCACCGAGCACCACCAGCACGAAGAACGCACAGGCGATGTACAACGTCCCCACCAGTTTGGCCAGCGAGCCAAGGGACGTAATGCCGTACTGGCCAACGGTGAATGCCAGTGCGCCGAAAGCGCCGACCGGGGCAAAGCGCATCAGGTAGCCGAAGATGCGGAACACCATGGTCGAAGCCGACTCCAGCACGTCCAGTACCGGCTTGCCCTTTTCGCCCATCGACGAGAGGGCGAAACCGCTGAGTACGGCGATGAACAGGACCGGCAAGACCTCACCCTTGTTGAAGGCACCGATGAAGGTGTCCGGGATGATGTGCATGAAGAAGTCCACCACGCTCAGCTTGGCAGCCGAGGCGGTGTACTGGCTCAGGCCCGCCGTACTCAGGGTAGCGGGATCGATGTTCATGCCGACACCTGGCTTGAACAGATAGACCGCTGCCAGTCCGATCACCAGGCTGACCACCGTCAGGCCCAGGAACAGCAGCAGGGTCTTGCTCATCAAGCGTCCCAGGGAACGTTTGTCAGTCATGCCGGCGATGCCGGTGACGATGGTGCAGAACACCACCGGCGCGATCATCATCTTGATCAGTTTGATGAACGCATCACCCAGCGGCTTGAGGGCCACGGCCTGTTGCGCCCAGAAGTGTCCGACCACCACGCCCAGCAGGACGGCGCAGAGAATCTGGAAATACAGCGATTTGGCGAGTCTCATGAGGCATCACCCATTGTTGAAATTGTGCGGATGCGCTTGTTACGAATGTGCAGGTCTGGATCAGCGCCTGGAGCTACCCGGCCAACCTGCGGAATGTAGGGGCGTAGACGAACCCTGAGAAGAGCCGCCGGGCGGTTCGCACCACCGAAGCCTGGATCGTCTTGCCATCGGCACCGCTGCGCGTCAGCGCAACATCGATGCCGCCACTTGGATGCTCCAGGCGGACCTCGGCCAGTTGCTGTGCACCTTCGCCCAACAGGTCGGCAATCACGGTGCCAGGGCTGACGCAGGCAGTCGCCAGCCCCACGGCGCCAGTGATCGCCAAGGCACGATGGCAGTTGTGCGGCATGAAATAGCGAACCTGCAACGTGCCATCATAGCGAGGCTTGGAAACCAGCACTGGCTTGGGGATGACCATGCCACTGACATCGCCCAGGCCCATGGCCTTTCCGGCCTTCAGCCGCAACGCTTCCAGGCGTTCGAGCAGCGCGCTGTCGGCGTCCAGCTGAGCAGGGGTTTCCGAGCCACTGACCCCCAGTTGGCTAGCCTCTACCACCATCATCGGCATGGCCATGTCGATGCAGGTCACCGGCACGCCATCAATCACGTCCTGGGCCTTGCCCGTGGGGAACAGCTTGCCGGTCTTGCTGCCGACCGCGTCGAGGAAGGTCAGGTGCACCGGGGCGGCAGTGCCCGGTACCCCATCGATCGCCGTGCGGCCTTCGTAGCGCACGATCCCGCCGGGCGTTTCGACCAGCGAATTGACGAAAGTGCCGGTGTTCAGGTTGCGAATGCGCACCAAGGTCTTGCCTTCCTGGCCTTTTACCAACCCCTGTTCGATGGCGAATGGCCCAACAGCACACAGCATGTTGCCGCAGTTGGGGGCCGTATCAACCCGGCGCTGTGCGACCATGACCTGCACGAACAGGTAGTCGACGTCAGCGTCGGCGTGCAGTGACGGGCTGATGATTGCCACCTTGCTGGTCTGCGGGCTGCCGCCACCGATACCGTCGATTTCCAGCTCATGGCCAGAGCCCATGAGGTTGATCAGCAACTCGTCGCGCTCGACCACATTGGCAGGCAGGTCCCAGGCGTGGAAGAACGGCCCTTTGGAGGTACCGCCGCGCATGAGTACGCAAGGAATTCGTTGCATGATTTCGCACTCTTGTTGATCAATGGACATCATTGATGCTGTGGACAAAAGAGTGACAGGGATGGATAAATCAATCCAATGCAAATATCGTAGCTATTATTGCGATTTAAACATCAATAAAGCACCAGGCCAGTCGAAGGTTTTTTATGGAATATGAGCTGCAAGACATCAGATCTTTCGTGAAAATCGCCGAACTTGGCAGCTTTCATGAGGCCGCCGAAGCGCTTCACCTGTCCCAGCCGGCCCTGAGCCGGCGGATCAAGAAACTGGAGGAAGGCCTGGGCACCTCGCTACTGGAACGCACCACTCGCCGGGTCAGCCTGACCAGCGTGGGCCGCGACTTTCTGCCCAAGGCCAGGCGCCTGCTGGATGACTTTGAAGACTCGATCCTCAGCATCCGCGAACTGGCCGAGCGCCAGACCGGTCAGGTTACCCTCGCCTGCATTCCTACCGCGGCGTTCTACTTCCTGCCGTCGGTGATCCGCGATTACAACGAGCAATACCCGAAAATCCGCATTCGCCTGCTGGACCTTAGCGCCAACGACGGGCTCGAAGCCGTACTGCGCGGCGAGGCCGACTTCGGCATCAACATGATGAGTGGCCAGCACCCGGACATCGAGTTTGTCTCGCTGGTGCAGGAGCACTTTGTACTGGCCTGCCGGCGTGACCACCCACTGGCGAATCGCGCCTCCGTTACCTGGACAGAGCTGGCTGATTACCGCCTGATCGGCGTCGGCCGCCTGAGTGGCAACCGCATGCTGCTGGACCATGCGTTGTCCGGGCTCAACCTGCGGCCCAAGTGGTTCTACGAAGTGCAACACCTGTCCACGTCGCTGGGCATGGTCGAGGCCGGGCTGGGCGTGTCCGCCATGCCCAGCCTGGCCATGCCCAATGCCGACCACCCCACGCTCGTGAGCGTGCCGTTGATCGAGCCGCAAGTCACCCGCACGCTAGGGCTGGTGTACCGGCGCGGCGCATCGCTGTCGCCGGCTGCGGAAAAATTCGTTTCGATCCTGCTGCAGAAATGGCCAAATCGCTGAGGACATCAGCGCGCACAAAACCTAGTAAAACTGCCAGTTGCTAATAAAGGCGGTCTGCAGCAGGTTATGTGCAGGCGCACTGTTTGGACGCATTCCGACATGAAACACGCAGGTGAACACTTCAATTACCGAATATTTGTCGACGAGAGGCGAATGCAGAAACAGCCGCTGTCGTATACAGCTTACGGGGAACTGTGGGCCCGGCCAGACGCGTGTTTAGGGTACAATGGCGAGTGGAAAGACGAGATTTTACAATCGTATAGTCTTGGCCAGGGACATCGCTACTATAGCCCTGCCTTGATGCGATTTCTCAGTCCAGACGCGTTGAGCCCGTTTGGGCAGGGTGGAGTAAATACATACTGTTATTGCCTGGGCGACCCGGTAAACAGGCTTGACCCTTCAGGCCGGCTAAGCATCATTAAGCTACTGATGCCTTGGCGTAAAACAGGTCTTACTCAATTTCTGAAAAAACATGGGATACCTAAGGAGCCACTCAAACCATTTTTAAAAACCTGGGGAAAAAGCTTGTCAGTGTACAAGAAGCAGGAAGATGGGACCTACAATCACTTCTTGATAAAGGAAAAAGGCAAAAACGGGACATATGACGCTCTTCCCCACCCTATCCTGCGCGATAATCTTGCGGGCAAGACTGTTTACAAGAAAGATGATTTAAGAATCGACCTATGGCTGGATGACGGTCGCAACAGAAACCATGACCGTACTGATGCCCACTTTAAAAAGTATGGTTTTGAAAGGGTTACCTACCGTCGTAAATGGTTCATAAGCGCCGCCCCTGCGCAGCCACAACAGAGCGAATCCGCTGAATCATTGGTTCCCGCTCTACGTGGAGTTCCATAAGGCACAAAGCAAAAGTAACGCATCAAATTGCCATCATACGCGATAATTCACGCATTTCATTGGATGGAACTTTCGAGATCTCGCACAGAGACTAGTCGTTCTTGCCCAGCATGTACCGGTCAAAATGCTCGATATGCTCATCGAGGTTGTCCTCGAGCATCATCCGGTACTGGTCGCAGAAGTACTTCAGAATCTCTTCCCGTGCCGCACCCAGTTCCGCGCCGCTCTTGAAGCTGCGGGCGCTCATCCAGGCGCTGAAGCGCGCGGCGCCGAAGGTCAGCGAGGCGCTTACCTTGCCCAGGTCTTCGAACTTTTCGATCTGCTGGTTCGCCAGTTCGATGTGCGCATCGGCACGATCGTAAAAGGCCTGGTCGGTAGCTTGGGTCATTGGGGTTCACCTTGTTGCGCAATTCGCGCGGGAGGCCAAGCCTTGCATGTCACGGCGCATACATGCAAGGCTGAAAAGGGATCACCCATGACGAAAAGGAAGCAAAGCACCTCATGCTTGGAATCACACGTATCCATCGCTATTTGCGCCCACTGCCTGCGAAACCGACCGCAGCCAGTGGGCGTGACCTCAAGGCCAAACGCGCCACCCGCCTCGCCTCGAAGGTTGCCAACCTTCTCTGCACCCCCCGCTCCGCCCCGCCTTACCTCTGTGTCACCCCTGAGCGTCCCGCTGTCGAACGTGTGCCCCCGACCTGACTGCCTCCTCTGCAGCTCACACACCGTACTCGCCTGTTGCAGGCGGAGTGCCTGACGCAACGACAAGGGGCAACAGCCAATGCTTTTCTTTCACGGTAAACACATTTTCAGCGCCATCTTCGATATGGATGGCACCCTCTTCGACACCGAGCGCCTGCGCTTCAAGACACTCAAACAAGCGTCTCTGGAAATCTTCGGCAAAGCGCTGAGCGAGCACACCCTGATTGGCTCGCTGGGCCTGAGCGCAAAGAAGGCCGAGGCCCTTGCCAAAGCGCATAACGGCGACGACTTCCCATACGCCGAAATCCGCCAACGCGCCGATGAACTTGAACTGGAGTACGTGCGCAATCACGGCGTACCGATCAAGGCCGGCCTGCTGGAGGTGCTGGAGCGCCTGCGCAAGTCGGGCCTGACCATGGCGGTGGCCACCTCCAGCCGCCGTGCCATTGCCGAGGAGTACCTGATCAACGCCAACGTGCTGAAGTACTTCGACATCACCGTTTGTGGCGATGAAGTCAGCCAAGGCAAACCCCACCCAGAGATTTTCCTGAAAGCCGCCCGCGCGCTCAATTGCGAGCCAGACCAGTGCTTCATGGTCGAGGACTCGGAAAACGGCATGCTGTCGGCGATGCGCGCCGAAGGGCAGGCGATACTGATCGAGGACATCAAGCCGCCTGCGCCGGAAATCAAGGCGGGCGCGCTCAAAGCCTACCGCAGCATGCATGAATTTCTCGCCGACCTGAGCGAGTGCGTACCCGACCTGGGCATGCCTGCATTGAGTGAGCCGTTCCCGGCCTCGATGAACCAGTTCAGCGTGGGCATTCATGGTTTCGGCGCCATCGGCGGCGGTTACCTGACACAGGTATTTTCCCATTGGGACGGCTACACCCGACCGCGTGAAATCATTGCCGCAACCCGCTCACGCATGCTGCGCGAAAGCGTCAGCGCCTTTGGCCGCTACAGCGTACGCTACGGCGCCACGTCGTTCGACCAGACCATCGACAACGTGCGCATGATCGACATGGACGATGACGACGCGGTCATCAGCATGTACACCACTGCCGAAATCATCGGCCTGAGCCTGCCCGAGCAGGCCATCAGAAGCCAGGCCAGGGTGATCGCCCAAGGCCTGCTGCAACGCTTCGAGCGCCGAGGCCGCGAGCTGACTCTGCTGATCGTGCTGAACAAGGTTGGCGGTGCGGCGTTCGTGCGTCGTCACGTGCAAGCCGAGCTGGCGTTACTGTGCCCGCCTGCGATCAGCGCGCAGGTTATGCAAAAGACCCATTTCGCCGAAACGGTGGTCAGCCGCATCGTGTCCAAACTGGGCAATGACGCACTGGTACGGCAACTGCGCATCAAGTCGCAGATGTTCCAGAACAGCCTGGAAGACGAGCCTGCAAGCACGCGCAAACCTTCAGCGCCGCTACCAGAGTACGAACGGCTGATCGGCCACTTCAGGCCCTTTGCGCAGCCCAGCAGCGCCATGAGCCAGCTGCATCTGGTGCTGTTCAACAGCGAAGCCGACATGCCGCTTTACGCCGAGCGCGGCAGCGATTTGCTCGAACGCCTGCGCCAGGTGAAGACAGTGCCAGACATTGCCCAGATCCAGATCATCAAGAACCGCCTGTGGAACGGCCCGCACGCCATCGTGGCCTGGTACGCCAGCCTGCTGGGCCATGCCTGGGTCGGCCAGGGCATGGGCGATGCGCGGGTGAGTGAACTGGCCGAGCGCCTGATTCGCCAGGAGGTCGCGCCCGCACTGGTGGCCGAATACCCACAGATGGCCGAGGTGGTCAGCCGCTTTGCCGAGGCATTCCTCGAACGCTGCAAAACCTCGTTCAAAGACCCGTGCGCCCGGGTAGGCCGCGACCCCTTGCGCAAGCTGCAACGCAACGAACGCATCCTCAGTAGCATCGACCTTGCCCGCAAGCACGGTATTGCAACCCCGGCTCTGGCGTTTGGCGCAGCCCTGGCCATTCACCATGCCCTGCGATGCGAAGACGACAAGGATCAGGAAGCTCAGGCGATCAGGCAGGTTTATCTAGACCACGATGCCAGTGTCGAGGCCGTGCTTACCCATGACGGCAACTGCAATGGTAAAGGCTTTCCAGGGTTGCACCCGATACGTGACGCACAGCTGATCACTGCAATTTCAGATGCCTTCCGGCAGTACCCGCGAAGAGATCCGGCAACCAATCTGGACGGCCTTTGTATAGGCGCATGAGCCATCGATGGAGCAGAACGGCCTTGCGCAAAACCCGCACGCCTGCCTAAACCCCTTCAGGAGCGGCTTTAGCAGCGAACACCGGCGTAGCCGGTGCCATCCACCGAGTTGGATGCTTCGCGGCTAAAGCCGCTTCCACTTGTTCAACGCTGCCCCCTGCACACGAGAGATGAATACCCGGCGAGCGAGATGCTGCAAAGGCGTCGCGCTTTTGTGTCACGCCACACTTGAATATGACACAAGGTGTCATTATGATCGCCAAGTGTCCTGACGACATCCCGATGTCACTTCATCTTTTCCTCAAGCAGGTACCGCCCATGACGACCACCATGCACACCCCCAAGGACCAGCTTGTCAAACTCGCCCAGCAACAGATGCTGACGGCGCTGGCCGACAACACCTACACCGCGCGACAAAAGCTCGCCCTCACCTGCCGTATCCTGTTCGACGGCGGCCACGACTCTGGCCTGGCCGGGCAGATCACTGCGCGCGCGCAGGAACCGGGCACCTACTACACCCAGCAACTGGGGCTTGGCTTCGACGAAATCGCCGCCTCCAACCTGCTGGTGGTGGACGAAGACCTGACGGTGCTGCAAGGCCGTGGCATGGCCAACCCGGCCAACCGCTTCCACAGCTGGCTGTACCGCGCCCGCCCCGACGTCAACTGCATCATTCACACCCACCCGCTGCACAGCGCCGCCTTGTCGATGCTGGAAGTTCCGCTGGCCATCTCGCACATGGACCTGTGCCCACTGTTCGACGACTGTGCATTCCTCAAGGAATGGCCCGGTGTGCCGGTGGGCAACGAAGAAGGCGAAATCATCGCGAAGGCGATTGGCGACAAGCGCGCAATCCTGCTTTCCCATCACGGCCTGCTGATCGCTGGCCGTTCGATCGAGGAAGCCTGCGTACTCGCCCTGCTGTTCGAGCGCGCAGCCAAGATGCAACTGCTGGCCATGGGCGCCGGTGACATCCGCCCCATCCCCGAAGCCCTGGGCAAAGAAGCCCACGACTGGATTTCCACCCCCAAACGTCACGGCGCCGCCTTCAGCTACTACGCGCGCCGCGCCTTGCGTGCCCATGGCGACTGCCTGGGCTGATCGAAGCTGTACTCTTTCCTCAACAACGGCAAAGGTGCCTGGTCATGTCTACATCTGTAATTCGCGGCGTTATCGGCTACACCATCACTCCCTTCACGGCAGACGGCACACTCGACCTGGATGCCCTGGGCACGTCCATCGATAGCCTGATCGCAGACGGCGTGCACGCCATCGCGCCATTGGGCAGCACCGGCGAAGGGGCTTACCTGTCCGATAGCGAATGGGAAACCGTGGTGCGCTTCAGCCAGGCACGCATTGCCGACCGCGTACCCAGCGTGGTCAGCGTCTCCGACCTGACCACCGCCCGCACCGTGCAGCGTGCCCGCCTGGCACAGGCCTGCGGCGCCACGGCGGTGATGGTGCTGCCCATCTCTTACTGGAAGCTCACCGAAGCCGAAGTGATCGCCCACTACAAGGCGGTCGGCGCCGCCATCGACATTCCGATCATGCTCTACAACAACCCGGGTACCAGCGGCACCGACCTGTCGGTGGAACTGATCCTGCGTATCCTCGGCGAAGTGCCCAATGTGACCATGGTCAAGGAAAGCACCGGTGACATCCAGCGCATGCACCGCCTGTTCACGGCTACAGATGGGCAGGTGGCGTTCTACAACGGTTGCAACCCGCTGACCCTGGAAGCCTTGGTGGCCGGAGCCACTGGCTGGTGTACCGCCGCGCCCAACCTGATCCCGGCACTCAACCTGGCGCTGTGGGACGCCGTACAACAAGGCGATCTGGCCGAAGCCCGTGCGTTGTTCTATCGCCAGTACGAACTGCTGGAATACATCACCCGCCGCGGCCTGCCGACCACCATCAAGGCCGGTCTGAAAATGCTCGGCCAGGATGTCGGCGCCCCGCGCCTGCCCCTGCAGCCGCTGGATGCGCAAGGCAGCAACCACCTGAAAAGTCTGCTGGTGGCGCTGACCAACTGACGCACAAACCTGCCCGGCAGCCTGTCGCTGTCGGGCAGCCTTTTTCTTCAGGAACAGCCTTGTGCGGTGAAAGGGCCAATGACGCTGCAGTCGGATTACCCCTTCGCAGTACAAGGCTGCACATGATCTGACCATTACCAGAGGCAACCATGGACGCGCCTGCACAAAGCGCTGCAACCCCACTGAGGCTGACAGACATCCTTCACCCGGTGATTGCCGGACTCGTTTCGGTGATCGTCAACTACGGCGGCACGTTCATCCTGGTGTTCCAGGCGGCCAAAGTGGCCGGGCTGAGCCCGGAGCTGACGTCATCGTGGGTCTGGGCGGTGTCGATCGGCGTCGGCCTCAGCGGCCTGGCATTGTCCTGGTACACCCGCGAGCCGGTCATCACAGCCTGGTCCACGCCAGCCGCCGCGTTCCTGGTCACCGCCCTGGCCAGCGTGCCCTACAGCGAGGCCATAGGTGCCTACCTGCTGTCGGCCGCCGGCTTCGTGGTGCTGGGGCTGAGCGGGTGCTTCGAGCGCCTGGTGCGCGTCGTGCCCGGCGGCATTGCCGCCGGCCTGCTGGCCGGCATCCTGCTGCAGTTCGGCATCGGTGCCTTTGCCAGCCTGTCGGTCGACCCCGCCCTCGCCGGGCTGCTGATTGCAGCCTATGTGGCCTTCAAACGCTTCACCGCCCGTTACGCCGTGGTCGCCATACTGCTGCTGGGCCTGGGGTATTTGTTGCTGCAGGGGCAAGTGGGCCTGACCACGTTGCGTCTGGAATTCGCCTCACCGGTTTTCACCGCGCCCACCTTCTCCCTCAACGCGGCCCTCAGCGTGGCCCTGCCCTTGTTCCTGATCACCCTCACCGGCCAGTACATGCCCGGCATGCTGGTGCTGCGCAACGATGGATTCAAGACCAGCGCCAACCCGATTGTCGCCGTCACCGGCATGGGCTCGTTGCTGATGGCGCCCTTCGGTTCACACGCGTTCAACATCGCCGCCATCACCGCGGCCATCTGCACCGGCAAGGAAGCCCATGAAAACCCGGACAAGCGCTGGGTGGCGGGCATCGCTGCCGGTGTCTGCTACATTCTCGTCGGGGTGTTCGGGGTCACGCTGGCGAGTGTCTTCATGGCCCTGCCGGGCACCTTTATCACCACCCTGGCGGGCCTTGCCCTGCTGGGCACCATCGGCGCCAGCCTGGCCAGCGCCATGGCCGATGCCCGTTCACGCGAGTCAGCACTGATCACCTTCCTGGCGGCGGCGGCCAACATCAGCCTGTTCGGCATTGGCGGGGCTTTCTGGGGCCTGGTCATTGGTCTGCTGGCCCATGTTGTACTGAACGGCCGCCTGCCCGGTTTGAGGGGCACCTCCCACTAAGCGGGCTTTCCACCACCTTGCAGTGCGCCAATGGCGCACTCTACTCAACAGGTTATCGACATGCTCCACCCTGGCCCCAAGCTGCTGACCCAAATTGCTGCCGTGCACTTCGTCAGCCATGTGCACATCATGCTGATCCCGGCGCTGCTGCCGGTGCTGCCCGGCTTGCTGGGCGTGGGCTTCGTAGAGCTGGGCGTAGCCCTGGCAGTGTTCAACATCGTCTCCGCGCTGGTGCAGGCCCCGCTGGGTTACGCTGTGGACCACTATGGTGCACGTAAAATGCTCAAGGCCGGGCTGCTGTTGGGCAGCCTCAGCTTTGTGCTGCTGGCGGCCAGCCCCGGTTACGCGGTATTACTGGTGGCGATGGCCATGGCTGGCCTGGCCAATGGTGTATATCACCCGGGCGACTATGCGTTGCTGGCCAACGGCATCAAGCCCGCACGCCTGGGGCGGTCGTTCTCTATTCATACCTTTGCCGGTTTCCTCGGTTCGGCCGTTACCCCAGCCGTATTTCTCGGCATCGCCGCGGCGCTCGGCACGCGGGCAGCCCTGGCGGCGGGCGCAGTATTCGGGGTAGCCGCGCTGCTGCTGATATCGATACCTGGCAGTGGCGTTTACCGGGTCGCCAGGCCTGCCAACAAACAAGACGCAGGCCCGGCCGCAGCTACAGGCCGCGTACGCTTGTTCACCCCCATGATCGGCGTGCTGACGGTGCTGTTCATCCTGCTCAACCTGAGCACCAGTGCCATCGAGAAGTTCTCCGTAGCGGCCCTGGTCCAGGGCCAAGGCCTGACACTGGCCTGGGCCAACGCCGCGCTCACCGCTTTCCTGCTGAGCAGCGCAGCCGGCGTGCTGTGCGGGGGCGCTTTGGCCGACCGTACCCGGCGCCATGGACTGGTGGCGGCACTGGCCTTCGCACTGGCGGCTGCACTCACCGCACTGGTGGCGCTGGGGCTGCTGCAGGGCTGGGCGCTGGTGGCCGTACTGGGTGCCATCGGCTTGCTCACCGGGGTCATCGCCCCATCACGGGACATGCTGGTCAAAGCGGCGGCGCCACCCGGGGCCGAGGGCAAAACCTTCGGCCTGGTGTCGACCGGGTTCAACATCGGTGGCGCCATCGGGCCAGTGGCGTTCGGCTGGATGCTCGATCAGCGCATGCCCAACGGGATTTTCATCGCATCGGTGGTGTTCATGCTGCTGACAGTGCTGCTGACCCTGGCACAGGAGACGTATTCAGCCAGGAGACGCGCGACAGAACACTTGGCGCGCGCCCAGTAGGACCCGGTGCAACATTGCCGGGCCACGAACAATCATTCATTGCACCGGGTTGGCATGCGCCACTCGCCCGTCTGCTCCCGGTCGATTGACGAACAGCACATCCAGCACACTGTTGCGCAAGCCCTTCAGTGCATTCCAGTTCGCTGACGCATGCACGTATTTGTCGCGCAACAGCCGCTGTTCTTCCTCGCTCAACCCCACCTGCCCAGTTTCTCCCAAGGCAAAGGCATGCAATTTGCGGCTGATGCCCAACAACTCCTCCGGCAGCCGATGCTCAGCCTGCGCCCCCAACGGCGCAAACGGCACACCAGCGCGCACCGCCAACGCCCGCATCACGCTCAAGTACACCCGGGACAAGTGCCCCGCCACTTGCCGCTCCCGGTACACCGCCGCATAGACCTGCTTTTGCGCCTCGTCCCGCCGTCCGCCGGCAATCGGCTCCTCCCAGGTCATCACTCGCGGCCTGGGTTCGCCCATGTCGGCAAACGCCGAAGCCAGCAAGGCACTCACCTTGGCATGTACGCGGCACTGCTCGACGCACATGCCTGCGGGCACCCGCTGGGACTGCGGCTTGCACAGCAGCACCTGCTCCAGAAGGGTCTCCGGGTAACCACCACCAATATTCGAGTGCACGCCCGGCAGCAGGATATCGTGGCCACTGCGCACCAGCGGGAAGTTATGCCGCCGCTCGTCCTCGGCCACCAGTTGCACCACGTGCCGGGCAATACCCGCACCCAGGCCCAGGCGCAAGCCACCGTGGCGGCCGTCTGCCGGGTCGAAGTCACCCTGTAAGGGCGCGATGATCGCCGCCACGGTGTCGAACAGGCCGATAAAGTTGATCGAGGTTTCGCACGCCACCGACAACAGCCCACCCGCGCCCTCGTGCAACAGGTTGGCCAGATGCCGCACCGCCGCAGCGCCTCGGCTGAAACCGAAAAGATCGAACTCGATCCGCTCCAGCTTTGCCTGCGGATGCGTCCGGCGCCATGCCTGCAGTTGCTCGGCCATCCCCTGCAACGCCTCGGCGACCCGCGCCTCGGCCCCCGTGCGCCCATGCCCGGTGGCCGAAGCGTAGACATGGTCGGCTTCACCCGCCACCGTGCCCACGCCTTCCACATAGCGCTTCAAGAACGCCTGCGGCCCGTCGGCATTGGCCGCATCAGACGGATACAACGCATGCAACAGGGCCACGTTGCTCAAGGCGTTGCCATAGCTGCCGCCCTTTTCACCCTGATCGCCCACCGCCGTGGCATTGTGCTGGTTGTTACCAGTGCCATCGAAGAACACGCCAAAACGCAGGTTGACCGGCGTAAGGTTTGGCGTGCTGCCGCTGCTCATTTTCATCGTCGTGCCTTCTGCTTGTCCGAAAAGCACAAGCAGGCGCCAGCACGCCGTCACGGAACATCAGGCAATCGCCAGCCATACGTAGGACATTTCTTTGCCCGCAGGCCCGACTGCAACGATAAATTTACCCGCCGCCATTGGTCGCCGCCCCCTCGGATAGATTAAAGTATCCCCCTTGCCAAGGCTGCTGCCTCAAGCCGCCTCAGGCCCCCTACCAGGAACCGTCGCCGATGGAACACCGTGAAGCGCTGATCGCGCTGCGCACTTTTCTTTCTACCCAGATCCTAGGCCAGGAAAAACTGGTCGAACGGCTATTGATCGTGCTGCTGGCTGACGGCCACATGCTGGTCGAAGGGGCACCGGGCCTGGCCAAGACCAAAGCCATCAAAGAACTCGCTGAAGGCATCGAAGCGCAGTTCCACCGCATCCAGTTCACCCCCGACCTGCTCCCGGCCGACATCACCGGCACGGAGATTTACCGCCCGGAAACCGGCAGCTTCGTGTTTCAGCAGGGGCCGATCTTCCATAACCTGGTGCTGGCCGACGAAATCAACCGCGCACCGGCCAAGGTACAGTCGGCGCTGCTCGAAGCCATGGCCGAGCGCCAGGTCAGTGTGGGCCGCAGCACCTACGACCTGTCGCCGCTGTTTCTGGTCATGGCCACGCAGAACCCGATCGAGCAGGAAGGCACCTACCCGCTACCCGAAGCCCAGCTCGACCGCTTCCTGATGCATGTAAAAATCGGCTTCCCCGACGCCGCCGTAGAGCGGCGTATCCTGGCGCAAGCCCGGGGTGAAGCCCTGGGCGGCGAGACCAAGCCTGAGCGCCGGGTCAGCCAGCAGGCCATCTTCGCCGCGCGCAAGGAAATCCTTGGCCTGTACATGGCCGACGCAGTGGAGGAATACCTGGTGCAGTTGGTCATGGCCACCCGCACCCCGGCCAAGTTCGACACCGAGCTGGCTGACTGGATCGCCTATGGCGCCAGCCCGCGCGGCTCCATCTCGCTGGACCGCTGCGCGCGTGCCCACGCCTGGCTGGCCGGGCGCGACTTTGTCAGCCCCGAAGACATCCAGGCAGTGCTGTTCGACGTACTGCGCCACCGTATCATCCTCTCCTTCGAGGCCGAGGCGGCAGGGATCGACCAGGACCGCGTGGTCCAGCGCATCCTCGACGTCGTCGCCGTTGCCTGACCCCATGCCCACTGCGCAACTGGCCGAACATGGCATCCGCATTGGCCTTGCCGAGCTGATCGACATGCGCCACCGCGTGCGCGAAATCCAGCTGTTTTCCAAGCCTGGCCAACGCAGCCCGCTGGTGGGCCTGCACCATTCCAGGCTACGTGGGCGCGGCGTCGACTTCGACCAGGTGCGCGTTTACCAGGCCGGCGATGATGTGCGCAACATCGACTGGCGTGTCACTGCGCGTACCCAGGAGCCGCACACCAAGCTGTTCCACGAAGAACGCGAGCGGCCGATCTTCATCCTCGTCGAACAAAGCCAACGGCTTTTCTTCGGCTCGGGGCTGATGTTCAAGTCCGTACTGGCGGCACAGGCGGCGGCGCTGTTCGGCTGGGCAGCACTGGGCCACAACGACCGCATCGGCGGCCTGGTGTTCGGCGACAACGAACACCACGAAGTCAAACCCCGGCGCAGCAAACAGAGCCTGCTGCAACTGCTCAACCGCTTGGCAAAGGTCAACCAGTCACTGCACACCGAAGCCGTACCGGGGGCCGACAGCCTCGGCCTGGCCCTGCGCCGCGCCCGCGAAGTGCTGCGCCCCGGCAGCCTGGCCATCGTGATCTGCGATGAGCGCTCGCTCAGCGCCCAGGTGGAACAGCACCTGGCCATGCTTTCACGGCATTGCGACCTGCTGTTGCTGCCAGTATCCGACCCGCTCGACCACGCGTTGCCCGCCGCCGGCCTGCTGCGCTTCGCTCAGCGCAGCGCCCAACTGGAGCTCGACACCCTCGACGCCAACCTGCGCCAGGCCTACCGACAGCAGGCTGAAGCCCGTATCGAGCGCTGGGAGCTGATGGCGCAAAAGCTGAGGGTGGTACTGATGCCACTGAGCACGCAAAGCGAAATGGTCGAACAACTGCGCGAGTACCTGAGCGCCCAGCGGCCACGGAGCGCGTCATGAACCCGCTTGACCAGTTGCACCCACTGATCGCCCCGGCACCGGTCAGCTTGTGGCCTCCCGCACCGGGCTGGTGGCTGCTGCTGACCGTCCTGCCGCTACTGGGCTGGGGCTTGTGGCGGCTGCGCCGCTGGCGCCCGGGCAAACGCCGCATCGTGCGCGCCGAACAACCCCTGGACCCGGTGCGCCTGGAAGCCTTGGCCGAGCTGGCCCGCCTGCCACGTCCGTATGACGGTGCCCCGGCTGGCGCCTGGCTGCAACAGATCAACGCTCTGCTCAAACGCCTGTGCCGCAACCACTACCCAGGCGCCAACAGCCACACCCTCAACGGCCGCCAGTGGCTGGCCTTTCTCGACAACCGCTGCCCGGCCGCCGGCCTGACCCGCTGGATGGTACTGGTCGAAGGCGCCTATAAACCCGAGTGCAAGCTCGATGACAAGGCCATCGCCGGGCTCAGCCAAGCCGTCGAAACCTGGATCCGCAAGCATGTTTGAACTGGCATGGCCGTGGGTCTTCGCCCTGTTGCCGCTGCCATGGCTGGCGCGCCTGCTGCTGCCCGCAGCCGACAGCGGGGAACCGGTGCTCAAGGTGGGCTTCCTCAACGAGCTGGAAGGCCTGGCCGGGCGCCGCGCGCGGCTCAACCTGCCCACCTGGCGCCAGCAGGCACCGTTCGTCGTCATCTGGCTGTTGCTGCTGTGCGCCGCCGCTCGCCCGCAATGGCTGGGCGAACCGGTGCCGATCGCCGCCAGCGGCCGCGACCTGCTGGTGGCGGTGGATGTGTCCGGGTCGATGGACTTCCCCGACATGCAGTGGAAGAACGAGGACATCAGCCGCCTGGACCTGGTCAAGGCGCTGATGGGCGACTTCCTGCAAGACCGTGAAGGCGACCGCGTGGGCCTGATCCTGTTCGGCAGCCAAGCCTATCTGCAAGCGCCGCTCACCTTTGACCGGCGCACCGTGCGCACCTTCCTCATCGAGGCGCAGATCGGCATCGCGGGCAAGAACACCGCCATCGGCGACGCCATTGGCCTGGCGGTCAAACGCCTGCGCGAACGCCCCGCACAAAGCCGGGTGCTGGTGCTGATCACCGACGGTGCCAACAACGGCGGGCAGATTCACCCGCTGACAGCCGCCCGCCTGGCGGCCCAGGAAGGCGTGCGTATCTACACCATCGGTATCGGCGCCAACCCCGAAGCCAATGGCACCCCAGGCCTGCTCGGCCTCAACCCGAGCCTGGACCTGGACGAAGCCGCGCTAAAGGAGATTGCCGACATCACCCACGGTGCCTACTTCCGCGCCCATGACGGCGCCGAACTGGACGCTATCGGCGATACCCTCGACCAACTGGAGCCCGTGGCCCAGCAACCGACCCAGGCGCGCACAGCCCAGGCCCTGTACGCCTGGCCCCTGGCGCTGGCGCTGCTGCTCAGCGTGCTGCTGGTGGTGGCCGTGCAGTGGCCCGACAACCTGTTGCAACGCGTGCTGCGCAAGCCGCGCTTCCTGCAGCCGCACCCGGAATGGCGCCAACGCTTGAAGCGCCTGCGTTTAAGGAGGCGGCGATGATCGATTTGTGGCCCCAATGGCTGCGTCCGCTCTGGCTGCTGGCGGTGCCGGTGCTCGGCTGGCTGCTGTACAAGCTGTGGCACCGGCGCAAACGCGCCGGACGCTGGCAGATGATTCTGCCGCCCGCCTTCCATGGCGTGCTGCTGGGTGGCGGCAGCGGCAGCACCAGCAAACTGCCGTGGGTGGCGCTGGGCCTTGCCTGGTTACTGGTGATCCTGGCGCTACTCGGGCCCAGCTGGCAGCGCCTGGAAGAAAGCCATCAGCGCCCGGCCGACCCACTGGTGATCCTGCTCGAACTGACCCCGCAAATGCTCGCCGAGGACAGCCCGCCCAACCGCCTGGAACAGGCCCGGCGCAAGATCCTCGACCTGCTTGAACACCGCCGCGACAGCCAGACGGCCCTGGTGGTGTATGCCGGCTCCGCGCACACCGTCGTGCCGCTGTCTGACGATCTGGCCACCACCCGCAATTTGCTCGAGGCCATCGACCCTTCGATCATGCCAAAACCCGGCCAACGTGCCGACCTGGCCGTGCAAAAAGGCCTGGCGCTTTTGGCCCAGAGCGGCCTCGGCCAAGGCCGCCTGCTGCTGGTAGGCTCGGCGCTCAGCGCCGCCGAACGGCAGGGCATCGTCCAGGCCCTTGGCCGCCAGGGCCCAAGCCTGCTGATGCTGGGCATCGGCAGCCGCGAAGGCGCCCCTGTGCGCCAGGCCAATGGCGAATACCTTAAAGACGACCAGGGCGGCATCCTTTTGCCTCGCCTGGACAGCGCCAGCCTGAAGGGCTTTATCCGCAGCACGGGCGGGCGCTACCGGCATGCCCGCATCGACGACCTCGACCTGCGTGGCCTGGGCCTGTTCGACAACCCGCGGAGCGGGCGCAATGACGGCCAGACCCTGCAACTGGATAGCTGGGCCGACCAAGGTTACTGGCTGCTGATTCCATTGTTGCTGCTGGCCGCCTGCGCCGGCCGGCGCGGCTGGCTGTTCTGCCTGCCGCTGCTGCTGGCCTTGCCGCAGCCTGCCCAGGCTTTTGAGTTCAACGACCTGTGGCTGCGCCCCGATCAGCAAGGCCAGAAGCTGCTGGAGCAAAACCGTCCGGCCAGCGCTGCACGTCACTTCCAGAACCCGCAATGGCGCGGCATGGCCCTGTACCAGGCCGGCGACTATGCCGGTGCCGCCGAGGCATTTTCCCAAGGCGACACAGCAGCAGCCCACTACAATCGAGGCAATGCCCTGGCCCATGGAGGCGAGCTGGAAGCCGCCCTGGATGCCTACGAACAAGCCCTGGAGCGCCAGCCCGACCTGCAGGCCGCACTGGACAACCAGGCGCTGGTGCAGCAACTGCTGCAGCAACGTGAAGCCAAGGCCGAGGAACAGCCACCCGGCAGCGATACCCAAGACACGCCCGGCAGCGAAACCGAAGGCAACAGCAGCTCGGCCAGCAACCAGGCCCAAGGCACACCCGGCAACGACCAACAGGCCAGCCCCGAACAACCCGGCGAAAGCAGCAACAGCCAGGCAGCACCCGGCAACCAGGCCGGGGGCGACGACAGCGTCATCCAGCCGCCCCAGCGCCCGGTATCGACCAACCTCGACGGCGAACAGCGCCAAGCCCTGGAGCAATGGCTGCGGGAGATCCCCGACAACCCGGCAGAGCTGCTGCGACGCAAATTCTGGTATGAACAGCAATTGCATCAGGAAAAATCACGATGAGTCGCTTCGGCGTCTTGCTCCTCACCCTGCTGTGGGCCGTGCTGGCCCACGCCGAACCGCTGCTGCAGGCCAGCGTCGACCGCACCCGCCTGGAGGCGGGCGAAAGCCTGGAACTGACCCTGGAAAGCCAGGATGTCACCCAGTTCGGCAAGCCTGACCTGCGCGCCCTGGAAGGTGACTTCGAAGTGCGCGGTACGCGCCAGCTGAACAGCCTGCACACCCTCGACGGCGAAACCCGCGCCAGCACCCGCTGGATCATCACCCTGCTGCCACGGCGCAGCGGTAGCCTGCGCATACCCGAGCTGCAACTGGGCCAGTCGCACAGCCAGGCCATCGAACTGCAAGTGCTGCAGGCCGATGCCAGTCGCCAGGAAAACGCTCAGGTATTCATCGAAGCGACCCTCGACAACCACGACGTCTATGTCCAGGCCCAAGCCGTGCTGACGGTGCGCATCTACCACTCGGTAGCGCTGTACGACGACAGCAGCCTCAGCCCCCTGCAACTGGAGAACGCCAAGGTCGAGCCGCTGGGCGAGTCGCGCACGTATGAAAAGGAAATCAACGGCGTGCGACATGGCGTGATCGAAACCCGCTATGCGGTGTATGCCCAGCAAAGCGGTACCCTCGACATCCCGCCGCTGACATTCACCGCCACGGCAGCCGCCAGCAACGACGAAGCAGCGCAGGCCAATGGTACGGCCCGCGCCGGCCATCAGGTCCAGGTCAGCTCGCTGCCCTTGCGCCTCAACGTACGGCCGATTCCCGCAGCCTGGCCGGCTGGCTTGCCGTGGTTGCCAACCAGCAGCCTGACCCTGGAAGAGCACTGGAGCCCCGACCCCGGCAGCCAGCAGGTACAGATTGGCGACTCGCTGACGCGCAACATCACCTTGCGTGCCGAAGGCTTGTCCAGCACCCAACTGCCGCCGCTGCCGGCCACAGAGATCATCGGCCTGCGCCGCTACCCTGACCAACCGTTGTTGCGCAACGAAATCAGCGAACGGGGCATGACCGCCAACCGCGAAGAGCGCGAGGCCCTGGTGCCGACCCACAGCGGCACGCTGGCCTTGCCGGCGCTGGAAGTGGCCTGGTGGAACACCCGCGAAGATCACCTGGAGCACAGCAGCCTGCCGGCGCGCACGCTGAACGTACAGGACAACCCGGCACTGAGCGCCGACACCCCGGTGGGCGACAACAGCAGCGCCAGCACCCTGCTGTGGCCGTGGCAGCTGTCCACACTGGTGTTCGCCCTGACCACCGTGCTGGGCTTCGCCCTATGGTGGCGCGCCCGCTCGCGGCCAGCGGTGCTGCGCGCCGCGCAGAACGGGCCAAGCCCACGCACCTTGCTGGACGACCTCAAGCGCGCATGCCAGGCCAACGACCCCCAGGCTACGCGCCAGGCGCTGGATGCCTGGGCCCGGCAGCAACCGGAAACCCTGGCCGAGATGGCGGCGCGCTTCGTGCCGTTGTCGGATGCGCTGGATGGTTTGAACGGGGCGTTGTACAGCGAGAGCGGGCAGTATTGGCAGGGTGAAGACTTGTGGCGGGCGATTGGTACCATTCCGCCGGCTGAGCAGGTATTGCTGCCGACGGGCGAAAACGGCAGTTTGCCGCCGCTTTATCCCAAGTAAGCCAGCAGGTGTTCGCCATAGGGTTTTCAGCGCCTGTGAGATCGAGCGCCGCCCGCGCGGCGCATCGCGAGCTGCGCTCGCTCCTACGTTTGTTTTTGGCCAGTAACGCCTGTTACAGGCGCGCGCGACCGCTTTGTTTGTACGACGCGATATCGAGCTATGCGCCAAGGCGTACGCGC
>NZ_JBICJS010000006.1:0-119818 GCF_043103305.1 Pseudomonas sp. YQ_5 | reverse complement strand
GTTTTCTCACCCCCCTCCAAAACCTCTAACTCATCAGTCGCAGGATCATAAGTGGCAGGCTTAGTGCACCCAAGATCGACAAGTCGCCCATAATTAGACTTATCCTTAACGGCATATTTATCAAGTATCTCCTCAAGTTGCTTTGCATACTTTTCTTTTAGCTGAGAATCTTCTACCCCCTGAGCCAGGCTTTTTTTACGCTGGCCAAAGAACTCAACCTCCCAGCAGTTCATTTCCCTCATGAAAGCTACTAGTTCACTAGGAGTGATTCAGCACTATATTTCCTTAGTCATTTTAATTCCAAAAAATACCTTCAAGAATTTTCTCGCCTTTACAATACACATCACAGATTGGCGATGATAAGATCCAGCCCCAAAAAAACAGACGTTACATTCATGCCATTCCCAATACAGATTCAACGGCGCTAAAGTATTTTATATCTTCGTCTTTGAAAATATCTACCCCTTCCAAAAAATATGCTTTGCATAAATAATCCAACGCATCTGGATTTTCTTGTTCGTATAGACACTCGCCTAAACGAAGAATTACGAACGCATTCTGTGCGCCGTCCGGGCCGTTGGCGGCTTCAAAAAACTCGCTCAAGGCCCGACTATAGTCCTGCATAAAAAATAGAGCGTCCCCAATACTGGCCTTCAACCAAACGAACGCCTCCCACTGCTCGATGGGTTCAGGCAGTTTGACCAAGGCAGCCGTGAACGCTTCGACAGCATCAGGATATCGACCTTTTTCCATCAGCAGATTACCCTGTTCACTAAGAACCAGTATCTCCTCATGAACCTGATCTGGTAAAAATCCCATTCTTTAACCTTTGAAACCAGCAAAGAAGGCGAGATATTTTTTATCAAATCCCTTGAATGCTCTCTCGCCGCCCATATCGAAAGCTTTTTTCATTTCGTCAAATGCATATCCCTCCTCACCCAACCCGAGAAAACATGCACCAAGAATGATAAAACTGGACGTTTCTCGAGGTGGTTTCGACTCAACCGCCTTGAGCGCCCATATCTTCGCACTTTCATAATCTTGCTGCTTCAAATAGACCTCGGAATTGCATTTTTCGATCCAGTGGCAAAGATCCCACTGCTCTTTTGGGTCGGGAAGCATACTCCACGATTCTTTGTACTTTTCTAAAGCAGCCTGATAAGCCCCTTTCTCTTGCAGTGCATTTCCAGACTCCATAGCCGCTACTATTCTTTGATACAGCTGCAAGTTCACTTCCGACAAATCTTTCATAAACACCTCAATATTGAAAACTTTCGTGCAGACCAACAATATTATCTGGCGACCGGTAGAACTGATTCAATTTTGCACCTGCCGACCTGTTATACGATTAATGCTCCAGCTCATAGTTCTTCGAATCAAGCATCCACTTTCTAACCTCCTTAGACTTAGCTCCAAAGAACCCACTTCTATCATTCCAATATGTTACCGCATCATACTTATGTGCCATATCGGCCTCTCCAACCGAATACCACTGCTTATCGGTCGAGCTTTTAAATTCCATCGAGTCACCTTCACCTCTAATTCGACCCTCGCCTCTCATATTTTCAATTACTTTTCGGCCGGTCCTGCTAGATTTGCCAGGAGTTCTGCCCAGATACTCTGTTCGACAGCTTAGCCCCCAAGGATCAATCCATCCAGTGGTACTAGGTGCAAAAATGTATAAATTATCACCACCGAGCAAGCTTATAGGGTCATGAGAAATAAATCGTCCAATTTAAGGATCATAATATCGGAACGTATTGTAATGAAGCTCCGTTTCAACATCAAAGTACTGGCCCTGGAGCCGTAGATTCTGCTCGACTTCATTGATCGCCAGTTGCTCAATCGCCCCCCAAGACCGATACGTCGCCTGCCAAACAATCTTGCCCTCGCTGTCCGTCAACTCCAACGGCGTACCAATCTGATCCGTATGGAAGTAATAGACCTTCTGCTCTTCCCCTTCAACTTGATCGACCCGCGCTAACGGCGCATAGCTACCCGGCTCGTACAGGTACAAGATGCTCTTCGCAGGCGTTTCCTCCCGCAGCATCCTCAGCCCCTGCCAGAGGAAGCGCTTCTGTTCGACCTCGCCCTTGATTTCAGCCTGCTTGGCCACCCGCCCCCCAAGGCTGTCGTACCGGTACTCGCCTTGGCTTTCCAGCTTGCCATTGACCAACGTCTCCGCCCGCACCAGCCGGTTCTCGCAGTCATAGCTGAAGTGCTGCAGCTTACTGTGCCCCGAGCGCTTCTCGATCAGGTTGCCCCACGGGTCGTAGCGGTACTCCTGGTCCCGCCACTGTTTGATCCGGTTGTCCTTGACCTTGTCGAATTGCCGCGCATTGAAGTCCAGGCGGTTGGCTGCCGGGTCGTAGCGGAACTCCTCACTGCCGATCAGCGAACCGGTATCGCGACTGTGCACCTGCGAAAGCTTGTCGGCCGGCAAGGTCGAGGCAAACTGCCAGGCCTTGCGCCCCATGGCGTCATAACCGAAGCAACTGGTGAGCTTGCCCTGGGTCCGGTACACCTCGCGGTGCAGGTCATCGCGCTCCATGTCGCTGATCACCTGACCATCCAGGTTCAGCTGGTGCAGGTGACCGCTGCCGTAGTACAGGTGATTGACCTTGCGCCCATCCGGGAGGGTCAGCGTGGTCAGGTTGCTGAGTGGGTCGTACTCGTAGCCAAGCGTGCCGTCAGGGGTGATTTCTTTGGTCAGCCGACCGAGCAGATCGTAGGCGTACTCAAGCTTTTCTTCCGTGATCCCAAGCTGCTTGCCGATCCCGCTCGGTTGCCGCTCAGTGCTCAGCAACCGGTCACCGTCGTCGTATGCGAATGTCTGGCTCGCATCACGGTTGATCTTGGCAACCAAACGCCCAATGGCATCACGCTCGAACAGCGTATGGCGCTCGGGCCGCTCGGCATTTTCGCCATAGCCAATCTCATCCAGTCGTGTGAGATGGCCACCGACGTTGTAACTGAAACGCCGGGTCAGGTTATCCACCCGCACTTCTTCGCTCAGTCGGTCCGAAGCGTCGTAGGCAAAGCTGTACGTGGCGTTGTTCTCGTTGACCAGCGCGGTCAGGCGCATGGCCTTGTCGTACTCGTAGCGAACCCGCTGGCCCTTGGCATCCTGGCGGCTGCTCGGCAGGCCGCGGGCGGTGCGCATCAGGCGGGTGGTCTGGCCCTTGCCGTCGGTGTGGCTGAGCACCTGACCGTAGACGTTGTAGGTGAAGGTTTCCGTGGTGCCGTCCGGGTGACTGATGCGCAGCACTTCGCCGTCGGGCTTGCGCTCCAGCGTGGTGGTCTGGTTCAGCGCGCCTGTTACCGCGACCAGGTGCTGGCGCTCGTCATAGCGGTAGTACGTGCTCTTGCCCGAGCAGTCCTGATAGCGTTCGACCTGGGCCAGGGTGTTCCACCACAGGTACTTGGACTTGTAGGTCGCATCGATGATGGTGTGCGGCAGGCCGTCATCGCTGTTCAGGTACTCGGTCATCTGGCCGAGGGCATCGAATTCGGCGAGCAGGTTGCCCTTGTCGTCGTAGCGCGCTCGCTAGGTGCTGCCATCCGGGTAGCTGACCTGGGTCACCAGCGTGGTCAGGTGGTGATATTCGTACTGGGTCTTGCGGCCGAGCGGATCGGTTTCTTCGAGCAGGCGGGAGAACTCGTCGTACTTGAATTGCAGGCGGTTACCGTCCGGCAAGGTCAGGCCGACCATGTTGCCGTGTTCGTCCAGCTCGATGGCGTAACACTCGCCGCCATAGTCGCGGCTGGCGACCACGCGGTGGTCGGCGTTGTACTGCACTTCCAGCTCGCGGCCGAGCACGTCGGTGGCCCAGCTGGTGCGGCTATCGAGATCGTAGCGGAAGTGGTAGTGCTCGCCGTCGCTGGTCCAGTGTTCGACCACGCGTGGCTTGTCGCCCTGGGTTTGCCAACGGTAGTGGCAGCCCAGCCCCAGCGCGTTGCTGTGGGTCACCATCAGGCCGTCGGCGTAGCTGAAGCTGCGCACGGTGTCGCCGTTGCGGTTGATCACCGCGCTCAGCTGGCCGTGTTCGTCGTAGCGGTACTGTGTGAGCGTTTCAACGGCCTAGTTGTCGAATTATCGGCTAAAAGAGCAATCTCGCCTGACTGCTGCAGGACGTTCTATTCAGTGTGACTCGTTTACTGGAATGACTGAGGCTAACGCCTCAGCCCTCCGACGTTAAGTTATTAAAGATTCCAGCCACACTAAATCCACTTAGAAAGTATAGCGCCGAAGGTTGAATTAAAGCCAGCATTCACTGACATTCACGCTAAAGCGCTAAAGCGCTAAAGCCAGTAAAAGCTTTCAGCCTTCAGTGCAACACCTCACACACTCACTGATCAACTTGATCCTCATGAAGCAAGGACCCAATGAACTCATGAAATGAAAACGAAAGAACCCGTTGAGCATTGATGTGATTTAGATGCATATCAATATCGGGCTGAAAAATGTCCACCGCAAAATAAATCACCTTGCCCTCATTTTTATCAAGGCAAATAAAGTTACCCGCCTCATCTACGGCAAATGGCACCAAGTGTGCTGGCAAGACATTCCTGCTCACCATCAACCTGAAACAACCACCTATGTACTTAGTCTCATTCTTGTCTACAGCGCCATCACTAGCAATACTCTTAAAATCTTCAACTCTAATCGGCTCATAATTTTCGTCTTCCGCCCAAAATGCCCGATTAGGCTCACCCCCATTGAAGGTCAGGTATAGCGCCCTAAATTCCGCAGGAAATCTCATACCGATTTCAGACTCAAGTGCATCAATATCAAGCCCTGAAATAGCGACATCAGAATTGAAGAGTTTAAAATCATCCACCATATAGTCCTCAACAAGTTGTAGACGTTATTTTTTGTGGGCGCCCTTTCAGCCACCCCTTGTCCTGCGAGATAGCTACAGCTTCAGGTGTCCCGTAAGATCCAGAAGGCAAACCGAAATGCTTCTCGAATTGTGCCACCGCCCCTGTATGGGGCAACGAAGCCTCGTGCGCGGCCTGAGTTACTAACTGCATTGTTCCCTTACCAGTTACAGGATCGAAATCATCCAAATGATGCCAAGTATATTTACCAATCGATTTGACCTGAGCCTTTGACAAACCAGCTTGCTTGTAAGCTTCAGTAAAGTCTCGACCTCGAGACCCTTGCATTTGAATAGATACGATATTTTTTGGTTGCCGGTTACGGGGAACAACTCAGGCGAACCCTCAAAATTCACACTCTTGAAAGATAGCCCCCAAGGATCAATCCATGCAGTGGCATTAGGCGCATATTGGTAAAGATTTACACCGCCACCTAAACCCAATGGATCTTGAGTTACAAAGCGCCCAATATCCGACGCATAATAACGGAAGGTATTATAATGCAGCTCACTCTCAACGTCGAAGTATTGCCCTTGAAATCGAAGGTTCTGCTCGACTTCACTAATATCTAGCTGCTCTAGCATGCCCCACGAGCGGTACGTAGCTTGCCAAACGACTGCGCCATCGCTGTTCGTAAGCTCCAGCGGCGTGCCAATCTGGTCAGTATGGAAGTAATAGACCTTCTGCCCTTCCCCTTCCGCCTGGTCAACTCGCGCCAACGGCGCATAGCTACCCGGCTCGTACAGGTACAAGATGCTGTGCCCAGGAGTTTCCTCCCGCAGCATCCGCAAGCCTTGCCAGAGGAAGCGCTTCTGCTCTACCTCGCCATTCATTTCCGCCTGTTTGGCTATTCGCCTCCCCAAGCTGTCGTACCGGTACTCGCCTTGGCTATCCAGCTTGCCATTGACCAACGTCTCCGCCCGCACCAGCCGGTTCTCGCAGTCATAGATAAAGTGCTGCAGCTTGCAGTGCCCCGAGCGCTTCTCGATCAGGTTGCCCCACGGGTCGTAGCGGTACTCTTGATCCCGCCACTGTTTGATGCGGTTGTCCTTGACCTTGTCAAACTGACGCGCATTGAAGTCCAACCGGTTGGCCGCCGGGTCATAACGAAACTCTTCGCTGCCCACCAGCGAGCCCGTATAACGGCTGCGCAACTGGCCATTGGCTTCATACTCGTACTTGATCTCGCCACGTAGCTTGTCCAGCGTACGCACCAGTTCACCGGCCGGGTCGTACTGGTAACGGCGGTGGATCGGGTTGTAGGCGTGCTCGACCAGCAACGAGGTATTGATGCCGGTGTTGTGCACCTGCGAAAGCTTGTCGGCCGGCAAGGTCGAGGCAAACTGCCAGGCCTTGCGCCCCATGGCGTCATAACCGAAGCAACTGGTGAGCTTGCCTTGAGTGCGGTACACCTCACGGTGCAGGTCATCGCGCTCCATGTCACTGATGACCTGGCCGTCCAGGTTCAACTGGTGCAGGTGCCCACTGCCGTAGTACAGGTGGTTGACCTTGCGGCCATCCGGCAGGGTCAGCGTGGTTAGGTTGCTGAGTGGGTCGTACTCGTAGGCTAGCGTCCCATCGGGGGTGATTTCTTGGGTCAGCCGGCCGAGCAGATCGTAGGCGTACTCAAGCTTTTCTTCCGTGATCCCAAGCTGCTTGCCGATCCCGCTCGGTTGCCGCTCGATGCTCAGCAAACGGTCACCGTCGTCGTATGCGAATGTCTGGCTCGCATCACGGTTGATCTTGGCGACCAAACGGCCAATGGCATCACGCTCGAACAGCGTATGGCGCTCGGGCCGCTCGGCATTTTCGCCATAGCCAATCTCATCCAGTCGTGTGAGATGGCCACCGACGTTGTAACTGAAACGCCGGGTCAGGTTATCCACCCGCACTTCTTCGCTCAGCCGGTCCGAAGCGTCGTAGGCAAAGCTGTACGTGGCGTTGTTCTCGTTGACCAGCGCGGTCAGGCGAATGGCCTTGTCGTACTCGTAGCGAACCCGCTGGCCCTTGGCATCCTGGCGGCTGCTCGGCAGGCCACGGGCCGTGCGCATCAGGCGGGTGGTCTGGCCCTTGCCGTCGGTGTGGCTGAGCACCTGACCGTAGACGTTGTAGGTGAAGCTTTCCGTGGTGCCGTCCGGGTGGCTGATGCGCAGCACTTCGCCGTCGGGCTTGCGCTCCAGTGTGGTGGTCTGGTTCAGCGCGTCCGTTACCGCGACCAGGTGCTGGCGTTCGTCATAGCGGTAGTACGTGCTCTTGCCCGAGCAGTCCTGATAGCGTTCGACCTGGGCCAGGGTGTTCCACCACAGGTACTTGGACTTGTAGGTCGCATCGATGATGGTGTGCGGCAGGCCGTCATCGCTGTTCAGGTACTCGGTCATCTGGCCGAGGGCATCGAATTCGGCGAGCAGGTTGCCCTTGTCGTCGTAGCGCGCTCGCCAGGTGCTGCCATCCGGGTAGCTGACCTGGGTCACCAGCGTGGTCAGGTGGTGATACTCGTAAACGGTCTTGCGGCCCAGCGGGTCGGTTTCTTCGAGCAAGCGGGAGAATTCGTCGTACTTGAATTGCAGGCGGTTACCGTCCGGCAAGGTCAGGCCAACCTACCGCTCATCATAAATATATATTTTCTCTTCACCACGCAAAGTGAATAAGCCCACAAGATCCCCTTCCTCGAAAACGGGATATATCTTAATACCTGGCAAGCTATTAGACGAAAACGTTAGAATTTCCTGAAGACGCCCTTGATTCCAGTCGTAACCTAACGTCCAAAATTCCGAGTCAAAATCAACCCTGCAAGCTTTACGTACTTCTCCTTGCTCTTTATCAATTACCTTGACCCACAAACGTTCGCCGTGACGATTCATCTTAATTGAATAATCTCGCCTGTCATCATAGAAAAAATATTCAAACCCATGAATTTCACCCTTTGCATTGTAGATATCTACCTTCTGCAACCGCCCATCCACGTAATAATATTTGTTTATATTTTTTTTACTTGTAGGTTCCTTTGCAGTCAGCCTGCTTGGCTTTACACCTGACATCTCTAATTCATAAGGAATAAATGAAATTCCGACCCCTTTCGACCACTTAATATTCGAGGCTTCGGCACAATCAGGATCAAAATCCAAAACAAAGGAAGAATCCTCAGCCTTCTTGACAACCTCATCTTTAAAGCGCTTCAAATCTTCTACCAGCATAGTTCTACCTTATCGTTTTAAATGAAATACCATCAAACAGCGACTGCTTAATCTCGGAAAGTGCGCTGAGAAATTCCTCTCGACCATTGGCTACGGAAAGCTTATCAAAGACATATTGCTTATAGGCTTTGCCGTGCACACCCGCACCTTTGTGAGGGGTGGCAGTTGTACCTGGAACCCTTGCAGACTCGGTATTGGGCAGCCAAATCCCATTACGCTTATCATTTATATCAATGTCCAATTCATCCATCTTTTTCCGGAGTGCAATCATCCTCGCATCTTTCGAGTTGGACATCACAATATGATGCGCATCATACTGACCTCCCCCCTGTGGACTTATCCCGAGTTCTTTTCGAAGAAGTTTGGCATCTGAGTTGCACGACAGACCTAGTTCATCGATCCACCCTATAGGGCTAGGTGCATATTGATATAAATTATCTCCACCTGCTAGACCGATGGGGTCTTGTGTCAGAAATCTCCCGATTTCAGGGACATAGAATCGGAACGTGTTGTAGTGCAGCCCCGTTTCGGCATCAAAGTACTGACCTTGGAAGCGTAGGTTCTGCTCCACCTCATTGACCGCTAGCTGCTCTATCTCACCCCACGAGCGATATGTCGCCTGCCAGACAATCTCACCCTCGCTATCGGTCAGCTCCAGCGGGGTTCCAATCTGGTCCGTATGGAAGTAATAGACCTTCTGCCCTTCCCCTTCAACCTGATCAACCCGCGCCAACGGCGCATAGCTACCCGGCTCGTACAGGTACAAGATGCTCTGCCCAGGCGTTTCCTCCCGCAGCATCCTCAGCCCCTGCCAGAGGAAGCGTTTCTGCTCGACCTCGCCATTGATTTCAGCCTGCTTGGCTATTCGCCTCCCCAAGCTGTCGTAACGATACTCGCTTTGGCTTTCCAGCTTGCCATTGACCAACGTCTCCGCCCGCACCAGCCGGTTCTCGCAGTCATAGCTGAAGTACTGCAGCTTGCTGTGCCCCGAGCGCTTCTCGATCAGGTTGCCCCACGGATCGTAGCGGTATTCCTGATCCCGCCACTGTTTGATCCGGTTGTCCTTGACCTTGTCGAACTGCCGCGCATTGAAGTCCAGGCGGTTGGCTGCCGGGTCGTAGCGGAACTCCTCGCTGCCGATCAACGAGCCGGTATCGCGACTGCGCAACTGGCCGTTGGCTTCGTACTCGTACTTGATCTCGCCGCGTAGCTTGTCGAGGGTACGCACCAGTTCACCGGCCGGGTCGTACTGGTAACGGCGGTGGATCGGGTTGTAGGCGTGCTCGACCAGCAACGAGGTATTGATGCCGGTGTTATGCACTTGCGAGAGCTTGTCGGCCGGCAAGGTCGAGGCAAACTGCCAGGCCTTGCGCCCCATGGCGTCATAACCGAAGCAACTGGTGAGCTTGCCCTGGGTCCGGTACACCTCGCGGTGCAGGTCATCGCGCTCCATGTCGCTGATCACCTGACCATCCAGGTTCAGCTGGTGCAGGTGACCGCTGCCGTAGTACAGGTGATTGACCTTGCGCCCATCCGGCAGGGTCAGCGTGGTCAGGTTGCTGAGCGGGTCGTACTCGTAGCCAAGCGTGCCGTCAGGGCTGATTTCTTTGGTCAGACGGCCGAGCAGATCGTAGGTGTACTCAAGCTTTTCTTCTGTGATCCCAAGCTGCTTGCCGATCCCGCTCGGTTGCCGCTCGATGCTCAGCAGCCGGTCGCCGTCGTCGTAGACGAAGTCTTGCCGCGCATCGCTATTGAGCTTGGCAATCAAACGGCCAATGGCATCACGCTCAAAGAGCGTATGGCGCTCGGGCCGCTCGGCATTTTCGCCATAGCCAATCTCATCCAGTCGTGTGAGATGGCCACCGACGTTGTAGCTGAAACGCCGGGTCAGGTTATCCACCCGCACTTCTTCGCTCAGCCGGTCCGACACGTCGTAGGCAAAGCTGTACGTGGCGTTGTTCTCGTTGACCAGCGCGGTCAGGCGAATGGCCTTGTCGTACTCGTAGCGAACCCGTTGGCCCTTGGCATCCTGGCGGCTGCTCGGCAGGCCGCGGGCCGTGCGCATCAGGCGGGTGGTCTGGCCCTTGCCGTCGGTGTGGCTGAGCACCTGACCGTAGACGTTGTAGGTGAAGCTTTCCGTGGTGCCGTCCGGGTGGCTGATGCGCAGCACTTCGCCGTCGGGCTTGCGCTCCAGTGTGGTGGTCTGGTTCAGCGCGTCTGTTACCGCGACCAGGTGCTGGCGTTCGTCATAGCGGTAGTACGTACTCTTGCCCGAGCAGTCCTGGTAGCGCTCGACCTGGGCCAAGGTGTTCCACCACAGGTACTTGGACTTGTAGGTCGCATCGATGATGGTGTGCGGCAGGCCGTCATCGCTGTTCAGGTACTCGGTCATCTGGCCGAGGGCATCGAATTCGGCGAGCAGGTTGCCCTTGTCGTCGTAGCGCGCTCGCCAGGTGCTGCCATCCGGGTAGCTGACCTGGGTCACCAGCGTGGTCAGGTGGTGATAAGCGTTTCCACCGCTTCGTTGTTCACCACGCGCTTGATGTCGGTTAGGCGACCCAGCGGGTTGTCGTACTGCAGGTGCACGCGGGGGCCGCCGGTGGCGCTGATGTCGATCAATGTTCCGTCGGGTGTGCGAGTGAAGTGCAGGAAGTGGTCGCCCTCGGTGCACACCAAGTACACCTGCTTGTACGGGTTGTAGATGCGCTAGCCGATATATGCCGTAAAAATACTGGCTCCGCTAACACTTTGGCAGAGCCAGTCCAATACTTAACTGTTAAAGATCACACCACCAAACTCTCACAACAAAACTTATGCAGAAAGTAAATCTCGAAAGACCCGAAGACAAGATGTCTAATCCTTAAACTGCACTCCGCGAACCGAGCTATTTTCAAAAATAGACTTGACGCGAGCAGCCACCACAATGACGGAGCTTTCCTCTTCAGCCCTAACGACGTCACTAGAAAGTATTGCCTCATCATCCAAAACTATCTTGCTGAACCATCTAGGGCCATCTGGCATATAGCTAAGCAACGGTTCGCTAACGGACTCCTTCAAGTTAAAAGCTGGTGATTTATCAATCACGCTGAACACTTTGTAACCAGCATAGGAAACCTCACCTATCAGTAGATCCGCATCCACAAACTGAACACCAGAAATGTTTTCTGCCCTCATTAATTCGTAGAGCCGTGGCGAAATCAAATTGGGCCCGTCACTGTAAAAAAAATCATAGCTCAAGAGCTTGGAGGCACTGACCCTTTTTGATCCCTCGAAGCAGACTTTTATATCCTTGCTTACAGCCACACCCTCTTTAAAAACCCCAGATTCTTCACCTGACAACATCTTTACCTTCAGCCAGTAACTCTCAGGGTAATCATCTGAAATAGAAAGTATATGATTCCTAACCACAAGCTGGTTCTCTAGCAGAGTTTTTATTCAGCGCCGACTCATCTGCGCGCAATCCCTTTCTCTCATCAACCATGACTCCGTGAGTTAGCCTTTTGATAGTCCGCTTTGGTTCAACCTTTTTACGTAATCGTGAATAACATCCAGTTTTTCTCTATGGTCGAAGTATTATTACGCGGAAGAGCTTCGATATACCGTTCACACCCGGTGACTCTCCTCACATTTCGGCAGGAAATCAATATTGTATAAATTATGAACAGTTACCTCACCCACTTGCTTGCAGCATTCTTAGATAGCTGCCGCGGGAACAACATGATTTTTTTGAAAGCCATATATCCCAAGCATCGTATTATAGCCCCCTGAGACACGCCGTCTAAAGATTGACGAGCGAAGGCTTCGCTTACACTCGCTGTGCTAAAAAAGCAACGCTGGCACTGCCGCCTGTTAGGCAGAACCAACGCGCTGCATATTTTCAAAGGTCTGGCGTGACACGCAACAATCAAAGACATCTAGCCCCTCGCAAAGCTCTTAGAGCCTTCAAATATCGTTCAATTCAGCCCATGCATCATACGAATAATTATCATCAACTTTTTCAAACGAAACACCCTTCAAGCCAGTTGCCGCCGACTTGAACCTCTCACTACAAAACAGCTCTAAGGTTTCTTGACATCTAAAAATATCCGACTGCAGCTCTGGGGAAACCACAAACCTACTTATAGCATCAATATTCACCGCCCCCGTATAAATATGACTTTCAATTTCGAGACCGGTCTCCAGGTCCTTGGATGTTTCGAATACCGACTCAATCTTATCCAGAGCCGCTAAACTTTCACCAGGAAGAAAAATGAAAAACTCCCCTTTCCTAGACTGCTCCTTATAGGTTATCTCCAAAGGAATAGCCTTATACTTCCCCCCAACCTCATCGCAAACCTCTAAAAATTTTTTCGAAACATAAGTATCACCGATGCTGTAGTAATCAAACTCCAGATCCGACAATTCCATTTCAAGCCCGGACAGCTTTAAAACATATTTTTTTGTTATATTTAGCCCCAGCGGACTTGGCTCAAACGGATCCCATTCAAACTCACTATAATTAAAAAAACCTGACAACACGATTGGGCAGCCACTGCCCTGCGGGTCATAGCGTAAAACGTAATAATTGGAACCACTCACAAAAGCCTCCCAGTGATCGCATCCACAACAAACGTATTATTCTCCAGACTTTCTCTCGCGAAATTCTGGATTTTACCTATACCTAATACCAATTGCGTATCAGAAACCTTACCAGCCCTAAAGGCGTCATTCAAAGCAGAAATCTTAGACTCAATGACCTTAGTATATTTAGCATGACTTGACCAATGCCCTGGCAGATCAATGTTTTGCGTTAGCTTCTTACTACCCGGCAAAAATATACCATTGGATGCACCATCATCATTAAAGCCCATTGACCGAAGCCTGTTAAACATTTTCTCGTAACGAGGCTTTTTCATTATTTCTTCGGGGATTAAATGATGATTAGCCATTCCATCCCCCTTTCTGGCCCCCATGTTATTACCCAGTTTCGTAGAGCACCACCCCAGCGGATCGATTTCTTGGATAGGGTTTTCAGCGTACGAATATATATTCAAGCCCCCTGCCAAGCCTATGGGGTCCTGAGTCAAAAATCGGCCAACCTTAGGATCATAGAATCTGAAAGTGTTGTAATGCAGTCCGGTTTCGACATCAAAGTATTGGCCTTGGAAGCGTAGATTCTGCTCAACCTTATTAACAGGCAGTTGCTCTACAGCCCCCCAACAACGGTACGTCGCCTGCCAAATGATCTTCCCGTCACTGTCCGTCAGCTCCAGCGGCGTACCAATCTGATCGGTATGGAAGTAATAGACCTTCTGCTCTTCCCCTTCAACCTGATCAACCCGCGCCAACGGCGCATAGCTACCCGGCTCGTACAGGTACAAGATGCTCTGCCCAGGCGTTTCCTCCCGCAGCATCCTCAGCCCCTGCCAGAGGAAGCGCTTCTGCTCGACCTCGCCATTGATTTCAGCCTGCTTGGCTATTCGCCTCCCCAAGCTGTCGTAACGATACTCGCCTTGGCTTTCCAGCTTGCCATTGACCAACGTCTCCGCCCGCACCAGCCGGTTCTCACAGTCATAGGCGAAGTGCTGCAGCTTGCTGTGCCCCGAGCGCTTCTCGATCAGGTTGCCCCACGGGTCGTAGCGATACTCCTGATCCCGCCACTGTTTGATCCGGTTGTCCTTGACCTTGTCGAACTGCCGCGCATTGAAGTCCAGGCGATTGGCTGCCGGGTCGTAGCGGAACTCCTCGCTGCCGATCAACGAGCCGGTATCACGACTGCGCAACTGGCCGTTGGCTTCGTACTCGTACTTGATCTCGCCGCGTAGCTTGTCGAGGGTACGCACCAGTTCACCAGCTGGGTCGTACTGATAACGGCGGTGGATCGGGTTGTAGGCGTGCTCCACCAGCAACGAGGTATTCACACCGGTGTTGTGCACTTGCGAGAGCTTGTCGGCCGGCAAGGTCGAGGCAAACTGCCAGGCCTTGCGCCCCATGGCGTCATAACCGAAGCAACTGGTGAGCTTGCCCTGGGTCCGGTACACCTCGCGGTGCAGGTCATCGCGCTCCATGTCGCTGATCACCTGACCATCCAGGTTCAGCTGGTGCAGGTGACCGCTGCCGTAGTACAGGTGATTGACCTTGCGCCCATCCGGCAGGGTCAGCGTGGTCAGGTTGCTAAGCGGGTCGTACTCGTAGCCAAGCGTGCCGTCAGGGGTGATTTCTTTCGTCAGCCGGCCGAGCAGATCGTAGGTGTATTCCAGCTTTTCTTCCGTGATCCCAAGCTGCTTGCCGATCCCGCTCGGTTGCCGCTCGATGCTCAGCAACCGGTCACCGTCGTCGTATGCGAATGTCTGGCTCGCATCACGGTTGATCTTGGCGACCAAACGGCCAATGGCATCACGCTCGAACAGCGTATGGCGCTCCGGCCGCTCGGCATTTTCGCCATAGCCAATCTCATCCAGTCGTGTGAGATGGCCACCGACGTTGTAGCTGAAACGCCGGGTCAGGTTATCCACCCGCACTTCTTCGCTCAGCCGGTCCGAAGCGTCGTAGGCAAAGCTGTACGTGGCGTTGTTTTCGTTGACCAGCGCGGTCAGGCGCATGGCCTTGTCGTACTCGTAGCGAACCCTCTGGCCCTTGGCATCCTGGCGGCTGCTCGGCAGGCCGCGGGCCGTGCGCATCAGGCGGGTGGTCTGGCCCTTGCCGTCGGTGTGGCTGAGCACCTGACCGTAGACGTTGTAGGTGAAGCTTTCCGTGGTGCCGTCCGGGTGGCTGATGCGCAGCACTTCGCCGTCGGGCTTGCGCTCCAGCGTGGTGGTCTGGTTCAGCGCGTCTGTTACCGCGACCAGGTGCTGGCGTTCGTCATAGCGGTAGTACGTACTCTTGCCCGAGCAGTCCTGGTAGCGCTCGACCTGGGCCAGGGTGTTCCACCACAGGTACTTGGACTTGTAGGTCGCATCGATGATGGTGTGCGGCAGGCCGTCATCGCTGTTCAGGTACTCGGTCATCTGGCCGAGGGCATCGAATTCGGCGAGCAGGTTGCCCTTGTCGTCGTAACGCGCTCGCCAGGTGCTGCCATCCGGGTAGCTGACCTGGGTCACCAGCGTGGTCAGGTGGTGATATTCGTACTGGGTCTTGCGGCCGAGCGGATCGGTTTCTTCGAGCAGGCGGGAGAATTCGTCGTACTTGAATTGCAGGCGGTTACCGTCCGGCAAGGTCAGGCCAACCATATTGCCGTGTTCGTCCAGCTCGATGGCGTAGCGCTCGCCGCCATAATCACGGCTGGCGACCACGCGGTGGTCAGCGTTGTACTGCACTTCCAGCTCGCGGCCGAGCACGTCGGTGGCCCAGCTGGTGCGGCTATCGAGGTCGTAGCGGAAGTGGTAGTGCTCGCCGTCGCTGGTCCAGTGTTCGATCACGCGCGGCCTGTCGCCCAGGGTTTGCCAACGGTAGTGGCAGCCCAGCCCCAGCGCGTTGCTGTGGGTCACCATCAGTCCGTCGGCGTAGCTGAAGCTGCGCACGGTGTCGCCGTTGCGGTTGATCACCGCGCTCAGCTGGCCGTGTTCGTCGTAGCGGTACTGGGTGAGCGTTTCGACCGCCTCATTGTTGACCACGCGCTTGATGTCGGTCAGGCGACCCAGCGGGTTGTCGTAGTGCAGGTGCACGCGGGTGCCGCCGGTGGCGCTGATGTCGGTCAGTGTGCCGTCGGGCGTGCGGGTGAAGTGCAGGAAGTGGCCGAGGACGTTCTCGATACGCTGCAGCGGCACTTCGGTGTTGGTGTCTGGCACTTCGCCGAAGTAGAAGAACAGGTTATCGAGGGTCTGCAGGATGTAGTGGCCGCCCTCGGTGCACACCAGGTACACCTGCTCGTACGGGTTGTAGATGCGCTGCCCCGGTTGCAGGGTCACGAACGGGACTTCGCGGCCCTGGTTGTCGGTGAGGTAGATGAATGCCCCCTGGCGGCGCAGGCTCTGCTCCCAGGGCAGCACCCAGCCGCGGCCGAGTACGCTGTCGACCGTCAGGTCGCTGGCGTAGAAGCGCGACCACTCGATCGGCATCAGGCCCGGCAGGCTGAAGTCGATTTCATCGGGGATCAGCTTGCGGCCCGTGGTGAGGTCGACGGGGTTGCCGACCAGGCCGCCGATAGCCTTGCGGGCCACGGGTTCGACCACGTAACGGCTGGCCACCTCACCGGCGACGAAGCCGGCCGTGAACTTCAGGGCGCAAGGCATGACGGCTTTCATGCCGGCCTGGGTACCCGCCTTGATCAGCTGGGCGATACCGCCTGCGGCACCGGCGATGGCCATCAGTACATCCACGGTGGTGCGCAGCCACTCCGGGACTTCATCGTCCACGGGCAGGTAACGGTAGGTGCCGCCGCCGATGATGACGTTGTCCGAACCACCGGAAATGGTGGCGCCGCAGGTCAGCTTGTCGCCCTTGCGCGCGGCGGCGACGCTGTTGATGAAGACGTTGGTCGAGCCTTCGGCAATCTGCACCGGCCCTGGGTGCTTGTCGCAGGCACCGATGCTTTTTTCGACGCGGGCGGCCTTGCGGCTGTTGATGAACACGTTGGGTGAGGCAGTGGTTATCGTCCCTGAGGGGGACGAGAACATACTGCCTATCGCCTCTCCGGCGGCAGTCAGCAAGCTGCCCCCGATGCCGGCTGCGAGGCCGGCCAGCAAGGCCACGCCGAACCCGCAGGTGAACGTGGCGATGGCCACCGTGGCCACCAGCGCAATCCCCAGGGCGGCCCCGATCAGGAAGCCCCCCAGCGCGCTGGTGTGCGATATCTCGTCGCCGAACCTGGCCGCTTCGAACATGAGGGATTACTCCTGTTCGCCGGACTCGGCGCTGGTTTCGGACGGGGCACGCGGGGTGAAGCTGGCCAACAGATTGTCCCAGTCCTGGTTCTGCTGGGCACTGAAGTCGGCCTGTGCAGTGGTGGAGAAGATCAGGGCACGCCCGGGGCTGATGATGAAGGCGGCCTGGCGCTGGTACAGCGGGCGGCCCTGGTTCATGTAATAGGCGTCGATCTGGATACCGGCAATGGGTGCGGTAACCGAGAGCGTGACGGCCTTGTTGCCCATGCGGGTGTAGCCGCGCAGCTTGGAGGTTAGCAGCTTGACCTGGCGATCGACATAGGCCTGCAGCGCTTCGTCCGGCAGCAAGGTGTCACGCGAGATGGTGATGCTCAAGGGTGCTGGAACACTGGCACCCAGGACGAACATGTTGACCGTGCGGTCCTCGAAACCTGCCGGCAGCGCAATGCCGCCTTCCTGTAATTCGTAATCCATGCGATGAAAATTCCTGATAGCGAAAAAATCGGGGTCAGCCCTGCGCGAAGCCATCGAGCATGCGGTCGAACTCGGCCAGCCACTGGCTCAGGCCGGGCTTGCTGGGGTCGATCACGCTGGAGATATCCAGCCATTGCAGCGAATCGCTGCCGGCGATGGGCACCAGTGCGCCGACCAGGCGACCGTGCCGAGGCTCGTGGCCGGCATTGAAGTGAAAGTCCACGACCTTGGCCGGGTTCCCAGCCAGGAGGCAATCACGTTGGCGAATCACACGCAGTTGCGGGTTCAATTCGCGCAAAGCCTCGACTGCGCTCTGGAACAGTTGCTCCAGCGGCTGCCTGGCGCGCACATCACGACGGCGGATGCTGAGGCTGACCGGCTCGCCTTCATGCTCGAGGGTGGTCTGGATGTCGCGAAAACGAAAGCCGAGCGGAAACTGCAAGGAGAACCCTGCGAAGGTGAAAGCGCTGGCTACATCCTGCAACACGGCTGGCACCGGTTCCGGTTCCAGCTCGGACACAGGCTCGGGCACATGAGCCGCTTCCGCCAGACTGGCCAGCCGCGCAGACTCCTCTTGCGCTTCGCGCCTGGCAGAGATGCGGTCGTAGATCGAGGGCTTGTACATGAACCTTGCCTCAGTCGTTGATTCGCACTGCGGCGCCGGTGATCTGGGTGGTGTCGGTACTGGTGGTCACGATGACCTTGCCTTTGATCTCGATGCCTTCCGGGGTCAGCGTGATGCTGCTGTCGCCCACCTGCAGGATGATGTGCTGCTTGGCGGCCACCTGGATGAACTGGTTGTCGACTTGCAGGGTGTAGGAACCTTCGGTCACCTGCACCACGGTGTCTTTCTTGACCGTTTCGGTGTGCGTACCGCCAACAGTAATCGAGCGGTTGTTCCCCACATCGTGGGTCTCATCCAGCTCGATCTCGGTATCCATGTTGCGCTCGGCATGCATGATGATCTGCTCGGCGCCGGCCTTGTCCTCGAAGCGGAAGAAGTTGGCAGTGCCGCCGTCGCCCTTCATCGACCGCGTCAGGAACCCACTCTGAGTCTTGTTCGCCGGCAGCGACCATGGCGGGGTGTTGGTGCTGTTGTACAGGCTGCCCATGATCAGCGGCCGGTCCGGGTTGCCGTCAAGGAACACCACCACCACCTCGTCGCCTACGCGTGGGATCTGGATGCTGCCGAAGCCACCGCTGGCGCCGGACTGGGCGACACGTACCCAGCACGAGCTGTGGTCGTTGTACTTGCCATTGCGGTCCCAGTGGAACTGGATTTTCACCCGGCCCAGTTCGTCGGTGAAGATCTCCTCACCCGGTGGGCCGACGATGATCGCGGTCTGCGGGCCGGCAATGGTCGGTTTGGGCGTACTCAGCTGCGGGCGGAACGGGATCTTCTTGCGCACGCAACTGAAGGTGTTGAAATAGCTGGCCTGCTGGCCGGTAAGGTAGTTGTTGTGGCCTTCGCTTTCCACGCTCATCAGCAGGAACTGGCGGTCTTCTACCGGGCCTTGGTCGTGGATGTAGTGCTGCAGCAGCTCGAAGGTATAGCCTGGCTTCATGGCCCGGCAGTTACTGGCACCTTCAAACTTTTTGCCGCGCAGCTCCAGCGCCTCAATGCGCAGGCGCAGCAGGGTTTCGCCTTCGTCATAGGTACCGTGGGTGTACTGGCCGGGGAAGTCGTAGATCTCGAAGTTCTCGACATCGCCCTGCTTGTTCACGCTGTTCAGCGCCACCGGCAGGCGGTTGTTCGGTTGGCGGTAGTCAAAGGTTTGCGTGGCCATCTTGCCGGATTGCAGTTGACGGTTGCCGCTCCACTGGGTGATGGAGTCGGCGGTCTCGGTGACCGAGGCGCTGTGGAAGCGGATTTGCGGTTGCTCGGGGATGGCCACCAGCGTGCTGGAGTCATCGCAGATGATCATGGTGTGGCCTTCGGCGGTGTGCTCGAAGTAGTAGAACATCCCCTCTTCCTCCAGCAGGCGCTGGACGAAGTTGAAGTCGGTTTCGCGGTACTGGGTAATGTAGGTGTAGCGCTTCTGTGGCCGGGTCAGGCGAAACTCGTGGCGGGAAAACGCCGGGCACAGCGCGAACACTTCGGTGACCACTTCCTCGACCGTGTTGCCCTGGAAGATCCGCGTGTCGAAGCGGTTCTTCAGCATCGAGAACCACGGGTTGAGGGTAGCGGTATAGCGCGCCATGCCGCCGTCGCTGCCGATGCTGGCAAAGCGTGTGAGGTAGCCGGTTATGTACCGCGGGCCGCCTTCGGCCAGTTCGATCTCGATGCTGACGTGCTGGCCCATCATGGATTTGAGCGGCACGCCGGAGTCTTCGCAGACCAGCAGCAGTTCGTAGTTGAACGCCCGCGACAGGGCTTCAGTGCCCTTGAAGGTTTCCAGCAGCAGCTCCTGCTCGGGGTTGGCCAGGTTGTGAAACTTGAACAGGCGGCGGTTCTGTGGCGACAGCAGCGCGGAGGCCAAGTCCATGATCATGCGAAATCTCCTTGAAAACACGGCCAGCACGCGCTTGCGATGCTCAGCTGCAACCCTGATCTTGCGGGCGTATTCTGCATGCGCGCATAACGCGCGTGCTTGCGGAATCATGCGACTGCCTGCACAGAGGAAAGTGCCATCATGCATTGAAATAAATGCGACAGGGTTCACATTCCCGAATGCCAGGCAGGCAGAAAGGCCCAAAGGAAACACCGGCAAAAGCTGCCCTGTCAACTCATTACAGGCCTAGGAAAACCGGGCAATACCGCCCTGCAAGGCAATGTCATATCGCCATCATTCATCCTCCCCACTGGCGCCCGGAAGCGCCCCCGGCAATCGCCGAACGGCCCGTCGCAGAAGGTTCTTGAGGTGTCGATCAGCGCCCATGCCTGACAGCTCCCACTTGAACTGTCTCGCTACCTGACGCATCAACTCCACTGGCGGAGAAAAATGTTCATAACGTGGATTGGTTCAAATTTTTTGCCACTGGCCAATTCCGCCAAATGGCCATCGCGAACGCGGCCGTAATGGCACTTGCGGGATGCGGTCAGCCACAAAGCCGTGCAGCGATGCTCAATTGCCATCATTGCCGCGCACGCCTGTCATGAGAACAATGGGCTCTCCGCCGGACTTCGCCCCCATCCTGAGGTCTAACGCGACATGCTGCGCTCGCCGCCGAGCGCCGCCACTTCCATGGACAGTGAAGCGAAAATGGATCTTTTAGCCAACATCCCCAGTTGGGGAGACATCGAACGCAATCTCGAGCAGAAATTCAGCGAGCTCAACCAGAGCGTCGACAGCGGCCTGAACAGCGCCCATGAGGCCTGGGACGGTTTCAGCCGGCGAGTGAGCAATGGCGCCAACCAGGCCTATGGCTACCTCGGTGGCCAGCGTATCGACAACGTGCGCCAGGCCATGGCCCTGTCCTACCCGATCATTCAGGACAACCTCAAGCGCAAGTGGTCCTCGATAGGTATCGAGCAAATCCTGCCGGTGCTGCTGCAACTGGTCAAAGAGGTGTCGATGATCCTCGGTGGCAGTGTGGCGGTTGGCTCGCTCGCCGGTGGCGTGTCCGGGGCGTTCGCCTTTGGCGTCGGCGCGGCGCCGGGCGCGGTGGCCGGCGCCGGCATTGGCCTGCAGGTCGGCAACCTGATCCTCATGGGCCTGGGGCTGTCCGCCATCGCCGAGTATTTTTATCAGGGGCTGCCGGCCTGCCTGTCGACCCTTCAGCAAGGCATGGCCACGGCCTGGTTCGCCGAGGATGGCCTCAAGCCCGCTGGCCTGGACCCGAGCGGCGGTTCCGCGGCGCAGGCCCAGGAGCGTGTCGAGCGCGCTGCACGCCAGCTTGCTCGCGGGCAGGAGCAGTTGGTGCTGCTGTTACTGACAGCCATCGTCACCTACCTTACTCGGGGGCAGATGAAGGCCGGCGTCATGAGCAGCATGGAAAGCATTGCCGCCCGGAGCGCTCGGCTGCAAGCCGAGATCTCCAACAAACAGCTGGCGGCCTGGTTGGCGAAGAATGAGCAGAAACTGTTGGCGCAGCCGGAGTTGCAGCCCAAAGAGGCCACACCGATCTCTCGTGCACAAGCGCAACCGGAGCCATTGCGACCACTACCCGATCGACCACCCATTGCTCAGGCACCGGATAAGCCAGGCTTAACGGAAGTTTCCCGTAGGGAGTACCTGAACAAGAAGTTTGCTCGAACGGGTAACTTGGCACAGGACATCAACATACGAGGCAACCAGGAAACTGCTGTAAACTTCTTCAAGTCACAGGGCTATAAGCCTGCCGACTACGAAGGCTACATGAACGGCTTGGACTTCACTCAACCAGTCTTCACGGAAACAATCAACCGGGGCAAGACACTTTGGCAATTCCAGGTGCCCGGCGGCCGGCAAGGCATGTGGTACTCTCCTACCCCTGACGTGGTGCCAGGGCAACTGGGGATCAACCCGCTTGGCCAGATCTACAAAACGGAAACCATCGTGCCCAAGATCGTGAACGTCTATCAGAGCACTGAGAAGGTCACGCTGCTGAGGAGTACCTCGGCACCGGTACTGGATACCTGGTCCGTTCCTTCCCAACCCTATAACGCCATTGGCGGTGCTCGGCAGATGACCTCTGGCCAACGCGAGCTCTTCAAACTGATAACACCAGGTGCATTATGAAACCCACAACCCCCCTCGGCTATGTACAGAAGGCTATCGACATCACCGCGCAGCGGAACAAGGCCTGTCCCGCTTACCCCATTTATGGGATGCTACTAAACCAACTTGACTATGTGAAAGCCGTGTTCGAAGGGCGTGAGCAAGATAAATCGAAACTCCACCAACTCAGTATCGGTGCCATTGCCTCGAAAGAATTCGAAGAAAATGACCCCGAGTTGGCCAGAGCACTGAAAGACGCCTATTACGTAGCCATCCAGTCGGCTCGTGGCCTCAAAATTCAACTGCCCGATTGATTGCCGAAGTTCGATCAGGCCAGCCACTGAACATCGGGCGCAGTCACTGACGAAAGCTATAAACCCTACACCCAGCAGACTGAGCCACGATGGACATTTACGCACTCCGGCAAAAATCGATAGCGCTGCGTGTCATCATTAACCGGCTGAAGTCACACGACCCGGCCGCCATGAAGTTGAGTGTAGAGCTGACGCTCTTGTTGAACGCGGCAAAGCAGCAGCGGATCCGCACCCCGATGGAATGGCGTGACATCCCCGGAAGCTATCTGTTCACCGAAGAAGGGCTGCAGCAGTATGCCGATCTCGAGCACGCCTTCGCCGAGTTTCGTATCGAGCTGTCCGGGGGCGAGCCCCTACCCTGCACAAGCTCAAGGCGCGCATGGGGGAGAAACCCTCCCAGGGATGATGGGCGGGCAGCCTTGCCATCTTTTCATGAGTTCATTACGCCTTTGACGCATGGATGCAACGAAATAGCCCAAACTGTCCTTTTGCCCGGTATGCCGATGATGCGGTAGTGCATTGTCGTAGCCAGAGGCAAGCAGAACACGTGATGCGTTCAATCGCTTCACGTCTAGCGATTTGTGGCCTCACGATGCATCCCGAGAAGTCGAAAATCGTGTACTGCAAGGACAGCAATCGACGCGCAGGGTATCCGCATGTGAGCTTTACCTTCCTTGGTTTCACTTTTAGACCCAGGAAGGCAATCGGCCAGCAGAACAAGCTTTCTACCAGCTTCCTTCCGGGAGTCAGTGCGCAGGCGTTGAAGCGGATGCGGCGGGCAGTGCGCGAGTGCGGGGAGAGGTGCGCCCGTGAGTCCAGATACCAAGGCTTTGCCTTGATTATCCAATAATCAGCGACTGAAAATCGGGCTTTTCGGCATCCCAAAGCCGCCCATTTCCGACTGATGAGCAACTTGTTCGGAGTTTCCTTAAAGGACCATCTCCCATCAGCCAGGTCGAGCCGAAGCGCTTGCGAGAACTTCATGCGAAACAGGACCCTGACTTTGTAGCGCACGATCAACAACTAAAATATGCAGAGACTTTTGCACCCGAGGTCTTAGCAACAAACAGATTAATGAGTATCTCGACAGCCCTGATGGTGGGCTATATCTGCAAAAGCTACGTGCCGCAAACTGCGACTACCGCCGAATCTGGAGGTAACATTGACAGGGCGGGTGGCGCACTTCAATATCTTACCCCTAACCGTAATGAGTGGTCGGCCACCAAAGTCATAGGCACTATTGATAACTAGGATAGACAATGAACACGCACACACTGAAGGCTACCGCTGCAGCGCTTCGTGAAAAACTTGAGGCTCTCGAAGATCAAAATTCCGATGCGAAGCTGATGCTCAACACCCTACGCGGCCTCTTATTAAAAGCTGAAAATGGAAAAATTCATGCCCCCATGGAGGCTAGAGACATACCTGGTTACCGCTACTTACCGGAAACCAACTTACAGGACGATCGTAATCTCAGTCAGTTATTTGCAGAATTTTACATGGCATTGATTGATGGAGAGGAGTGGAGTTCCTTTAAGAAATTCCAAGCCAAAAATAAAAATCACGATTAGAAAAAGATGGAGCACATACAAGAAGCTTGCTCGAACGGGCAACTTGGCAGGACACCAATATACGAGGCAACCAGGATACTGCTGCCAATTTCTTCAAGTCACAGGGCTATAAGTCTGCCGATTACATCCCCCTGCTCATTGAGCCTCTGCATGATCACCGGAAAGAAATTGCGCGACTGACTATAGTCAAAGGTACGAACGGCGATCTTTCCGGATTGCAGTAGCTATAAAGTTTCAACGATTTGTTCAGGCGGAACTCGCACTTTGCCAAGCTGCCGAAACTTGCAAATACCTCGCCAACTAGGTCTTGTACCGTCTTACCCTGGAAGATTCGCGAGTCGAGACGGCAAGTCAACATCACACTTCCTGGATAACTGGCGTCTAATATCGCTTATTTTCGGCTCTTGAGTGCAAAAACCCGAGCCAACCATGAAGCGTCACGTAACGCACGCACATATTCGATCTCAAGAAATGTGTATTGACGCGCCTCACGACGCTCGCGTTCTTTTAACGCCCTTAACGAAGCGATATTGGTGCGATTATAGAAGACCAAATACAGCGAAATGAAAACCATCACACACAGCACCACGGCCATAGAACTATTATAGTTCTTTATCGTCGGATACAGCAGACTACTCAACCCTGCACCAAGCCCGCCCACAACCCACGAATTGGCCTGCTCGGGTTCGAATACTTCTACCCGCTCACCGCGTAACAGAAATGAACTCGCCTTGCTTCGATGCCCATAGGCCAATGCGAAAGCCAACGCAGTAAGAATGAGCGGCACGGCGCTGATCGCAAGCGCCGCTACGCCTCCCATTTTTGCTTGTTTGTACGTTATCGCCATTGACAGAACAAAGGCAAAAAGCGGCACGGCAGTCAAGCTGAAACAGAGACGTAAGGACGCAAAATCAGCAAATCTTTCCGAACGATAGGCGCATTTCACGCACCAGCAAAATGTAACAAAAGACGCTACAGCCATGGGCACAAAAACAATTTTCGGCGCCACCCCAAGTGTCAACACTGAAATCATAAGCGTCAAAAACCAGAAGGCCCAAATTCGCGCAAAAAACCGTTCGGTCGTAAACATTTAATTCAATCTTTCCCGGTCAGGTAAATGCATCCTGCATCAAGCTGGAAATCTCACAATGAAAACGCGCTTGGCCGGGAACTGTCAAATGATGGCAATAAGCCAGATTGCCTCACCACGAGGACAAAAGCCGCGTGCAACAGGTGGATCATGGGCCTGTGTATCAGTAGACAATTTCTTGATTAATTACATCGGAATATGTCATCCGGTTTGAGCTGCTGGAGGTCTGGAGTGTAGGCTCCCTACGCCTAGCCATGAGGCAGTAGATCGCGAATATCAGGGAGAATCGCCATGAGCGTGAGCGAAAGCCAACTCAGCCAGCTCGACCGGGAGATGGACCAGAATCACCGGGAAATGGTGATCATGTCCATTGAGGATTTTCACGCACAGGCCCAGTTTGCTCAGCAGGCACATGGCGCCACGCAATCGCCGCAAGTCTGTACGCGCACACAGGGCGATATGCTGACCGGCACCTGGCACGGCGTGAAATCCACCTACAACGGCCTGCCTCATACCTTCGTCAATACCACCTGGGGTGTGCCCGCGGCCATGGCCGCCTGGGACGCGAAAAACACCGCCAGTTTCATTCGCGACATGAACGGGTTGGGCACAAAAGTACGCTACACAGTGCGCAATGGTAAGCAGTACGTCGTTCTCACCGGCTACCCTGGCCTGCGCAAGACACTCAACGCGCCACGCTATGGCATCCAGAATGCCAAGCTCGTCAGCATGGGCATCGGCAAGTATGGAGTGCGCGGATCGTCCATCAAAGGATTCAAGCTTTCGTGCTACGTGGCGGTGGCCATTGAAGTCGCAGAATGGATATTTGCCGACGAGCACGTCATGAGCGACCTGTTTGGCGGCGTTGGCGTGGAACTGATCAAGGCCGGTATCGCCTCGGCACTCGGATACGCCGCGGCCCTGGCTGCTGGCGCCCTGTTCACTGCAGCCGCCGCACCAGTCATTGCCGGGGCGCTCGTGGTATTTGCCGTAGGCCTTGGATTGAACGCACTCGACAATCACTTCGGCATCAAGAATGCCGTTAAGGCGGGTTTACGCTATGCCGTGGATCATATCGAGGCCATTCACAAGACAATCACCGAGATCAAGCCGGACGACCTGCGTCGCTACGCTGAGGAAACCGCCGCCAACATCGCAGGCAGGATTGCCGACGAGCTTTACGATGAGGCCAAGTCGTGGGTCATCCGTAAGCTGCGCCCCGACGGGATAGACTTGCCTGCATGGCCAGACGCCCCCAGGCTGCCATCGATGCCCTCATTGCCATCGCTCCCAACGTTCAACCTGCCTAAGTTCTGAGAATGAATACACGCTCCTCACAAATTTCACCCGGGCTTTCCCCCCTCAAGATGAGGCTGCTGGCCGTCGGCATGTTTATCGTATTGCTGCTGGTAGGGGCCGTCTCGCTTTATGCCTATACCAACTACCTGTTCCCGCTGTACGGCAGGTTGCTACGCGGCGCCCCGGTTGTGGAGACACCGTACCTCGCGTTCGGCCTGCTCATGGCCCCACCGGCACTCGCCATCCTGCTCGTTGGCAGTGCGATCTGCGCCTGGACCGGCAAGAAATTCGACCCGCCCCCTGCATCCTGGCTGCACCGCTTCCAGACGTTGATGTTCGGGATATCGATTAAAACACTGATCTATGTAGTACCTGCAGTGATGGTTCTGACTACGGGGGCTTTGCTGGCCAGGGGTTACACGCCCTGCTCGAAGCTGCTGATATCGGGTTCTGCCTGGCAGTTGTTCTGGGTCAATGATGACCGGGTGTGCTTCAAGCCGGATCACTACATCAACGACAACTGGCCATGCAAGGTTATCGACGGCAAGGACGTTTGCGTCCAGGTCGACGGGCGGTAAGTTGCCTACCTTGGCCAGGCTCAAAGTGAGTACGGCGGAAAACCGAAAAGGTAACAGTTGATAAGCCGCAGCGACCTGGAAACGGGGCGTACAGCGGCGCCCCTCCGGTCTACGCACACTCAGGCATTAAATGGACAAAGACACACTGAAAATTACAGCCAGAGCGCTTCGCGAAAAGCTTGAGATTCTCAAGGACCAGAATCCTGACGCCATGACCATGCTCAGCCTACTTCGCGACCTTCTGCTGAAATCTGAGAACGGTGACATCCACACACCTTTAGAGGCGCGAGACATCCCTTGTTATCGCTATCTACCTGAAACAAACCTACGAGACGATCATGAGCTTAGCGAGGCTTTTGCCAAATTCTATATGGCGTTAATCAAGGGACAAGAATGGAGTTCATTTAAAAAATTTAAAGCCAGAAGTAACACGCACGAATAGAACCTGACATTGCACCCTTATGGTTTTCATCACGAGGGCGGCGTGCAAGGGATGTGGTGCAGATGGCAATCGATCTTACCTTGCAGCGAAACACGGCCTGCCCACGCAATCCGCTCTACGGGATATCGAGCTCATCGCGCGGCGGCGCCAGCTCGAACAGCCGGCTCGCCAACCTACGAATATGCTGCGACCAGGCCACCTTGGCCACCCACTCCGACGGCATGCCCGATACCCCGTAGAGCGCCCCCGCAATCTGCCCTGCCGTTGCAGCGACACTGTCGGCATCATCGGCAAGGTTGACAGCCAGCAGGATCGCATCCCTGAAATTGTTGGTATTCCAGACAGCCCAAAGCGCGGCTTCCAAGGTATCGACCACATACCCCGACGAGCGAATGTGTTCGCGGGATTTGTGCTTGTACTCCCCCGCATTGATGATCGTGGGTCTCGGCTGCAGCGGCCGCACCTTGGGTGCCAACGCCTCGACCTTGTCTGCGCCATTGAGCGCCAGGTGCAACTGGGCAGCGAACAGCTTGCAGCAATCCTGAACCTCGACGGCGCCATGGGTCACGCTGCTTTGGGTGACGCTCTCCCACCAGCTTGCCGAGAGCGAATGACGCCTGAAAATAGCCGTAGGCGCGAGGCGTATCAACGAACCATTGCCTGCGGTCGAGGCCTCGATATTGCCCATCCAGCCAAGCCCTTGGGCCTCCCACCCTTCCAGGGCACGGCGGGTGACATTGCCAATGTCGAAGCAGCGGCCATTGACGCTGTTTTCGCCGTGCCGGTACCAGCGCACCAATGCATCGGCGAAGGTTGCGAAATCGAACTTGCCTTGGCTGGCGTAGGTGTCCGCCAGGCACAGGGCCATGCTGGTATCGTCGGTCCACTCACCAGGCGCCAGGCGGAAAGGACCACCGCCGACCATGTCGCTGACATGCCCTTGATCACGCCGCTGGAACTCCAGGGTCGTGCCTACCGCATCACCAATCGCCAACCCCAGCAGTGCACCTTGCGCGCGGTCCAGCGCCTGGTCCGGTGACAACGTGCAGGGCCTGTCGCTCAGCCAGCCGGGCTTGATACGGGGCAGCCTGGGGGCGCCGGGTTCCAGCGTGTAGCTCATGCGCTGCTGCAACTGCGGCGACCATTCGGGTTGCAGTTCGGCGTAACGCTGGGCGTACTCGCTCAGGACTGCATCTGGGCTTCTCAGGTCGATCATGCTGATTCCTTGCTGTGGTTCGCGCTCATCCATGCGAGCATTCTGCGGAACATGCACGCTACTGGCAACGAAATGCCCAGGCAGGTAGCCATGCCCAAGTGATGGCCGCTAACAACCCACCTCGAAGGTGCTTCTCAGCATGAAATTCAATGACACCTACACAAGCCGCGAGCACCGCTTTGCCCTCGGGATAGAACTGGCTTCGCAGCAGTGCTACCTGTCCATCCCAGTCAGCAATACCTTGGTCGATTACGAAGAGTATTACCGCATCGACAAGGCCCGATACGAGGCCTGGCTACAGGAACCTTCGGCAGCGCTGCCCATGGTTGTTCGATGCCGCCGCCGCGAACTGGACCACGCCCTGATGATGCAACCCGGCGCCCAGCGTGGCACGGCTGCCCCGTGCATTTGCAACCTGACGGAGATCTCGGCGGTGTTGGCACGAGCAGCAACCTTGCTGCTGCGCGATGGCGGCTACGCAAGCTGGGCCAATACCCTCCTGGGCTACCGTTCACGGCTGCACAGCGATACCGAGCAGGTGCGCCTGAGCTTGTTCGCGATGCCTCGCGGCATGGGCACGCTCAGCGATGCCGTGCTGTATGAAAACGGCGTGCTGTTGGTCGAGGCCACCGATGAATTACATGCATTGCTAGGGTGCTTGTGGGAGTGGGGAATCCAAGGTCGCATCGCCGGCGCAAAGTCGCTGTAGCAACCCATACGGACCCGCTTCGACGCGGCATATTCCGTCGCATTGCCATCACGAAAACACGCTGCGATGAAAGACTGGCATGAACGGCGTAGCACTGAAAAATGCGACCCAGATCACTTTTTGAAAAATTCTTTTCACGCCAATTTTTGCCGCGATCTTGACACCTACTCCCCCTGATTTTGCGGGTCAAAGCCCCATTCCATGTGCTCGAAACCTGCGCGCAATGTCATGACGCCATCATTGCACCGCATCACAAAACAGGGAAAAAATCGCGCCCCTCACCGGAACTTCTTCCCCGGCGAGGTGCCCTATTCGGCATTGCTGGCAACACGATATTCATGTGCCAGCATTCAAATTGCCGCAGCCGAGTGGCGCGATTTTCAGGTCCACGCCATTGGCGTTTCAGGACGATCAAGCAGGCTCATGGACGATGCACCGATGACACAGACATTCGATGTCGAAGCACTGATCAAGCTGCGTAGCCAGACGCGGGCGATCTCCGATGCGCTGAAGGCGCAGGCGGCGGATTACCTTGCCACCGTGGCACCGCTGATCCGTCCGCAAACCCTGTTTGGCGAATACCTGCAAGGCGCCCAACGCAGCAGCGGGCGCGAAACCCAGGGCCACTTCCAGGCCCTGGTCGAACTCTACGAACGTATCGGCTCGGCCGCGCCGTTCCAGCTGGTCACCGAGCTGGAAGTACCGCTGAACCTGATCAGCACCACCCCCGAACTGTTCCCGCTGGAATACGACAAGACCCTGGAACACAGCGGCCAGGTCATCCGCATCACCAGCCCGACCCGCTGGGTGGTGGGCTTCCACGCCTTCGACCTGGCGCGGTTTCGCAATGTCATCAAAGACCCCAACCGCAGCAGCGCCGAGCTGTACCGCTTCGTGGTGCACTACCTGGTGCTGTTCTACTGCCTGAGCAAGTCGCCTGGCCTTGGGCGGCTGTTCGAGGGCTTGCGCTACGGCCTGAGCTTCGAGCGCCTGAAGGGCTTTGGCGACCTGCCGTTCTGCGTCATCAGCTCGCCGGTGCGCTCGGAACTTCCCGACGACTCGGTCATCCGCAGCAGCACGCAGATTGCCGGCAACACCAGCTTCGAAGAACTGGTAGGCCGCGACAACATTCTGGAAATGAACGACGAAATCCGTCAGCGCCTGCTGCTGACGATCGAAGGACTGTAACGCGCAGCGCCCGGCACCGGGCCGCGCAATGATTCGCAGCGAATTGCTCGCACTGGAGAACACGATGGCGAAGAAGGAAAGCACTCAGCACAAACTTGACCGCGTTCGCGCGCCTCGGGTCCATATCACCTACGACGTGGACATCGGCGATGCCATCGAGAAAAAAGAGCTGCCCTTCGTCGTCGGCGTACTGGGCGACTTTTCCGGCAACCCGCTGGAGCCGCTGCCCAAGCTCAAGGACCGCAAGTTCGTATTCATCGACCGCGACAACTTCAATGGCGTGCTCAAGGGCATCAAGCCACGCCTGACCTACCGCGTCGACAACACCCTGGCCAAGAACGGTACCCAGCTGGGCGTGGAGCTGAACTTCAACAGCCTCGAAGACTTCGAGCCACAGAACGTGGTCAAGCAGGTCGAGCCGCTGCGCAAGCTGCTGGAAGTGCGCAACAAACTGGCCGACCTGCGCAACAAGATGGGCGGCAACGACAAGCTCGAAGAGCTGCTGATGGACGTGCTGCAGAACACCGAAAAGCTCAAGACCTTGGGCAAGGAATTCGGCCGTGAAGCCGAAGTGAAAGACCCGTCCAGCGACGATCGCGCCTGAGCAGGAGCCCGAACATGACCGACAAGCAAACCGTACCGCAACAGGCCGGCGACCTGGTCGAAGTGGAAAACTTCGCGCCACAGCCCTCGCTGCTCGACAGCATCATTTCGCAAAGCCGCGTGGCCCGCTCCGACACCGAGCGCAACCGCACCCGCGACCTGATTGGCGAACTGGTGAACCAGGTGCTCGAGGGTGAGATGACCCCGAGCAAGGACCTGATCGCCGTGCTCGATTCGCGTATCGCCGAAATCGACGCGATGCTCTCCGAGCAGATGAACGAGATCATGCACGCCCGCGAGTTCCAGCAGTTGGAAGCCTCCTGGCGCGGCCTGAAATACCAGGTAGACCAGACCGAGACCAGCACCACGCTGAAGATCCATCTGCTCAATGCCTCGAAGAAAGACCTGGTACGCGACCTGAAGGCCGCCAGCGAATTCGACCAGAGCGCGCTGTTCAAGAAGGTCTACGAAGAAGAGTACGGTACCTTCGGTGGTGCACCTTTCGGCATGTTGATCGGTGACTACGAGTTCAACCGCAACCCCGAAGACATGTACCTGCTCGAAGAGATCTCGCACGTCGCCGCGGCGGCGCACGCCCCGTTCATTTCGGCCGCCTCGTCCGAGCTGTTCGGCTGGGACTCGTTCACCGAGATGTCCGGCCCGCGTGACCTGGCGAAGATCTTCGACACTGTGGAATATGCCAAGTGGAAGTCGTTCCGCGCCTCGGAAGACTCGCGCTACGTCGGCCTCACCCTGCCCCACGTGCTCGGTCGCCTGCCGTATGGCCCGGATACCACCCCGGTGGAAGAATTCAACTTCGTCGAAAGCGTCGATGGCCGCGACCACAACAAGTACCTGTGGATGAACGCCGCCTACGCCCTCGGCACCCGCGTCACCGATGCCTTCGCCCGCTACGGCTGGTGCGTGGCCATCCGCGGCGTGGAAGGTGGCGGCCTGGTCGAAGGCCTGCCGACCCATACCTTCAAGACCGACGACGGCGAAATCGCCCTCAAGTGCCCGACCGAAATCGCCATCACCGACCGCCGCGAAAAAGAGCTGTCGGACCTGGGCTTCATCCCCCTGGTGCACTGCAAGGGCACCGACTATGCCGCGTTCTTCGGCACCCAGTCGGCGCAGAAACAGAAGCAGTACAACACCGACATCGCCAACGCCAACGCACGCCTGTCGGCCCAGCTGCAATACATCTTCGCCACTTCGCGCATCGCCCACTACATGAAGGCGATCATGCGCGACAAGATCGGCAGCTTTGCCTCGCGCATGGATGTCGAGCGCTTCCTCAACCAGTGGCTGGCCAGCTACGTGCTGCTCGACGACACCGCCAGCCAGGAGGCCAAGGCCAAGTTCCCGCTGCGCGAAGCCCGCGCCGAGGTGTTCGAAGTGCCCGGTAAGCCAGGCGTGTACAAGGCCGTGACCTACCTGCGCCCGCACTACCAGCTGGATGAACTGACCGCCTCGCTGCGGCTGGTTGCCGAGCTGCCACAGGGCGCGCGCGGCTGACAGGCCGTTGTGTACAGGGATGACACATGAGTAACCAGGCCCGCCTGCTGCCCTCGCTGCTCGACCGACTGCTGGACGACCGTCCCTACCAGTCGGCCGAGCCCGCAGCGCAGCGCACCTGCTCGCTGGCCGAGTACAAGGCAAGCATCGTCCGCGACCTCGAAGTGCTGGTGAACACCCGCCAGTCCCTGGTCGCCGAAGAGCTCGACGGCTTCAGCCAGCTCGGTGGTTCCATCCTTGAATACGGCATGCCGGACTTCATCAGCCGCAGCGTGCTCGACCCGCACGATCGTCGCCTGATCCAGCAACAGCTGGAGCGGGCGATCAGCACCGGAGACCGGCGCTTTCGCCGGGTCCGTGTTCAGCTGTTGGCCCAGCAGAACGGCCACCGCATGTTGACCTTCCGCGTGGACGCCGTGTTGCGTCTGCAGGACATCAGCCGCCAGGTGTCATTCGACGCCGTGCTGCAGGTCAACACCCAGGAATACAAAGTGCAGAACCTCAACTGATGCTCGACGAACTGCTGCCCTACTACGAACAGGAACTGTCGCACCTGCGCTTTCTCGGCCAGGAGTTTGCCGCGCAGTACCCGAAGATCGCTTCGCGGTTGCTGATCGAGGGCGACAACTGCGAAGACCCGCACACCGAGCGCCTGATCGAGGCGTTCTCGTTCCTGTCTGCGCGGGTGCACAAGAAGCTCGATGACGAGTTTCCGGAAATCGTCGAATCCTTCCTCGAGGTGCTGTACCCCCACTACCTGCGCCCTACTCCGTCGATGTCGATTGTCGAACTGAGCCTGGGCAGGCACGAGAAGGTCACCGAAGCCTACCGAGTGGCGCGCCATACCGAGATGCATGCCAATCCCGTGGAAGGCGTGGTGTGCAAGTTCCGCACCTGCTTCCCGGTAGAGCTGTGGCCGATTGCCGTGCAGCAGGCCTCGTTCACAGAAATGGAACGCTCGGCATTCAACGGGCACAGCGCCGACCTGGTCGCTCGTCTGCGCATCCGCCTGGCAGCCACTGGCGATGCCCTGTTCGGGCAGATGGACATGAACCGCCTGCGGTTCTTCCTCGACGGCGAAGCGACCCTGATGCTGCAGCTGTACGAACTGCTGTTCAACAACCTGGCCAAGGCCACGCTAAGCTTCGATGACCAGGGCCGCAGCCGCGAAGTGGCGCTGCCGGCCGACGCCCTGAAAGCCGTGGGCTACGCCCGTGACGAAGGCCTGGTGGATTACTCCGAACGCTCATTCCTGGGCTACCGCCTGCTGCACGAGTATTTCACCTTCCCCGACAAGTTCATGTTCTTCGACCTCAGTGGATTTGCCCGCATCCTGCAGGGCAAGGCCATCGAGCAGGTAGAGCTCAACTTCTATTTCTCCGACTACGACCTCAGCGAGCGCCTGGCGCGGCTGACCCAGAACATCGGGCGCAACAACTTCAAGCTCAACTGCACGCCGATCATCAACCTGTTCCGCCAGCAGGCCGAGCCGATCAAGCTGACCCACACCCAGCACGAATACCAGGTCACCCCTGACACACGGCTGCACAACGCGGCAGAAGTGGTATCGATCGACCGGGTACGGCGGGTGCGCAAACTCGGCGGCATCGACCAGGTCGCCACCTGCCAGCCGTTTTTCGAACCACGGGGCGAGCAAGACCCACACAGCAGTTTCTGGGTCGCGCGCCGGCGAAACCAGGGTGACGCCACTGCCATGAGCATCCGCGTGGTCGACCGCGATCTGGAGCTGATTGATGCCAGCAGCGACACCCTGAGCATCGGCCTTACCTGCAGCAACCGCGACGTGCCACTGATGCTGCCGTTCGGTGGCGAACGGGGCGATTTCACCATTCCCGCCAACTCGGTGATCAAGGATATCCGCTGCCTGCGCAAGCCCACCGCCACGGTGCGTGTGCCCTTGGGCAAGGGCCTGATCTGGCGGTTGATCGCCCACTTGTCGCTGAACCATCTGTCCCTGGTGAGCCAAGGCCGCGAAGTGCTGCTGGAGCTGCTGTCGCTGTACAACTACCGCAATGTCTCCGCCATTCGCAAACAGATCAACGGCATCAAGGCGATCAGCAGCGAACCGGTGGTCGCGCGCATCGGCCACCCGCGGCCTAATTTCGTGCGCGGCGTCGGCATCACCCTGACCCTGGATGAAAGCCAGTTCATCGGCAGTGGCGTATTTCTATTCGGCAAGGTGCTGGACCACTTCTTCGGCCAGTACTGCTCGATGAACAGCTTCACCCAACTGACCCTGCGCACCCAACAACGAGAAAAGAGAGTCGTACAATGGCCAGCACGCACCGGCGATCAGCCCCTGGTCTGATCGATCAGGCCCGAGCCGAGCCGCACCGATTCGAATTCTTCCAATTGGTGCGCCTGCTCCGCCTGCATTACAGCCGCACCGGGCGCATGGACCTGGCGACCCGGCCGCACGAAGACCCGCTGCGTTTTCGTACCCAGCTGTCGCTGGCGTTCCCGGCCAGCGAGGTCAGCGACCTGCACTTCGAGCGCGAAGGCAAGGTGTCGCCAACCGGCTTGCCGCTGTCGGAAGTGCAGGTCACCTTCATGGGCCTGGTCGGGCCGTCGGGCGTGCTGCCGCGCCCATACACCGAACTGCTGCTCGAGCGCCACGTGCAGTATCGCGACGATGCCGCCCATGCGTTTCTCGACATCTTCTCGCACCGCATGACCACGCTGTTCTACGAGGCCTGGCAAAAATACAAATTCCACATCGAGCACGAGCGCAATGGCACCTCGGGCTTCGATGGCTACCTGCTCAACCTGGTCGGCCTCGGACCGCGCGCCCAACAGCTGAAGTTTGAAGAACAGCCGTCAGCATTGCGCCGTGAGCTGTTCAGCTACTTTGCCGGCCTGCTCAGCCAGAAGCCGCGCAACGCGTTGAACCTTGAGCGAATGCTCGGCTTCTATTTCTCGCTGCCGATCCACGTCAGGCAATTCGCCGGGCGCTGGTTGCAGCTGCCGCCTGAACAGCGCACCCAGCTTGGGCGGCACAACGCCCAGCTTGGCCACAGCGCTGTTGCTGGCAAGCGGATCTGGGACTACCAATCGTGCATCCGCATCGAGCTGGGCCCACTGAACCTGGCCGATTACCAGCGCTTTCAGCCTGGTACCGAGTGCTATCGCAAGCTGGTCGAGCTGGTGCGCTTCTATATAGGTGCCGGCCTGGACTTCGAAATCGCCCCGCGCCTCAAGCGCGAGGCGGTGCCACGTGCCCAACTGGGCCGTAGCGGCAATGTCGCCCTGGGCTGGCTGGGTTGGCTCAAACGCCCTGGTCGCGACGCGGAGCCTTCGCGTTGCGCCGTCTTCCACATTCCTTACGATGGGGTCGCCTTGTGAACCTGAAGTCTCTGTTCGCCAAGCTCAACGAAACCAGCCGCATGGCCACCGAAAGCGCGGCGGCCCTGTGCCTGTCGGAGCACCACTACGACGTGGAAGTGGAGCACCTGCTGCTGCAACTGCTCGACAACAACGACAGCGACCTGGCGCCGATCCTGCGCCACTACGAGGTCGTCGCCGAACGCCTGCAGGCGCAGCTGGTCACCGCCCTGGGCACCTTCAAGAAAGGTAATACCCGCACCCCGGCGCTGTCGCCGCACATCACCCGCATGATCGAGCAAGCCTGGTTACTGGCCTCGATCGAGTACGGCGTAGGCCAGGTGCGCAGCGCCCACCTGCTGCAGGCGCTGCTTGACGATGCTGAACTGCGTCGCGTGGTGATCGCCTCGGCGCCGGAGCTGGAAAAAATCAACGCCGATGACCTGCGCCTGAACCTTGCCGCGCTGGTGGAAGGTAGCGCCGAGTCCAGGCAGGCCAGCCCACTGGCCAGCCCAGCGGCGCCAGTGAGCACGTCGGGCAAGGCCAGCGGCAAGACCCCGGCGCTGGACCAGTACACGGTCAACCTTACCCAAAGCGCTCGCGAGGGCCGTATCGACCCGGTACTGGGCCGTGAGTTCGAAGTACGGCAGATGGTCGACATCCTCACCCGCCGCCGGCAGAACAACCCGATCCTCACGGGCGAAGCCGGGGTCGGCAAAACCGCCGTGGTCGAAGGCCTGGCGCTGCGCATTGCCCAGGGTGACGTGCCAGCGGTGCTCAAGGACGTTGCCCTGCACACCCTCGACCTGGGCCTGTTACAGGCCGGCGCCGGGGTCAAGGGCGAGTTCGAGAACCGCCTCAAGGCTGTGATCGAAGAGGTCAAGCGCAGCCTGCACCCGATCATTCTGTTCATCGACGAAGCCCACACCTTGATCGGCTCCGGCGGCCAGGCCGGGCAGAACGACGCCGCCAACCTGCTCAAACCGGCCCTGGCCCGTGGCGAGTTGCGCACCATCGCTGCCACTACCTGGGCCGAATACAAGAAGTACTTCGAGAAGGACGCCGCCCTCGCCCGCCGCTTCCAGGTGGTCAAAGTGGAAGAGCCCGACGAAGACAAAGCCATTCACATGCTGCGCGGCCTGCTTGGCAAGATGCGCGAGCACCACAAGGTGGCGGTGATGGACGAAGCGCTGGTGCAGGCGGTACGCCTGTCCAACCGCTACATCACCGGCCGCCAGCTGCCCGACAAGGCGGTCAGCGTGCTCGACACGGCCTGCGCGCGCATTGCCCTGGCGCAATCTTCGCTGCCCGGGGCACTGGAAGACTGCCGCCGGCAGATCGACAACCTGCAGGCGGAAATCGGCGTGCTCGGCCACGAAGCCGGCAAGGGGCACGACCATGCCCGCCGCCTGGAAGCGCTGCAGGCTGCCCTGCAGGCCGAGCAACAGCAAGAACAGCAGCTCAATGCCCAGTGGCAGCAGGAGCTGGAGCTGGTCGAACAGCTCAAGGCGCTGGACGCCGCCAACGATGCCGACGCCCAGCAGCTCAATGCCCTGCGTGCCGAGCTGGCTCGCGTGCAAGGCGACCAGCCACTGGTCCACGCGCTGGTCGACAGCGGCGCCATCGCCCAGGTCATCAGCGGCTGGACCGGCATCCCGCTGGGCAAGATGCTGCGTGACGAAATCGATACCGTGCAGCGCCTGCCGGCCCTGCTTGGTGAACGCGTGCTGGGCCAGGACCACGCCCTGCATGAGATCGGCAAGCGCATCAAGATTTCCCGAGCGCGCATGGAAGACCCGAACAAACCGATTGGCGTGTTCCTGCTGCTCGGCCCCAGCGGCGTCGGCAAGACCGAAACCGCCCTGGCCCTGGCCGACACCTTGTACGGCGGCGAGCGCAACCTGATCACCATCAACATGTCCGAGTACCAGGAAGCCCACACCGTGTCGAGCCTCAAGGGCTCGCCACCCGGCTATGTCGGCTACGGCGAAGGCGGCGTACTGACCGAGGCGGTGCGCCGCAAGCCGTACAGCGTGGTGTTGCTCGACGAGGTGGAAAAAGCCCACCCCGACGTGCTCGAACTGTTCTTCCAGGTGTTCGACAAGGGCGTGCTGGACGATGGCGAGGGCCGCGAGATCAATTTCCGCAACACGGTGATCATCCTCACCTCCAACACCGGCACCGAGCGCATCATGCAGACCTGCCTGAACGCCACCGAGCTGCCGACGCCCGAGGCGATCGTCGAGGACCTGCGCGACCAGCTCAACCACGTGTTCAAGCCGGCCTTCCTCGGTCGCCTGAGCATCGTGCCGTTCTACCCGGTGCAGGACCAGATTCTCGAGCGCATCGTCGCCCTCAAGCTCGAACGCATCGCCAAGCGCTTCGCCCGCAACCACCAGGCCGAGCTCAGCTATGACCAGGCACTGGTCAAGGCCATCGCCGCGCGCTGCACCGAGGTCGACAGCGGCGCACGCAACATCGACAACATCCTGTCCCAGACCCTGATGCCCGAACTCGCCCAGCGCGTGCTCGAGCGTATGGCCCAGGACGCGCCGATCCAGCACCTTGCGATCGAGCTGGGCAGCGATGGCGATTTCGCCTATCGCCTGGCCTGACCAGTACCCGGAGGTTTTGCCGTCATGCAACACAAGCACATCGCCCTCAAACGCCTGACCGCAGTCGCCTTGCTGGTGGCGCTGGCCGGCTGCGGGGTCACCGACCGTATCGGCAAGCGCATGGAAGACAGCTGGGCGGCCGACATGCTGGCCGACAGCGAAAAGGTCATCCTGACCTCCGACGGCGGCAACCAGCTCAACCCTGACGCCGAGGGCAGGCCGCTGTCGGTGGTGATGCGCGTGTACCAGCTGACCGACCTCGAGCGCTTCGCGGCTACCGATGCCGAGACCCTGTGGGACGCCCCGCAAAAAGCCCTGGGCAACACCCTGGTGGAAACCCGCGAGATTACCCTGCTGCCTGGCATCGGCCAGATCGACCAGTGGCCGCTGGCCAAGAGCGCGCGCTACGTCGGCGTGGCGGCGTTCTTCCGCGATGAGCATGACGCGCGTTGGAAAGTCGCCTTCGACGCCAACTCGCTGCGCAAGGACGGTATCTGGTTCTCCTCCGACGGCCTGCGGGTGCTGGTGGACAACACCGAAATCAGCGCCATGCGGGGCGTGGATGTACTCAACAAACCTCCGACCGCCGACCAGCTTGCAGCTGCGCAGAAGGCCAAGGATGCCGACACGCCCCTCACCGACAAGATGCAGGACGCGGTCGTCGACAAAGCCACCGACGCCGCCAGCCAGTCGGCCAGCAACGCCATGGATTCAACCTTCAATTCTTTAGTGGATAGCGTCAAATGAGCAAGCAGAGCCGGGTGATGTGGTCGGAAGGCATGTTCCTGCTGCCCCAACACTTCCAGTATCAGGACGAATTCCATCAGCACCAGTTGGCTGAGGCGACCCTGCGCAGCACCCCTTTCCATTGGGGAGTTCAGGCGCTGCAGGTGGACGAGGACGCCCTGGCCACTGGTTCACTGCAGCTCAAGCGCCTGAAGCTGGTGTTCCCCGATGGCAGCCTCTACGACGCGCCGCAGCACGATCCGCTGCCGGCCGCGCGCGACCTCAAGGACCTGCTCAAGGCCAACGACCTGAAGGTGTATGCTGCGCTCAAGCTGCCCGAGCCATTCGGCCGCAACTACGTCGAGGATGGCCACGAACACAAGGCTGCTCGGCGCTTTCGCAAGCAGTTCGACACCCTGCCCGACCTTAATGAAGGCGAGCTGGAGAACGAAATCACCAGCTTGCGCTTGAACGTCGTACTGCTGGTCGACGGTGACAGCCTCGACGGTTACAGCCACTGCCCCCTGGCGAAGCTGACACGCAACAGCATGGGCGGTTTCAACCTTGACCCGCATTTCGTCCACCCCACCCTGCACCTGGGCAGCCACGAGACCATTGCCGGCATTGGCAAGCGCCTGCTCGGCGCCCTGCAGGCCAAGAGCAAGGCGCTTTCCGGCCGGCGCCGCGAGCGCGCCGACCAGATCGCCGAGTTCGGCTCCAGCGATGTCACCCTGTTCTGGCTGCTGAACACGGTCAACCGTGCCCACCCGCAACTGGCTCATCTACTGGCCCACCCGCGCCTGCATCCGGAACGCCTGTACCTGTTCCTGGCCGACCTGGCCGGTGGCCTGCTGACCTTCACCCTGGACACCCAACTCAGCGACCTCCCCGAATACGACCACCACGACCCGGCCGCGTCGCTGGTCAAGCTCGACGAGATGATCCGGGTGATGCTCGACAACGTCGTGCCCAACCAGTGCATCGTCATCAACCTTACCCAGACCAAGCCATCGCACTGGCAAGGCCAACTGCATGACCCGCGCCTGGCCGAGGCCGACTTCTATATCGCCGTGCACGCCGACATGCCTGGCGCCAGCCTGCTGGAGCTGGTGCCCCGTGCGTTCAAGGTCGGTTCGCCGGAAGACATTGAAGTGGTGGTCAACAGCGCCATGCCGGGTGTCACCCTCAATCACGCCGCGCGGCTGCCGAACGCGATTCCGGTGCGCCTGGACAACCAGTACTTCGCCATCGAGCCGCACGGCACTGTGTATGAACGAATGATCAGCGCCCAGGCCATCTGCTTCTATGCGCCCAGCGCCTTTACCAACCTCAAGCTTGAACTGATGGCGGTGCTCAAATGACCGAAGCCGTACTGCAACAGGGCGCCGTCCCGGCCGCCAGCGACAAACCGACGCTCAAGGACCTGGTCCAGGACTTCATCAGCATGGCGTTGATCGTACGTCGCGGTCGCCAGGTCACTTCGGTGCAGGCCTTCGAAGGTAGCGTCGAACGTTTCTTCGCCAACCTGGAACGTGATGCCCGTGCCGCCAACTATAGCGTCGAGCAGGTCAAGGACACCCAATACGCGTTGTGCGCCTTCCTCGACGAAAGCGTACTGCGCTCGGACGACAACGCGCTGCGTCGGCACTTTGAACTGCAGCCGCTGCAGTTCCGCTATTTCGGCGTGCACCTGGCCGGCGAAGGCTTCTTCGAAAAGGTCGACGCGTTGCGCGCCGACGTCAAGCAGAACATTGACGTACTCGAGGTCTACCACCTGTGCCTGGCACTGGGCTTCGAGGGCAAGTTCAGCCTCGGCCAGAAAGACCAGTTGCGGTACCTGGCCAATACCCTGGGCCAGGATATTGCCCGCTACCGCAAGGCGCCCAAGGCCCTGTCACCGGACTGGGCACTGCCCGACCAGGTGTCGCAGATGCTGCGCCATGAAGTACCGCTGTGGGTGTATCTGGCGCTGATCGCGTTGGTCTGCGTCGCCGTGTACCTGACGCTGGACTGGTTGCTGGACAAGGACGTCGCCGCCCTGTCCGAACAAATCCGCCAGCTGTTCAGTGCCTGAGCACATACCAGGTAGCCGAGTCAGGAAGACATGAAAACATTACTGCGTCTGTTGAAAAGTTTCTGGGTGCTGCTGCCATTGCTGTGGCTGGCTAGCCTGTTGATTTGCTGGCTGGCCGCGCCGCTGGTGCCGTGGCTGCGTCATCACGTGCCTGAAGCGCTGGCGATCATCAGTGCCTGCTTCCTGCTGGTAATCGTGCTGCGTCAATACCAGCGCATTCGCGCCGAACACAACCTGGAGAACCTGCTGCAGATCGAGGTCGACCGCTCGTGGAATGCCACTGGCGAGTTCCGTGACCAGCAGGTGCTGCGTGAGCGCCTGAAGCACGCCATCGCCATGCTGCGCACCGACCGCTCCGCGGGTGGCGGCGGCAAGGCGGCCCTGTCCGACCTGCCCTGGTACCTGGTGGTCGGCATGTCGGCGGCCGGCAAGACCTCGCTGCTGACCCATTCCGGCCTGTCGGCCAGCATCGCTACCGCCAACGACAGTGAAAGCGGCACCCAGCACTGCGACTGGTACTTCAGCCCCGACGCCGTGATGATCGACACCGCCGGGCGCTACCTGCGCGACGACCAGTCGGCCAGCGAATTCTCGGCCTTTCTGCGCATGCTGCGTAAGCAGCGTGGCAAAGCGGCGATCAATGGCCTGGTCCTGGTGGTCAGCCTGCCCGAACTGCTGGCGGCCAACAGCGACGAGCGCAATGCCCTGGCGGCCCAGCTGGTGGCACGGGTGGAAGAATACGCCGAATGCCTCGATGCCAACCCCCCGGTTTACCTGATGCTGAGCAAGACCGACCAGTTGCCGGGCTTTAGCCAGGCGTTCGACGGCCTCGACCTGCACGATCGCCAACAGCCGCTGGGCATGACCTTTGGGCTTTCGGAAATCCGCACCAACGGCCTGCACGCCGTGCTGCAGACACGCCTGAAGAAGCTGCAGGCTCATATTCGCCAGCACGTCGACGCGCAGATGATCGCCCTAGGTGCCGAAGCCGACAGCACCTTGCTGAATTTCCCGCAGTACTTCGCCGCCCTCAGCGGTGTGCTCGAGCAATTCCTCGACCACTTCACCCGCGGCCATCGCGGCGGTGCCCCGCTGCTGCTACGTGGCCTGTACTTCACCAGTGCACTGCAGACCGGGCAGCAGCTGGGGCAGGTCTATGAAGATGTCGTCGCCGACGAATTCGCCCTGCAGGCCGCCTACGATGAGCAGGCCGGTCACGTCGACAAGCCCCTGGGCAACCGCAGCTACTTCATCACCGACACCTTCCGCCAGGTGATCTTCCCCGACCGCGACCTGATCCTTTACCAGTCGCGCCTGGGCCGCCAGGCTGCGTTCAGCCCGCTGCTACTGGGCCTGGCCGCCGCCACCGGGTTGCTGTTCATCGGTTGGCAAGCGCTGTCGTTCGCCAATAACCGCCAGTGGCTGGACAACCTGCGCGGGCAGCTGGCGCACATCGAGCAGGCAGCAGACCGCGAGCAGCAGCTGGCCGCAGGCAAGGGCCTGGAAGTGCTGCGTGAACAGATGGCCAACGTCGAGGCCCATCGCCTGCAGGGTGTACCCCTGCAGCTGGGTGGCGGCCTGTACCAGGGCGAGGCGATTCACCAGGTGACCCGCAGCGCCTATCTGGCGCAGCTGCGCAGCCAGGCGCTGGAACCGATCGCACGCAACCTGCAAGTGCAGATGCGGGCGTTCAACACCTTCGCCAACGGTATCAATCAGGAGCTGGAATTCACCCCGGCCCCGCAGCCGAAAAAGCGCAATGGCAAGCCGCTTGCCCCTGCCATTGCGGCCAGGGCCCAGGCCGCGCTGGGCAACACCCGCGCTGGCGCCTATGCCGCCAAGGTCAACCTGGCCACTGCCAGCGATGGCGCCGAGCTGTCCGCCGCCACCGGTGGGCTGTCACTGTCCGAAGAAATGCTCGGGCGCCTGGACGAGCAGCAGGTGGCCTCGATCATCGAGGCCTACAACACCCTCAAGCTGTACCTGTTGCTGACCGAGCCCAAGGCCCATCCAGACCCGGCCTTCGTCGCTGCCAGCCTGCCCCAGGCCTGGGCCAGCGCCGCCGCCGAAGGCACCCCGGCCGACGCTGGCGTGATCGCGGAAAATGCCCCGCTGTACGTGCAGTTGCTGGAGCAGGGCCAAGCGCCGTCGTTGCCGCGCAACGAACAGCTGATCAACGAAACCCGGCAGAACCTCAAGTCGTTCATGATCTCCAGCTCGCTGGTCGACCGCGAGTACCTGCGCCTGCAGCTCGAGTCGAGCCGACAGTTCCCGGCGCTGAACCTCAACGACCTGGTCCCGCAACCGGGCCGCGCGCTGCTGTATGGAACCGCTGGCGTGCCGGCGATCTACACCCGCCAGGGCTGGGACACCTTCGTCAAGCCCGAGCTGATCAAGCTGGTGTCGGGCAACCTGCGCAACGAGTCGGACTGGGTGCTGGACGGCGAAGGCGGCGATGCCATCGTGCAGAAGGCCAACTTCGTACGCGAGTTCATGACCCGCTACAAGCGCGACTACACCCAGGCCTGGTACAAGATGGTCAGCAGCGTTGGCGTGCGCCACTTCGCCGACCTGGCTTCGGCGACCCGGCAATTGGGGCTGCTGAGCGACGTGCAGAACTCGCCAGTGAAGAACCTGCTGCAGGCGGTCAACGACAATACCCAGTGGGACCTGCCGCTCAAGCAAGCCATCCCGGCCCCCGGCACCACCCGCGACGATGGTTTCTGGAGCAAGGTCACCGGTCTGTTCGACGCTAACGACACCCTACCCGCCAACGTTGCCCCGGCCCTGCCGGCGGTGGACGACGGTAGCCTGGCCAAGCGCTTCGAGCCGGTGGCGCGAGTGTTCGCCGAGAACAACGCCGAAGGCGCCGACAGCACCATCATGGACCGCTACCTGGCCGCCTTGCGCAAACTCAAGGTGCGCCTGAACAACATCCAGCGCTCGCAGGATGTGGGCAAGAGCAGCAAACAGTTGATCAGCGAGACCCTGGAAGGCCAGCCGAGCGAGATCACCACCGTGCGCAACTACGTGGAGAGCAGCGTCGACACCAGCCAGGATGGCCTGTCACGCTCGCTGCAGGGGCTGTTCAGCCTGCCCATCCAGTATGCCTGGGCGACCCTGCGCGACCCGGCCGGCCAGCAGATCGCCAAGGCCTGGGCGCAGCAGATCGCCAAGCCCTGGGAGCAGGTCATGGCACACCGTTACCCGATTGCCGGCAGCAGCCGCAACGAGGCTTCGGTGAAAGACCTGCAGCGCTTCGTGGATCCCGACAGCGGCCTGCTGCCGGCCTTCAAGCGCAACGAAATCGGCAATCTGGCCGGCGGTGAAGGATTGGGCGTGGGCGATAGCAAGGGGCCGGCACTGGTCAACCCTGGCATGCTCAACAGCATCGACAAGGCCAGCTCCGTGGGCCAGGTGATCGCCAGCCTGTCGGACCGTGACAACGGCTTCGAAATCATGCTGGAGCCTTCAGCCAACTTCACCGACATCGTCTTCACCCTCGATGGCCAGGAGCAGCACTACCGCAACGGCCGCAGCAGTTGGAACCGCTTCGCCTGGCCGGGCACCAGCAACGCGCCGGGCGCGCGCCTTGACGTCGTCACCCTGAGCGGCACACGGGTCACCGTGTTCGACTTCCCGGGGCGCTGGGGCCTGCTGCGCATGAACGAGAGCGCTCGCGTCGACGACCTGGACGGCATTCAGCAACGTTTCAGCTGGAACACCGCCAATGGCCGCGTAAGCCTTATCGTGCGCAATTTCGGCGGGGTCAAGCTGACCGATCTGGCTGACGTCAAGGCCCTGAGCGCCCTCAACAGCAGGGGGGCGCAATGATCGGTTGCTTCGGCAAGCTACCGTCGAGCGCAGATTTCGTCAGCCTTCATGGGGCGGCGGAAGAAGTCTGCGAGTTCGACGCCTGGTTGCAGTCATCGCTGGCAGCCATGCGCTACCGCGATGACTGGCAAGCGTTGTTCGACGCGCTGCCGATGTGTTTTTTCACCTACCGCGCACGCAACGGCAACTGGCTACTGGGTGGCCTGCTCAGCTCGCGCGATGCCAGCCAGCGGCGCTACCCGTTCTTCATCTTCCAGCTGCTCAAGCTCGAAGACAGCAGTGTACTGGTCAACCCGTTCACGCTTGGCGAGCTGTTCAGCGCACAGATCAAACCAATGCTGCACCAGGCTGTGCAAGGCGCCGACTGCACCAGCCTGTTCGAACGGATCAAGGCCTTGCGCCCGCTGCAGGGCCAGGATCTGGACCTGTTCCGCCGGGTGCACGCCAAGTTCCTGCATGATTTCAGCTTCGCGGATGTGGCCCGCGCACTGCACGGGTCCTGGCCAGGTTTCGACAGCGCCACTGCCCTCGCCCACCTGCAGCTCGGCCGTGCTTCGCTGCAGGGCGACTTTGCAGGCGGCATCGAATTGCCGTTGCCGGCCGAACGTGGCCTTAAAAACCCCACGGCCGATCTCTGGCTGACCTGGCTGAGCCGCATGAGCGGGCACCGAGAGTTGCCGGCGGTGAGCCTGTTGGCCGACGACTTCATGCACCCGCAGCTGTACTGCTTCCCGGCGCGCCACGCCAACTGTGCCTACCGCCTGCTCAGTGGCTGTGCCGACCCGCGCCAGCACCTGGAGTTGCTCAGCCCACTGACGATGGTGCCTCGGCTGCACGATTACGACCGCCCCCTTGAACATGTCATCGACCAGTTCGTCGATGCACTGGATGCGACGCCTGTATGAACAAGCTCAAGTACTACTGCCTGCGCTACCAACCCTACCTGCTGGGCGTGGCGTTCTTCCTGGCGATCTTCCTGGTCTGGGCCATCGGCCGAGCCTTCGGCTTCGCCTCGCTGCACAGCCTGCTGGCCGGCATCGGCGTGTTTCTGCTGCTGTCGGCGGGCTATGTACTGCTGCTGTACCGCGGAGTGGGTCAGCACCACAACCTTGAAGGCCTGCTGCGCGACGACGCCGACCAGGCCGTACTCAGTGCAGCCCCAGCCGACCGGGAAGAGATCAGCCTGTTGCGCGAGCGCCTGCTACAGGGCATCGAGCGGCTGCACAGCAACAAGCCGCGCGGTACCTCGACCAAGGATGCACTGTATGCCCTGCCCTGGTACCTGGTCATTGGCCAGCCGGCCGCCGGCAAGAGCACGATGATCCTGCAGTCAGGCCTGAACTTCCCCTATGCCGAGCGCGAAGGCGCGCGGGTCGCGGGCCTGGGCGGCACGCGCAACTGCGACTGGTTCTTCAGCTCTGAGGCGGTACTGCTGGACACTGCCGGACGCTACATGAACAGCCCCGAAGAAGCCGGCAAGTGGCGCGGCTTTTTGCAACTGCTGCGCCAGCACCGCCAGCGCCGCCCGCTCAACGGTTTGATCGTCAGCGTCAGCATCGCCGATATCCTGCATGGCCCGGTCGAAGAGCAGGAACGCGTGGCCAAGCGCCTGCGCGAACGCATTCAGGAAAGCTGCGCGCTGCTAGAAGTGCGCCTGCCAATCTACCTGGTTTTCACCAAGTGCGACCTGATCCCTGGTTTCACCGCGTTCTATCGCCAGCTGGACGATGCCGCGCGTGGTGAAGTGATGGGTAAAACCTTCTCTCACAAGGGTTTCGAGCAAGCCGACTGGGGCCAGCGCTTCGGCAATGCGATGGACGAGCTGACCTGTTACTGGGGGCAGATGGCGAGCCAGCAGCTGGTGCAGCAGGACATACAAGTCACTCGGCAGAACAACGCAGCCTACCGCTTCCCGCTCGAGCTGGCCGCGCTCAAGCCGCGCCTGCATCAGTTCGTCGACAGCCTGCTGCGCGCCAACCCTTACCAGAATGCCGAAATGCTGCGCGGCTTCTATTTCACCGCAGCGTTGCAGGCCGACGAAACTCAGTGGGGCTGCCACGGCCAGCATGTGGCCGAACGCTTCGCGCTTGAACACGCAGAAGGCACGGGCACTGCCGGCAGCCAGGCGGCGCCGCTGTTCATCAACAGCCTGTTCCGCAAAGTGATCATTCCCGACCAGCATTTGGTGGCGCTGTACACCAGCAACCACCGTGAACGCCGACGCAAGGCCGGTTGGGTGGGCGCCGCCGGCCTGGCGGCACTGGTGCTGTGCAGCCTGTGGGGCTGGTCGTACCTGAACAACCGCGCCACCCTGGCCAGCATTGCCAGCGAACTGGCCCAGGCCAAGGCCGACGACCAGGCGGCCAGCGGCCAGTACACCGCCTGGCGAAGCCTCGACCGCTTGCGCTTCTGGGCTGCTCACTACCATGAGCAACACCACGCAAAGGGCGTGCCCCTCAGCATGCGCCTGGGCCTGTACCAGGGCCATGGGGTCGAGCCGCTGCTGCGCGACCGCTACTTCGCCACCTTGCAGAATGTGATGCTAAAGCCCACGGCCGATAATCTGACCCGCACCCTGTACCTGCTGACCACGCTCAAGGTCTACCAGCGCAACACCCGTGAGCTGCAGCCAGTGAGCGGCATTGACAGCGTAGAGGCCGAGGCGCTGCCCCATGACAACCGCGCCCAGTCGATCGCCAATTTCGGAAAGGCGGCCCTGGACACTTACGTGATGCTTTCTCCGGGCCAGCGCGAGCATGCCGACCCGGCGTTTCTCAAGGCGCACCTGCCGGACTACTGGTACCCGGCCATCGCCCGTCATACCGGCAAGAGCATGGCCGCCGCCGGCAGCGAGGCCGGCGGTAACCAGGACTACCTGTATGCCAGCCGCCAGATCACGTTCTATAGCGACCAGATCCGTGAGCCAGATGTACCGCGCATCCTCGACAACGCCTTCCTGATGTCCAGTTCGCGCAACTACATCGACAGCCTGCGGGCCCAGTCACTGCGTGCGATCGAGACCATCACGCTGGAATCCGACACCTTGTTCGCCTTCGGCCGCGCCGACTTCCAGAGCCTGAAAAACGAAGGCCAGAGTCAGCTGAGCGCAATTGCCAGCAAGCTGCTGAACACCCCGAATATCGGCAAGATCATCATCTCGGGGCACGCCGACCAACTGGGTGACAGGCAGGGCAACCTGCAGGTTTCGAAACAACGGGCACAAACCATCCGCACCTATCTGGTTGGCAAGGGCGTACCTGCCGAACTGATGGTCGCGCAGGGCGAAGGCAGCCGCAAACCGTTGGTCAACTGCGACATGCAACAACCGCGAACGCAGTTGATCAAGTGCCTGGAGCCCAACCGCCGGGTGGAAATCGAAGTGCGTGGGCTTAACTGAGCCACGCCGCAATAACCGGTCGCCGGGGCCTCACAGGATGAGGCCCGGGCGGCGGCAAGCTACCTCTGCCGGCGCGCCCGGCGAGGTCAAAACCAAGGGGCGCATGAGCAACCCTTTACATGTTGTTAATGGAGAGTTTCACAATGGCATTTGACGCGTATATCCAAATCGACGGCATCCCAGGCGAAGTACTGGATGAAAAACACAAGGACTGGATCGAAGTGCTGGGCTACGAGTACGGCGCCACCCAGGCTACGTCGGCAACCGCCAGCTCCTCGGGCGGTGCGTCCTCCGAGCGCGTTGCCCTGAGCGACTTCAAGATCCGCAAGGCAGTCGACAAGGCATCGGCCAAACTGTTCGAACACTGCTGCACCGGCAAGCACATTGCCAAGCTGAAGCTGAACGTGAACCGCGCCGGTGGCGACAAGGTCACCTACCTGACCATCGACATGGAAGAAGTGGTGGTCTCTTCGGTCAAGTTTGTTGCCGGTGGCAACCAGAATGGTGAAGACAAGGCGGTCAGCGACCTGCCGGTTGAAGAAATCAGCTTCAACTTTGCCCGCATCAAGACCACCTACACCCAGCAGAACCGCACCGACGGCCAGGCCGGCGGCAACATCGTCGGTGGCTGGGACCGCACCGCGAACAAAGTGTTTGCCTAAGCACGTGCCAGACCATGGGCCGCTTCGGCGGCCTGTGTTCCGCAGCTCGCCGGGTTTTCCGGCGCGCTGTTCATTAGCCATGTCCAGAGTGTTCTATGCCTGAAATTCTCAATGACCTCTCGCTGGCCACACTGGTCGCCCCTATCGAGGGTGGCAGTGGCGAAGACTTGAGCTTCTCTGCCTTGTTCGACCAGATCAAGGAGGCACGCCGGGCGGACCCTGACTACCTGACCCAGGGCGACTGGCAAACCGACCTGAAGACTGCCGACTGGGAGCAGGTGATCAACCTGTCGGCTCAAGGGCTTGCGCAGCAAAGCAAAGACCTGATGCTGGTGGCCTGGCTCTGCGAGGGGCTGGCCCAGCGTGAACACTTCGAAGGCATCACCTTTGGCCTCGAACTGACCGAAAAGCTCCTGGTTGCGTTCTGGGAAACGCTGTACCCCACCCTCGAAGACGGCCTGGACGAGCGCGCGGCGCGACTGTCCTGGTTGAAGACCACGCTCACCGACATTGCCGGTGGCTTGCCCATTATCCAGGGGCAGAATTTTGGCGTGTTGCGCTATGACGAATCACGCCATGTAGAAAACCTCGCCTTGCAAAACCCCAAGGCGATGCAGACAGCGCTGAACGAAGGCAAGATCAACGCCGAGATCTTCCAGCGTTCGGTAGCGCTTACCGATACCGATTACCTGCGCGCCAAGGCCCAGCAGATCGCTACCAGCCTGAATGCATGCAAACGCCTGCAGGCCAGCGCCGACCGCCTGTTCGGCCACGAGGCGCCCAGCTTTGCCAGCCTTGCCGACATGCTTTCGCGTGCCAGCCAGCTGGCGGAAAAACTGCTCAAGGACCGCGGCGTAGAGCTACACCCCGCCATCCCGGAGGAAGCACAGCCACAGGCCACGGGCGCCAACCTCCACGAAGCAGGTGAACCGATGAATGCCACGCCCCCGACGACCGCGCCTGCAGCCCTGCGCACAACCCCGCTGACCCGCGACGAGGCATTCACCATGCTTGCGGGCATCGCCCAGTACTTCAAACAGAGCGAACCGCAAAGCCCGGTACCCTACCTGATCGAACGTGCGATCAAGTGGGGCAACATGCCGTTGGAAGGCTGGTTGAGTGACGTGATCAAGGACAACAACGTGGTGGACAACATCCGCGATGTGCTGGGCACCCGCTAGGGTCTGCAATAAAAGCCTTGAGACGAACGTCAGGTAAGGCGAAGACAGCCGGCTCCCTGCCCCCCCACCGGCTCCATCGGGCAGGTCCCTTGACTGTTGCCCACGCAAGGGCGCTGCAATTGCTGTTAACTTGAGCGCCCTGCTCAGCTTCAGACAAGGACTGCTTCATGCCACCAAGCCCAACCACCCCAAGCGGTTTCATCCGCGTCCGTGGCGCCCGCGAGCACAACCTGAAGAACATTGATGTCGATATCCCCCGCGATGCCTTGGTGGTGTTCACCGGCGTGTCCGGCTCGGGCAAGTCCTCGTTGGCGTTCTCCACGCTGTATGCCGAAGCCCAGCGCCGCTATTTCGAATCGGTGGCGCCCTATGCCCGGCGCCTGATCGACCAGGTTGGCGTGCCGGATGTCGATGCCATCGATGGCTTGCCGCCGGCGGTGGCCCTGCAGCAGCAACGCGGCACGCCGAGTGCACGCTCCTCGGTGGGTAGCGTGACCACCTTGTCCAGTTCGATCCGCATGCTTTACTCCCGCGCAGGCCATTACCCGGCCGGGCAAGCGATGCTGTACGCCGAAGACTTTTCTCCGAACACGCCCCAGGGCGCTTGCCCGCAATGCCATGGCCTGGGGCGTGTCTACGAGGTGACCGAAGCGACCATGGTCCCCGACCCTTCGCTGACCATCCGTGAGCGTGCGGTAGCAGCGTGGCCAATGGCCTGGCAAGGGCAAAACCTGCGCGACATCCTGGTCACGCTGGGCTATGACGTCGATATCCCTTGGCGCGACCTGCCCCAGGCACAGCGCGACTGGATCCTGTTCACTGAAGAGACGCCCACCGCCCCCGTGTATGCCGGCCTGACCCCGGCGCAGACCCGCGAAGCCCTCAAGCGCAAACTGGAGCCCAGCTATCAAGGCACGTTCATGGGTGCCCGACGTTACGTGCTGCATACCTTCATGCACTCGCAGAGCGCGCAGATGCGCAAGCGTGTGGCCCAGTACATGCGCCCCAGCCCTTGCCCGCTGTGCCAAGGCAAACGCCTGAAGCGCGAAGCGCTGGCCGTGACCTTCGCCGGGCTGGACATCGCCGAACTGTCGCACCTGTCGTTGCAGGCGCTGGCCGAGGTGTTCCGCAAGGTGGCGGCAGCTGACTACCTGACCCAGCAGCAGGACGAACTGACACTGGAAAAACGCCTGGCGGCCCAACGCATCGCCAACGAGCTGCTCGAACGCATTGACACGCTGCTTGACCTCGGCCTTGGTTACCTGGCCCTGGAGCGCAGCACCCCAACCTTGTCTTCCGGTGAACTGCAACGCCTGCGCCTGGCCACGCAGCTGAATTCGCAGCTGTTCGGGGTGGTCTACGTGCTCGACGAGCCGTCGGCCGGCTTGCACCCGGCTGACAGTGAAGCGCTGTTCGAAGCCTTGCAGCGCCTGAAACAGGCTGGCAACTCGGTGTATGTGGTGGAGCATGACCTGGACACCATGCACCGCGCCGACTGGCTGGTGGATGTAGGGCCAGCTGCCGGCGAGCACGGTGGCACCATCCTCTACAGCGGGCCGCCTGCCGGCCTGGCCGAGGTGCAACAGTCATGCACCCGCACCTACCTGTTCAATGCCCCGGTACAGGCCACACGCGCCCCCCGCCAGGCCCGCGACTGGCTGAAGCTTGAAGGCATCACCCGCAATAACCTCGATAACCTGAGCGCCGCATTTCCGCTGGGCTGCTTTACCGCCGTTACCGGTATTTCCGGCTCGGGTAAATCCAGCCTGGTCAGCCAGGCCCTGCTGGAACTGGTAGGGGCACACCTGGGCCATGCCGAGCAACGTAGCGAGCCCGAAGCGCAAAGCCTGGAAGATGAACCTGAACAGACCAGCAGCGGCCACGTAAGCGCCGGGCTTGGCAGCATCAAGCGGCTGGTGCAAGTTGACCAGAAGCCGATCGGCCGCACGCCGCGCTCCAACCTGGCCACCTACACTGGCCTGTTCGACCACGTGCGCAAACTGTTCGCGGCTACCGAGCAGGCCAAGGCACAGGGCTTCGACGCCGGGCGCTTTTCGTTCAACGTTGCCAAGGGCCGGTGCGCCAACTGCGAGGGTGAGGGTTTCGTCAGCGTCGAGCTGCTGTTCATGCCCAGCGTGTATGCGCCCTGCCCGACCTGCCAGGGTGCCCGCTACAACCCCGAAACCCTGGCGGTGAGCTGGCAAGGCATGAACATCGCGCAAGTGCTGCAGTTGACCGTCGACCAGGCCCTGCAGGTTTTTGCCGAACAACCGCCTGCACGCCGTTGCCTGCAAGTGCTACAGGATATCGGCCTGGGCTACTTGCGTCTGGGCCAGCCAGCCACCGAGCTGTCCGGTGGCGAAGCGCAGCGCATCAAGCTGGCGACCGAACTGCAGCGCATGGCCCGCGGGGCAACCCTGTATGTGCTGGATGAACCCACCAACGGCTTGCACCCGCAGGACATCGACCGGCTGCTGGTACAGCTGAACCGCCTGGTAGAAAGCGGGCATAGCGTGGTGGTGGTCGAGCATGACATGCGAGTGGTGGCGCAGAGCGACTGGGTGATCGATATCGGGCCGGGGGCTGGCGATGCCGGGGGCAAGGTGGTGGTCAGTGGCACGCCGCAGGTGGTGGCGGCATGTACCAACAGCCGCACGGCGGCGTTTCTGGCCAAGGCCTTGTGACCCCTGCGCATTGCCAGGTTGCTGGGCCGCCGGCTAGCGCGCATTGACTCAACGGAAATTGCTGTCGTTGCCAATGGCCTACATCCACCAGGCCAGCACCACCGGCAACCAGGCAAACGACAGCACCGTAGAACACATCACCAGGTTCGCCACCTGCTCTGGCTCACGGTTGGCCCGCACCGCCATCAGGTAGTTGAACACGGCCACCGGCATCGCCGACTGCACCACCAGCACCGCACGCTCCAGGCTGTCCATATCCAATACCGCGCCCACTGCCCAGCCCACCGCAGCGCCCAGGCCAATGCGCAAACCGCCCAGCAACATGCCGCTGCCCACGTGACGCAGGCGAATGCTGGCCAGTGATACCCCCAAGGTCAGCAGCATGAGCGGGATGGTCATGCCGCCCAGCAGGTCTACGGTGTTGGCCAGCCAACGCGGCAGTTCGAAATCGAGAAAGATGATGGGCATGGCACCGGCCAGGCTGATGACGATAGGGTTGCGCAGCAGCGCCTTGAGCGAAGCCGCCGTGCCGGAAATGGCCATGCCGATGGTGAACTGCACGATGGACAGGGTCAGGAAAAACGCCACAGCCAGGGCCAGGCCATGCTCACCGAAGGCATACAGACTGATCGGCAGGCCCATGTTGCCTGTATTAGGGAACATGAACGCCGGTAGCAGTACCCGCCAGTGCATGCCCGACGCGCGACACACCAGCAAAGCGGCCAAGGCCATCCCCAAGGTGCACAGCAAGCAGGCCACGGCCATGCTGGTAAAGGCATTCGGGTTCAGCTCGGTACGACTGAGGGTGGACAGCACCAGCGAAGGTGTGCCGACGGTCATCACCACCCGGGCGATGAAATCGGTGGGGTAATCCAGGCCCTTGCGGGCCCAGGCAAAGCCAATTCCGGCGACGATGAAAACCGGAGCCAGGACTGCGAACAGCGACGCGAACATGGAGGCCTTCCTTGGTGGGGGGGTCAGCATTATGCAGCACTCTGCAAGATTGCCGTGCCGATCTCACCGCACGCAGGAGCAGCCATCTGAAATGTCTGTGGAAGACATGTTCATGTCGCGCTGAGACTGCGGCGTCTCGTCGCACACCCATACCCCTTGGCAAAAGCGTCCAAGCCCGTAGAATCCCGCTTCCTTTTCGCCCGTCGCCTTGAACGGTGGCAACCAGCAGCAATGACAGAGTCAGCGCCTGAACACATGAACGCACATGTGAAGTAGGCTCAACCCTCCCCGCCCGGCCCATCTCCCATAACGCCCAGCGGTTGAGTCTTGCCCAGGTCGCATCCGTGTCACCACTCGCCCCTTGCCGGGTCGAGCCGGTGTGCGCGCCGAGAAGGTGCTCATTCCGCTCATCCAACTAGAGGTACGTATGTCTCCGCGTTTGCTGGCCATGGCGCTGGCGCCCCTGCTCGGGCTGTTCATCATCGCCCTGGGCAACGGCTTCATGTCTTCCCTGACCACCCTGCGCCTGGGCGCCGCCGGTGAGTCTGCCACCACCATCGGTATCGTCTCGTCGACCTACTTCATCGGCCTGACCCTCGGTGCCATCTTCAACGACCGGCTGATCCTGCGCATTGGCCACATCCGCGCCTATACCAGCTTCGCCTCGCTGATTGCCGTCACCATCCTGCTGCAAGGGTTGTTCTACGAGGTCACCTGGTGGTCGGTGCTGCGCCTGATCAATGGCTGGGCGGCAGTCGGCGTGTTTCTGGTGATCGAGAGCTGGCTGCTGCTGGCCGGTGACGCAAAGATTCGTGGCCGCCTGCTGGCGCTGTACATGATCGCCTTCTACGGCGCCGGGGTAATCGCCCAGGCCGGCCTTGGCGAAATCACCCAGCTAGGCGATACCGCCCCGTTCATGCTGGCCGGCGTGCTGGCCGCCCTGTCGGTGCTACCGATCGTGATCCTGCCGCGGGTGTCGCCGCTGCTGGACCAGGTCGAACCCCTCAAGCCCCGCCAGTTACTGGGCGTGGCACCGTCGGGCCTGGTCGGCTGCTTCGGCTCGGGCGTGGCGATTGCCGGCATCTATGCGCTGCTGCCACTGTACTTGCAGCGCATCGGCCTGGAGGTGGGTGAAGTTGGCAACATGATGGCCTGGGTCATCCTCGGCGCGATGCTGCTGCAATACCCGGTCGGGCGCTGGTCCGACCGCAAGGACCGCCTCGATGTGCTGCTCGCGCTTGCCGCGTTGTGCGTTGTCCTGTCGCTTGTAACGGTGTTCCTGCCATCGGACTCGTTCCTGCTGCCGGCCATGCTGTTCCTGTTGGGTGGCGGCGTGTTCACGCTGTACCCGGTGGCGGTCAGCCATGCGGCCGACCGCGCGCCTTCCGATGCGCTGGTACCGATGATTCAGGGCCTGCTACTGATCAACTCGCTGGGTTCGGCCATGGCCCCGGTGGCCATTTCACCGATGATGACCGAGTTTGGTGAGGCCGGGTTGTTCTGGGCGTTTGCCGTGGTCAACCTGACCATGGTGTGCTTCTTCATGTGGCGCCGTGGCAAACGCCCGGCAGCAGAGCACCCTGCCCCGTTCACCGCGTCGACCACCTTCTCGCCAACTGGCGCCGAGCTGCGGGTGACCGAAGACCTGATGCATGCAGCGCAGGAGCATCCGCCGCTGGAGCCAGTCGAAACCCCGGCGCCCGCACAGCACTCAGCATCCTGATGATTGCAGGGGCCGCACTGCGGCCCAATCGCGGTACCAGGCCGTTCCCACAGAAGATTACATTTCCTTCTGCGGGCGGCCTTGGGTGTGACAGGGATATACAGCCCCCAGAAATTGCCACTCGTCGCCCAGAAGGCACCCCGCCAGCTGCCGCCAGCCAAACGAATGACTGATCATCCGCAAAGGAGAAGTCCCATGATCCGCATTCGCCCGCTATCCCTGTGCCTGGCGCTCGCCCTGAGCAGCCTCACCGGCACTGCCTTCGCCGCCACCGACACCCATACCGACAGCCATCCGCAAACCGACCACTCTGGCGGCAAGACCGTCGGTGAAGGCAGCAGCGTCAACAGCCCCGGCAGCGGCAAAGGTAACGACAGCAGTGACACAGGCAGCAACACCGATGCCGCCGACGGTGCCGCTGGCGGCTCCAACAATACCGGCGAAGGCACTGGCTCTGGTGCCGGTGCCAGCGGCGGCACTGCCGAGGACCAGGACAGCCGCTGAAGCCGACCTGGACTAAACTGAGCCCTGACGCCCTGACCAGGATTGACCATGCACCTCAGACACTGGCTGTTCGCTGCTTTGCTGCCGTGCACTGCTTTAGCTGGCGCAGGCAACCAAGGCGCGATGTCGATCAGTTCCTCGTCATTCACCGATGGCGGCGTCATCGCCCTGCAACAGGTCGGCCAAGACCCGGCATGCGGCGCCGGCGAAGAGCGGACCCCGCAACTGAGCTGGGACAACTTGCCCGCAGGTACGCGGTCGCTGGCCCTGATCATGTTCGACCCGGACGGTGGCAAGGGCGTTGGTGTGGTGCACTGGATCGCCTACAACATCGACCCCGAACAGGATGGGCTCAAGGCAGGCACGGCAGGGCTGAGCGGGCCATCCGTGACAGTGGGCCGCAACTCCCGCGGTACCCTCAGCTACCGAGGCCCCTGCCCACCCGCCGGCGACAACCCTCATCATTACGCACTGACCCTGATTGCCACCGACCTGCCTTTGGGTACCTTGCCTGAGGGGCTGGATCGCAGCGGCCTGCTACAACTGCTGCAAGGCCACGCGCTTGGGGCTCAAAGCCTGGTCGGGCGATACGGCCATTGAACCAGTCAGTACAAAAACAAATGATCAGCCCCATAGCATTTATCCATTGAATGGCCTGCACGAACTGAAGTAAGCTCGGGCTCATTCACTGGAGAGCAACATGCCGAAACACACCCGCAACCACGCCAACCACACCGGCCGCAGCCTGCGCCCTGTGCTGGCCGTTGCCGGCTGCGTGGCACCTGCCAACTATTACTTTGGGTATTGGTTTAGCCATTAGGCGCCGATACCCACCCGGCGTCCACCTTCGAGGGGCCGCCGAACATGAGAATACTCAAACCCCCGGTCGGCTTCCCGACCGGGGGTTTTGCTTTTCAGGCCTTTGACCAACACCGATTCACTTTGAGGACAGATTCATGAACTACGCCACTTATTACTACGCAAACACCTCTGCCTGGCGATTTAGCCAATCCCGCTCGGGCCAGCCTGCCGCCTCCGATCGGTCCTCTACAGGTGGCAATGCAGCAGCCAATACCAATTCAACGATCTGTCGAACACCTCGATAGGGCCGACCATGCGGGCTTGAACCCGCTGTCCGCCCAGGGAAAAACGCCATGCACGCTTCCAGCCTCGCCCTGCCCCTGACCCAGCCGCAAGCGGCCAACACCACTGTCAGCAAACGCTTGCCCAGCCCGCACCTGCTCAAGCAACAGATGCCACTGTCCAGCGAACTGGCCCAGCAAGTCCAGGCCCATCGCCTGGCCATCCGCGACATCCTCGAAGGCCGCGACCCGCGCCTGCTGGTCATAGTCGGCCCCTGCTCCATCCATGACCCACGCGCGGCCCTGGAATACGCCGACCGCCTGGCCGCCCTTGGCCGCGAAGTCAACGACAAGCTGCTGCTGGTGATGCGCGCCTACGTCGAAAAACCGCGTACTACAGTGGGCTGGAAAGGCCTGGCCTACGACCCGCACCTCGATGGCAGTGACGACATGCACTCAGGCATCGCCTTGTCCCGCGGGCTGATGCTGAGCATGATCGAACGCGGCCTGCCGATCGCTACCGAGTTGCTGCAACCGATGGCCGCCGGCTACTTCGATGACCTGCTGGCCTGGGCCGCGATTGGCGCACGCACCACCGAATCGCAAATCCACCGCGAAATGGTCAGTGGGCTGGAACTGCCGGTCGGCTTCAAGAACGGTACGGACGGCGGCATCACCATCGCCAGCGACGCCATGCGCAGCGCTGCCCACCCCCACCGGCACTTCGGCATGGATGCACAAGGCCACCCGGCGATCATCGAGACCTTGGGCAACCCGGACACACACCTGGTACTGCGCGGCGGCCACAAAGGCCCGAACTACGATGCCAACAGCATCGCCATGGCCCGCCAGGCGTTGGCCAAGGCCGGCCTGCAGGCACGGATCATGGTCGATTGCAGCCACGCCAACAGCGGCAAGGACCCGGCGCGCCAGCCAGCGGTCTTCAATGAGGTGCTGGAGCAGCGCCTGGGCGGCGACCGTTCGCTGGTCGGGGTGATGATCGAAGGGCATTTGTTCGATGGCTGCCAGGCACTGGGCAAGGGCGCACTCAAATACGGCGTGTCGATTACCGACGGCTGCCTGGGCTGGGCCTCGACCGAAACCTTGTTGCGTGAGGCGGCACAAAAACTGTAGGCCAATGGTTGCAAGCCTGGCGAGACATACCCCGGACAAGTGCGCTAGGCTTGCCTTTTTTACCCCCAAGGAGCAGTACCCATGGCCCGTGCAACCGCCCGCCACATTCTGGTCAGCAGCGAAGACAAGTGCAACGAACTGAAAGCCCAGATCGAAGCAGGCGCCGACTTCGCTGAAATCGCCAAAGCCAACTCCACCTGCCCGTCCAGCCGTCAGGGCGGTGACCTGGGCTCGTTCGGCCCAGGCCAGATGGTCAAGGAATTCGACACCGTGGTCTTCAGCGCCCCGGTCAACACTGTGCAAGGCCCGGTGAAGACCCAGTTCGGCTACCACCTGCTGGAAGTGACCAGCCGCCAGGACTGATTCCCCCCTCCCGGTGATCAGCCCCCCTGTGGGAGCGGGTTTACCCGCGAAGAGGCCAGACCAGACAACCTCGTTGCCTGCTCCGACGCATTCGCGGGTGAACCCGCTCCCACAAGTATTGTGGGGGCTTGTATTTTCGTGCATGGGCTTTACGGTCCAAGCGGCTACCACCCACGCCCTCACCGTCTACGGTGAAGCCCCCCGCTACGCCGCCAGCTTCCGGCATTTCGACTATGTAAACCCCGACGCCCCCAAGGGCGGCATCTTGCGCCGCTCGGCCATCGAGATCGGCCAGTTCGACCACATCCTGCCCTACATCGACAAAGGCATCGGTGTCAGCGAAGTCGATGGTCTGCTGTACGCGCCACTGGCGGTACGCTCGTACGATGAACCCTATACCGTTTACGGCCTGATCGCCCGGCGCATGGAGCGCGGCCCCAATGATGAGTGGCTGCGTTTCGACATCGACCCACGCGCCACCTTCGCCGATGGCAAGCCGGTGCGCGCCGAAGACGTGCGTTTCACCTTCGAACTGCTGATGAGCAAGGGCAGCCTCAAATACCGTACCCAGTTTGCCGACGTGACCGGCGTGACCGTGGAAAGCCTGCACAGCGTACGATTCGACTTGAAGCCCGAGCACGGCCGCACCCTGGCGCTGGACCTCGCCAGCCTGCCGGTAATGCCCGAGCACGACTGGCAGCAGCGCGATTTTGCCAACGGTGCCGGCTTCGACAAGCCGATTGGCAGCGGGCCATACCGCATCGGGCGCATCGACAACGGCCGCAGCATCACCTTCGAACGCGACCCGACATGGTGGGCACGTGACTTGCCGGCCAGCCGTGGCCGCTACAATTTCGACAAGCTGCGCATCGAGTACTTCGGCGACACCGAAGTGGCGCGCCAGGTACTCAAAGGCGGTGGCTACGACTATAACCGCGAGTTCTCCGCCACGGCCTACACCTTGGGCTACAACGGTGCGCAACTGGACGACGGCCGCCTGCAACGCGCCCACCTGGCCCCGGCCAAACCGCAGGTGGCCCAAGGTTTCGTGTTCAACCTCGACCAGCCGCAGTTCAAGGACCGCCGTGTGCGCCAGGCGCTGGGTATGTTGTGGGACTACGAGTGGAGCAACCGGCAGATGATGCGCAACCTGTACATCCGCCAGCAAAGCGTGTTCTCCAATACCCCTTTGGCCGCTCGCCAGTTGCCGGATGCGGAGGAGTTGAAGCTGCTCGCCCCCTTGCGCGGCCAAGTGCCAGATGAAGTGTTCACCACGGTGTTCACTGCCCCGGTCACCGACGGCTCGGGGATCATCCGTAAACAGCAGTTGCAGGCCTTGGCCCTGCTCGAACAAGCCGGCTGGCACCCCGAAGGCGACCGCTTGGTCAATAGCCAGGGCACGCCACTGGCGTTCACGTTCCTCAATGGCCAGGCGGGCCTTGAACGCCTGCTGCTGCCGTGGAAGCGCAACCTGGCCCAGATCGGCGTGACCCTGAACATCCGCAACGTCGACTCGGCCCAGTACGTCAACCGGCTGATGGCGCGCGATTACGACATGATCGTCACCGGCTACCCGGTCACCCTGTCGCCGGGCGCCGAGTTGTACAACTACTTCGGCTCGGCGGCCGCTCACGACCCCGGCTCGAACAACCTGATGGTCCTGCAGGACCCGGCCGTAGACCACCTGATCGACGGCCTGGTTCGCGCCGACACCCAGGCCGACATGCTGCGTCACGCCCATGCCCTGGACCGCGTGCTGCAATGGAATTACTACTGGATCCCCAACTACTACCCGCCAGGCAGCTCCACCGCGTGGTGGAACCGCTTCGGCCTGCCCAAGGTCCAGGCCTCCTATGACGAGGGCCTGGACACCTGGTGGGAGGTCAGCCCTACCCCGCTGACCAACGCGCAAATGGCCGAACGTCGGAAGGCCACGCCATGACCGCTTATATCCTGCGCCGCCTGTTGCTGATCATTCCGACGCTGCTGGCAATCCTGCTGGTCAATTTCGCCATCGTCCAGGCCGCGCCGGGTGGCCCGGTGGAGCAAGCCGTGGCCCGCCTCCAGGGCATCGGTGGCGGCGCACCTGGCGCGCGCGCTGAAGTGGTTCATGGCGAATCCCGCGCCACACGCGGCCTGGACCCGAAACTGATCGAAGAGATCAAGCGCCAGTACGGCTTTGACAAGTCCGCCCCCGAACGCCTGTGGTTGATGCTGGGCCAATATGCCCGGCTGGACTTTGGCAACAGCTTCTTCCGCGGCGCCAAAGTCACCGACCTGATTCTCGACAAGTTGCCGGTCACCTTGTCGCTGGGCTTCTGGGCCACGCTGATCACCTACCTGGTGTCGATCCCGCTGGGCATCCGCAAGGCAATGCGCCATGGCAGCCGCTTCGATGCCTGGAGCAGCGCATTGATCGTGATCGGTTACGCCCTGCCTTCGTTCCTGTTCGCGCTCTTGCTGATCGTACTGTTTGCCGGCGGCACTTCGCTCAGCTGGTTCCCGGTACGCGGCCTGGTCTCGGACAATTTCGACGAGCTCAGCCTGCTGGGCAAGGTCGCCGACTACTTCTGGCACCTGGTGCTGCCGGTCGCCGCCCTGGTGATCGGAGGGTTCGCCACCCTCACGTTGCTGACCAAGAATGCTTTCCTCGACGAGGTTTCCCGCCAATACGTGGTCACTGCCCGGGCCAAAGGCCTTAGTGAACGCCGCGTGCTGTATGGCCACGTACTGCGCAACGCCATGCTGCTGGTGGTGGCCGGGCTGCCACAGGCGCTGATTACGGTATTTTTCGCCGGTTCGTTGCTGATCGAGGTGATCTTTTCGCTCGATGGCCTGGGCCGCATGAGTTATGAGGCCGCCGTGTCGCGGGATTACCCGGTGGTGTTCGGCACGCTGTTCATCTTCACCCTGGCGGGCCTGCTGATTCGTCTGATCGGTGACCTGTCTTACACGTTGCTCGACCCGCGCATCGACTTCGATACGAGGGCGCATTGATGCTATCGCCCCTATCACGCCGTCGCCTGCAACGCTTTCGGCGCCACCGCCTGGGCTGGGTGTCGCTGTGGTTGTTTGCCGGCCTTTTGCTGCTGAGCCTTGGTGCCGAACTGGTGGCCAACGACAAGCCACTGCTGCTGGGCTACAAGGGCGAGCTTTACGTTCCGGCGCTCAAACGCTACACCGAGCAGCAGTTTGGCGGGCAACTGCCGTTTCAACCCGACTACCGCAGCGCCTATGTGCGCCAACTGATCGCGGAACAGGGTGGCTGGATGCTGTTCGCGCCTATCCCGTTCAGCGCCGACACACCTAATTACGACCTGCAGGTGCCCACCCCCAGCCCGCCCAGCGCCAGCAACTGGCTAGGCACCGACGACCAGGGCCGTGACGTGCTGGCGCGGGTGCTTTATGGCACGCGGGTATCGCTGCTGTTCGCCTTTGCCCTGACCGCGGTCAGTGTGCTTATTGGCGTGGCGGCAGGCGCCCTGCAAGGCTACCACGGGGGCTGGGTCGACCTGCTCGGGCAGCGCCTGCTGGAAGTATGGTCGGGGTTGCCCGTGCTGTATCTGCTGATCATCCTCAGCGGTTTTGTCGAACCGGATTTCTGGTGGCTGCTGGGGATCATGGCGCTGTTTTCCTGGCTGGCCCTGGTCGACGTGGTGCGCGCCGAGTTCCTGCGCGGGCGCAATCTGGAGTATGTAAAGGCTGCGCGTGCGCTGGGGTTACCGGACAGCCAGGTCATGCTGCGGCATATCTTGCCCAATGCCATGAATGCCACGCTGACCTATGTGCCGTTCATGCTGACCGGGGCCATTACCACACTGACCGCGCTGGATTTTCTGGGCTTTGGCATGCCAGCGGGCAGCGCCTCGCTGGGCGAGCTGGTGACCCAGGGCAAGCAGCACCTGGAGGCACCGTGGTTGGGCTTTACCGCGTTCTTTGCGCTGGCGGTGATCCTGTCACTGCTGGTGTTTATCGGGGATGCCCTGCGCGAGGCGTTTGACCCCCGACGATAAGTTTTCAGGCCCGGTCTTTTCGCGGGCTTGTGCCAATACATGATTCAGGATGTTCACCCATGCACGACAGCGACAGCCTCAAGGACTACCCCCAGGTACGGCAACTGGCGATCCGCTCGTTGTTCGAGATCATCGAGCAGTCCAGCGAAGGCACGGTGATCGTCGATCGCCAGGCACGCATCGTCTGGATGAACGAACGCTACGCCCGACGCTTTGGCCTGGCCGACGCTGCCAGTGCCATCGGCCAACCCTGCGAAACGGTGATCCCTGGGAGCCTGATGCGCGACGTGGTGAGCAATGGCCGGCCCATCCTGCTGGACATGCTCGACACGCAGAACGAGCCGTTGGTGGTCATGCGCCTGCCCATCCACGACGACCAGGGCGCGCTGATCGGCGCCATCGGCTTTGCCCTGTTCGACGAACTGCGCAGCCTGTCGCCGCTGCTCAAACGCTATTCCAGCATGCAGCAGGAACTGGCCTCGACCCGCTCGCAACTGCGCGCCCGCCAGGCCAAGTACAGCTTCGCCCAGTTCGTAGGCAGCAGCGCGGCCAGCCTGGAAGCCAAGCGACGCGCCCGGCGTGGCGCCGGCAGCGATTCACCCGTGTTGCTGCTGGGCGAAACCGGCACCGGCAAGGAACTGCTGGCCCACGCCATTCACGCAGCGTCAGCACGGGCGCACAAAGCTTTTGTCAGCATCAACAGCGCAGCCATCCCGGAGACGCTGCTGGAAGCCGAATTCTTCGGCACCGCGCCGGGTGCTTTTACCGGCGCCGACCGCAAAGGCCGCAGCGGCAAGCTGCAACTGGCCGAAGGCGGCACGCTGTTCCTCGACGAGATCGGCGACATGCCGCTGGCCCTGCAGAGCAAGCTGCTGCGGGTGCTGCAGGAAAAGGAATACGAGCCGGTCGGTTCGAACCAGATGCTGCGCAGCGATGTGCGCATCATCGCCGCCACCTCCATCGACCTGCAGGCTGCCATGGCCCGCGGGGCCTTCCGCGCCGACCTGTATTACCGGCTGAATGTGCTGCCGATCGATGTCCCGCCGTTGCGGCAACGGCTGGAGGACCTGCCGGCGCTGTGCGAAGCCATATTGGCTGAGCTGGGCAGCCAGTACGAGCTGGAAGCTGAAGCGCAGCAACTGCTGGCCAGGCATGCCTGGCCGGGGAACATTCGCGAGCTGCGCAATGTGCTGGAGCGCGCGACCTTGCTGGCGGATCAGCCCCGGTTGGGGGTTGCGGACTTGCGTGCGGCACTGGGGCCATTGAGCCCGCTGGCTGAGGCGCCCAAACGCCAGACCTACCGCGAGGCGTGCGAGGCATTTGAACGCGGCCTGATTACCGGGGCGCTGGCCGAACAGGGAGGAAAAGTGCCGGAGGCAGCGGCAGCCTTAGGGCTGGGGCGGTCGACGCTGTACAAGAAGATGGCGGCACTTGGTCTCTGATTGGAGACTCTTGTTTCTTATTTGAGATTACCGCCAGAGCTCCGCCTTCTATCAGAGGCAAGCCAGCGATAGGCTGTAAAGCAGCCCCTGGCGTCTCTGAATGTAGACATAAACTTCTAACAAAACTCTTTATCCCTTACAAATCAGCAAGTTACATAGTTGGCACGATTCCCGCTATCTCCTGGTCAACGATAAAAACAAGACTCACCCAGGAGACCCACCCCGATGACCGTGCTCATCGCACTCGCCGCTCTGGCCTTGCTGATGCTGGCCGCCTACCGCGGTTACAGCGTAATCCTCTTCGCCCCCATCGCCGCCCTCGGCGCTGTCCTGCTCACCGACCCTTCTGCCGTCGCCCCTGCGTTCACGGGGGTGTTCATGGAGAAAATGGTCGGTTTCATCAAACTGTACTTCCCCGTATTCCTGCTGGGCGCGGTATTCGGCAAGCTGATCGAGCTGTCCGGCTTCTCCCGCTCGATCGTCGCTGCGGCCATCCGCCTGCTCGGCACCCGCCAGGCGATGCTGGTCATCGTCCTGGTCTGTGCCCTGCTCACTTACGGCGGTGTTTCGCTGTTCGTGGTGGTGTTCGCGGTGTACCCGTTCGCCGCCGAAATGTTCCGTCAGAGCAACATCCCCAAACGCCTGATCCCGGCCACCATCGCCCTGGGCGCATTCTCGTTCACCATGGACGCCTTGCCCGGCACCCCACAGATCCAGAACATCATCCCCAGCACCTTCTTCAACACCACCGCCTGGGCCGCACCGTGGCTGGGCCTGATCGGCACGCTGTTCGTGTTCTTTACCGGCATGGCCTATCTGCAGCGCCAGCGCAACAAGGCCCTGCGCGCCGGTGAAGGTTACGGCACCGACTTGCGCAACGAACCGGAAACCGCTGCCGACCTGAGCCTGCCCAACCCTTGGCTGGCGCTGTCGCCGCTGATACTGGTGGGGGTCATGAACCTGGTGTTCACCCACTGGATACCGCATTGGTACGGCCCCAGCCACAGCCTGCAATTGCCAGGCATGAGTGCACCGGTACAAAGCGACGTGACCAAGCTGACGGCCATCTGGGCTGTGCAGGCTGCGTTGCTGGTGGGCATCCTGATGGTCCTGGTGTGCGCCTTTGGCGCCATTCGTACGCGTTTGGCCGAAGGCACCAAAAGCGCGGTGGGCGGTGCCTTGCTGGCAGCCATGAACACCGCCTCGGAATATGGCTTTGGCGCGGTAATCGCCTCGTTGCCGGGTTTTCTGGTGCTGGCCGATGCCCTGCGCGGCATCCCAAACCCATTGGTGAACGAAGCCATCACCGTGACCTTGCTGGCCGGCATCACCGGCTCTGCTTCGGGCGGCATGAGCATCGCCCTGGCGGCCATGGGCGACACGTTCATCGCCGCCGCCCACGCGGCCGACATCCCGCTGGAAGTGCTACACCGGGTAGCCGCCATGGCCAGCGGCGGCATGGACACCCTGCCGCACAACGGCGCGGTGATCACCTTGCTGGCGGTGACTGGCCTCACCCACCGCGAGGCCTACAAGGACATTTTTGGTATTACCCTGATCAAGACCCTGGCGGTGTTCGTGGTCATCACCACGTTCTACGCCACTGGCATCGTCTAAGGAGCATGGCATGACCCTTGAAGGCAAAACTGCACTCGTCACCGGTTCCACCAGCGGCATTGGCCTGGGCATCGCCCAAGTATTGGCCCGGGCTGGCGCCAACATCGTGCTCAACGGCTTTGGCGACCCGGGCCCCGCCATGGCGGAAATTGCCCGGCACGGGGTGAAGGTCGTCCATCACCCGGCCGACCTGTCGGATGTGATCCAGATCGAGGCCTTGTTCAACCTGGCCGAACGTGAGTTCGGCGGCGTCGACATCCTGGTCAACAACGCCGGTATCCAGCATGTGGCACCGGTTGAGCAGTTCCCGCCGGAAAGCTGGGACAAGATCATCGCCCTGAACCTGTCGGCCGTATTCCATGGCACTCGCCTGGCACTGCCGGGCATGCGCACGCGCGACTGGGGGCGCATCATCAATATCGCTTCGGTCCATGGCCTGGTCGGTTCGATTGGCAAGGCAGCCTACGTGGCAGCCAAGCATGGTGTGGTCGGCCTGACCAAGGTGGTCGGCCTGGAAACCGCCACCAGTCATGTCACCTGCAATGCCATCTGCCCGGGCTGGGTGCTGACACCGCTGGTACAAAAGCAGATCGACGATCGTGCGGCCAAGGGTGGCGATCGGTTGCAAGCGCAGCACGATCTGCTGGCAGAAAAGCAACCGTCGCTGGCCTTCGTTACCCCCGAACACCTCGGTGAGCTGGTACTCTTCCTGTGCAGCGAGGCCGGTAGCCAGGTTCGCGGCGCCGCCTGGAACGTCGATGGTGGCTGGTTGGCCCAGTGACGGGCGGCCTGGGCCTGGCGGCGGCCGCGCATTCGTTTATCAGCAAGGAGGCCTTATGCGCCCTACCCCAATGACCGCGATTCTGGCCCTGAGCCTGGCCGCCGCCGCACCTGCGACGGCCGCCAGCCTGAAGGACATCGCGCCCTACCCCGAGGCGGAAAAAGGCTTCACCCGGCAGGTTATCCACCTGCCGGCCCAGGCCGATGAGTCGGCCTATAAACTGGAAATCCTCGCTGGCAAGACCCTGCAGGTCGACTGCAATCGCCAGCGCCTGGGCGGCAGCCTCGAAGAGCGCACCCTGGAAGGCTGGGGCTACAGTTACTACCGCCTGGACAACGTCAGCGGCCCGGCCAGCACACTGATGGCCTGCCCGGACGGCAAGAAGACCGAGGCCTTCGTACCGGTGGTCGGCGACGGCTTCCTGCTGCGCTACAACAGCAAGCTGCCGGTGGTGGTGTATGTGCCCAAGGATGTCGAAGTGCGCTACCGCGTGTGGTCGGCATCGCAGGATGTGCAAAAGGCTAAAGTAGAGTAAGCAGAACCGCTTTCTCTGCAGGATCAGCTTCTTCGCAACACAAGGCTGATCCTGCACTGAGCCTGCTTTGTTCCGGTAAAGGAGATTCGGCATGAACGATGTGCTCTGGCGCCCGTCCACAACGCAGATCGAGGCCAGCCGGATGGATGCCTTCCGCCGCCGGGTCAACCTGCGCTACAACCTGCAACTCGACGACTACCAGGCCCTGCACGGCTGGAGCATCGAACAGCGCGCCGACTTCTGGCAAACCCTTGCCGAGTTTTTCCACGTACATTGGCATACCCCGCCCAGCCAGGTGCTTAGCGAAGGGCCGCAGATGCCCGATGCACAGTGGTTCGCCAATGCCACCCTGAACTTTGCCGAACACCTGCTGCGCCGCCGCGACGACCGCCCGGCCGTGGTCGCCGTGCGCGAAGACGGCCAACGCGAAGTGTTCAGCCATGCTGAACTGGCCGCGCAGGTGGCCGGGCTGCAAACGGCATTCAAGGCTGCAGGTATCGTCCCGGGCGACCGGGTAGCGGCCATCATGCCCAATACCTGGCAAACACTGGTGGCCATGCTCGCCTGCACCAGCCTTGGCGCAGTCTGGTCTTCCTCCTCGCCCGAATTCGGCGTGCACGGCATCATCGACCGCTTCGGCCAGATCGAACCCAAGCTGCTGATCGTCTGCGCCGGTTACCAGTATGCAGGCAAGGCCATCGACCAGGTGACCAAGGTCAACCAGGTGTGCGCGCAGTTGCCTGGCCTGGAGCAACTGATCGTGGTGCCCCATACCCGCAAAGGCACGCATGCCGACGAATTCCAGGCAGCCAACGTCAGCCTGTGGGATGACTTCTTCCAGCCCGGCGGCGAGCCCCGTTTCACCCCGCTGCCGTTCGACCACCCGCTGTACATCCTCTATTCCAGTGGCACCACCGGCGTGCCCAAGTGCATTGTCCATCGCGCCGGAGGCGTGCTGTTGCAACACCTCAAGGAACACGGCCTGCACAACGACCTGAAGGCCGATGACGTGCTGTTCTACTACACCACCTGCGGCTGGATGATGTGGAACTGGCTGGCCAGCGGCCTGGCGGTGGGTGCCACGCTGGTGCTGTACGACGGCTCGCCGTTCCACCCGGGCCCCGGGCGCCTTCTGGACCTGATAGAGGCCGAGGGCATCCACGCCTTCGGCACCAGCGCCAAGTACCTGGCGGCACTGGAGCAGGCAGGCCTGGAACCCGCCACCAGCCACTGCCTGACCAGCCTGCGGCTGCTGATGTCCACCGGTTCGCCGCTGTCACCGCACAGCTATGACTATGTGTACGACAAGATCAAGGCCGACCTGTGGCTCGTGTCCATGTCGGGCGGTACGGATATCGTCTCCTGCTTCGTGCTGGGCAACCCGACCCTGCCTGTGCGTCGTGGCGAAATCCAGTGCAAGGGCCTGGGTATGGCGGTGGAGGTGTGGAACGAGCAGGGTCAGCCCGTGGTGGACGAAAAAGGCGAGCTGGTGTGCACGCGCAACTTCCCCTCGATGCCACTCGGTTTCTGGAACGACCCGGACGGCCGCCGTTACCAGGATGCCTATTTCAGCCAGTTTCCGGGGGTGTGGGCCCAGGGCGACTACGCCGAGCAGCGTGCCAGCGGGGGCATGGTGATTCACGGGCGCTCCGACGCCGTGCTCAACCCGGGCGGCGTGCGCATTGGCACCGCGGAGATCTACCGCCAGGTGGAAAAGGTCGAACAGGTCGTTGAAAGCGTGGCCATCGGCCAGGACTGGAACGGGGATGTGCGGGTGGTGCTGTTCGTGCGCCTGCACGACGGCCTGCAGCTGGATGAAGCCCTGCGCCAGCAAATCCGCCAGGTAATACGCCAGTACACAACACCCCGCCATGTGCCGGCGGTGATCGCCCAGGTCAGCGACATACCGCGCACCATCAGTGGCAAGCTGGTGGAACTGGCGATTCGCGATGTGGTGCATGGGCGGCCGGTGAAGAACACCGATGCCCTGGCCAACCCGGAGGCACTGGAGCAGTTTCGCGATCGCGCAGAGCTCAAGAGCTGACATTCATCGCGGCCATTCAGGCACGATCGCTTCTGCTGGATTCAATCAGGCATAATGCCGCCTTTTTTCCCGATACACAGGTAGCCCATGAAAGCCCAAGCCCGCCACATACTGGTCAAGACCGCTGACGAAGCCGAAAAGCTCAAGCAGCGCATCGCCAACGGCGAGGCTTTCGACGTGCTCGCCAAAAAGTTCTCTCTTTGCCCATCCGGCAAGCGGGGTGGTGACCTGGGCGAAATCCGCCCAGGGCAGATGGTCGGTGCCATCGACCAGGTGATTTTCAAAAAGCCTTTGCGGGTGGTACACGGGCCGATCAAGAGCAAATTCGGCTACCACCTGGTGCAAACGTTCTACCGCGACTAAGGCGCTAGCCTTTTGCCACCTGACATTTTTGCCAGTTGTGGTCGTGACGCACTCCTCTATACAACCCCGGTAACCCTGCACACCACGCGTGGTGCGCAGGTCTCCCTGGTGAATGGAGGTTTTCCTGATGCGTCTACGCCTGATGCTGACCCTGGGTTCACTGCCGCTGCTGGGCATAGTCACGCCCGCTGCACACGCGGCTTGCACCATCTCACCCGGCCCGGGTAACGACACCTACACCTGTGACAGCGGCACTGCGCCCTCGCTGGTGGACACCAGCGGTGATAACCGCCTGGTATTCCCGGCATCCGGTAGCGGCGCCATCACCGGCGACGTAACCTTTGGCGCCGGCAGAGACAGCATCGACATGGCCTCTGGCAGCGTTGGCGGCAACATCCACCAAGGTGCCGGCATCGATGACTTCGCCATGAGCGGCGGCGTCATCGAAGGCAACGTCAACCAGGGCGATGGCCTGGACACCTTTCACATGACCGGCGGCTGGATCAAGGGCACGTTCGACAGCGGCGACTATGCCGAAATGGACAACGGGCGTATCGGCAACGTCAACATGCGGTTGGACGAGAACACCTTCATCATGCGTGGCGGCAGCGTCGACCGGAACGTCATCGCGGCCTTCGACAAGGACTATATCGAAGTCTTCGATGGCAACATCGGCGGCAATATCAGCGTCAGCGGTGGCGATGACCAGGTGCTGGTGCATGGCGGCCAGGTTGGCGGCGATGTGTTGCTGAGCACTGGCAACGACCGCTTCACCTGGGACGGTGGCCGTATTGGCGGGCGCGTGGATGCGGGGCCAGGTGATGACACGGCACTGCTCAAAGGCCTCACGCCCGAGGTGCTGAATATCACTGTGGACGGTGGCGACGGTACCGATAGCCTGACGTTCGATGCCAGTCAGCCGGCAGGCGGTGCCCGCTATGTGAATTGGGAGCGTGTGGCGCTGAACAATGGCAGCCGGCTGGCACTGGATGACACGCTGGTACTGGGCGACAGCAACAGCAGCACGGGCAGCCTCGCCCTCGACGCCAGCAGCAGCATCACTTCACGCCAAGGGGTAATCACTGCATTTGCCCCGGACCAGCGCGCCGCAATCAGCAACGCAGGTACACTTGACCTCACAGCCGGCAATGATGCCTTGGGCCGCTTGAGCATCGAGGGTGATTACACCGGCAACAACGGCGCCCTGCGCCTGAACAGCGTGCTGGCCGGCGATGGCGCTGCTTCCGATCGCCTGGTGATCAGCCGCGGTGCCATCGCCGGCTCTACCCAGGTGCTCATCAACAACCTCAACGGTGCAGGTGCGGCGACTGCCCAAAACGGCATCCAGGTGGTCGAAGCCCGTGACGGCGCCACCAGCACGGCCAACGCATTTGTACAGGCCCAGAGGCTATCGGCCGGTGCCTACGACTACCGGCTGTTCAAAGGCGGTGTCACTGCCGGCAGTGAAAACAGCTGGTACTTGCGCTCTACGCTGGTTGCGCCACCCGCTCCAACCCCTGTGCCGGCACCGGGCGAGCCGCCGGTGATCACCCCGGCCGTCACCCCGCCCGTTGCTGCGCCCGCGCCCGGCCAGGCCGAGCTGCCTGCTCCGGCGCAGGGCCAAAGCCTGCCGCTGTACCGCCCCGAGGTCCCGGTTTATGCCGCAGCGCCACGGGGTGCCGCGATCATCGCCCGCCAGGCATTGGGCACCTTCCACCAACGCCAGGGCGACCAGCGGTTAGTGCAAGGTGAAAGCGCCCTGCCCGCCAGCTGGGGGCAAGCCTACGGCGGCGCGCTGCGCCAGCAATGGAGCGGCACGGTCAACCCCAGCCTGGACGGCGACCTGTACGGTTTCAAGGTAGGCCAGGACCTGTATGCCAAGGTTGGCGAGAACAGTTACCGCCAGCATGTCGGTATCTACGTAAGCCACAGCCACCTGGACGCCGACGTCAAAGGGTTTGCCCTGGCCGTTCAAGACCGCAGCGTGGGCGACCTGAACCTCGATGGCGATAGCGTGGGCACCTACTGGACGCTGGTCGGGCCACAGGGCGCGTACCTGGACGCGGTGTTGCAGTACACCCGCCTGGATGGCCGCGCCCGCTCCGATCGTGGCGACACGCTGAACGTCGACGGCCACGCCTGGACAGCTTCACTGGAATCGGGCTACCCCATCACCCTGTCCGAGCGCTGGCGCGTGGAACCGCAAGCTCAGCTGATTGCGCAAAAGGTCGCGCTGGACAGCGCCAGCGACAGCGTCTCGCGCATCAGCCATGACGCCCAGGTCGAGCTGACAGGTCGCTTGGGCCTGCGCCTGGAAGGTGCGTTCACAGGAAGCAGCGGGCGCCTGTTGCAACCCTATGCGCAGGTCAACCTGTGGCACGGTGACGGTGGGCGCGACACCTTGACCTTCGATGACGCAGACAAGATCAGGACCGATTACCGCTATACCTCGGTGCAACTGGAAAGCGGTGTGGTAGCGCAGGTCAACAAAGCGCTGAGCCTGCATGGCGGCGTGCAGTACACCGCCAACCTGGACAGCCGCCAGCAGGAAGCCAGCGGCGTGAACCTGGGCGTGCGCTGGCAGTTCTAGCGGCGCGCAGCCAGCAGACCGAGGCCCGCGCAACCCAGCAAGGAAGCGCTGACCCGGTTGAACATCCGGCGTGGGCCAGGCTGGCTGAACCAACGCTGCATGTAGGCGCCCAGGCCTGAGTAGATGGCAATGGCCGCCCATTCCAGCAGCAGGAACAACACACCCAGCCAAAGGAACTGCTCACTCACCGGGGTGCTGCTACCGACCGAGACGAACTGCGGCAGGAAGGCGGTGAAGATCAGGATGGCCTTAGGGTTACCGGCCGCCACCCAGAACTCCTGACGCGCCAGGCGCCAAGTGCCGCCTGGGTGATCGCTTGCCACCACGGTCTCGCTCACCGGTGCGCGCCACAGTTGCCAGGCGATATAGAACAGGTAGGCCGCGCCCACCACCTTGATGGCCAGGAACAGGTATTCGCTGGTATGCAACACCACTGCCAGGCCCATCGCGGCCAGGGCGATCATGCCGCAGAAGGCAAGGATACGGCCGGCGCCGGCCACACAGGCGGTGCGCAGGCCGTAACGGCTGGCGTTGTGCAACGACAACAGGTTGTTTGGCCCTGGCGCCATGTTCAAGGCGAAGCAGGCGGGGATGAAAAGCAGCAGGCTTGAAAGGTCCATTCTCGTTTTCCTCTGACAACAGCCCTCTATTTCGGCGCGTTCCGGGCCCTGGGGTCAAGTAACAGCCAGTGATAAAAACTGTACGGGTGCACGGTACCTGTTACCCTTCCGGCAATACCGAGGAGCCTGTAATGCCCCGTTCACACGCCGCCCTGTGGCGCGACCCGGCCCTGGCACATGTCGAAAGCCGGCGCGCCTGCGATAGCCGGGCCTGCTACAAGTCCCACAGCCACCCGACGTTTTCCATTGGTGCGGTGGATGCTGGCCACAGCCATTTCACCGGGGCTGCCGACGGGCAGCAGCACCTGGTACCCGGCACACTGGTAATGGTCCCCGCCCACCGCGTGCATGCCTGCAACCCGGCACCCGGCCTGGCCTGGAGCTATCAGATGCTGCATGTGGATGCCGACTGGCTGACGCAGTTGCGCCTGGAGTCAGGTCTTGGCGGTATCGGAGCCAGCGAACCGGTGCGTATCTGCAGGGAGGCTGAGGTATATCGGCAGTTCTGCGCGCTGAACAGGTTACTGTTTTCCAGTGCCTGCACCGGCGAGAAAGATGCGGCGCTGATTGCCTTTCTGGGCGACCTGGACTTTTCCGCGCACCCACCGCTGGCAGCGCCCCCCACCCTGGAAACCGCCACCTTGAGCGGGTTGCTTACACGCATCGAGCAGCAGGACCCTGCGCAATTGAGCCTGGAGGTGTTGGCGCGGGAGGCGGGGCTTGGGCGCTATCAGCTGATCCGCGCGTTTCGTGCGGCTACCGGGTTCACGCCGCATGCCTACCTGCTCAATGCCCGGGTCAATCGCGGGCGGCAACTGTTGAGTGAAGGGCTGGCCCTGGCGGAAGTGGCCTATCAGCTTGGCTTTGCTGACCAGAGCCATTTCCAGCGGGTGTTCAAGGCCCATGTGGGGGTTACGCCGGGGCAGTACCGAGGGAACTGAAGGCTGCTGCAGGTGCAATATTGTTCAATACGCCAGAACGGGCCCGGCAGCAGACTGCGGTTTTTTCCGTAGAGCAGCCCCCAATGCAACAATTCATGATCATCGCCCTGGCCCACTTCCTTGCCCTGCTCTCACCTGGCCCGGACTTTTTCCTGGTCGCACGCAACGCGATCAACAGCGGCTGGCGCATCGCCAGCGGCGCCTGCCTGGGCATAGCGCTGGCCAATGGCGCGTTCATCGTCATGGCCTTCACCGGGCTTTCGGTACTGCAGCAGGGCGGCCCGCTGTTCACCAGCCTGCAACTGGCAGGCGCCAGCTACCTGCTGTACATCGGCGTGCTGTTCCTGCGCCATGCCGGGCAAACCAGCCTGGGCACAGTCGCCGGCAGCCAGCGGGTTCATGGCTGGTGGCGCAGTTTGGGCATGGGCTTCTTGTCCGGCATCCTCAACCCCAAGAACGCGTTGTTCTATGCCAGCCTGGCGAGCATGGTCGCCAGCGTCAGCCCCGGCTGGAAGGCTGCCTACGCCGTATGGATGCTCAGCATCGTCCTGCTCTGGGACCTGCTGGTCGCCGTGGCCATCGGCAACCAGCGGGTACTGCGGCGATTCGCCCGCAACCTGGCGTGGCTGGAGCGGGCCTCGGGGGTCATGCTGGTGATCTTGGCGGGGGCATTGTTGCTGCATCTGGCTCGGGGCTGACCCGTTGCAAGGTGCGCATGTCGACCAAGGTGAAATGGCCGCTGGCCCAGCCCCCCGTGTCCAGGTGCCACACATTGCCCAGCAGCTTGGCCTCCAGCACCGGGGTGTGGCCGACCAGCAGGGCTCGCAGGCCCTGCACCGGTTGGGTGTCCCCCTCTTTCAGGCGCCGACGCGACCACTGGCACACTTGGCGCACGTCAGGGTCGTCATCCAGTTCCAGCCAGGAGCGTAAGACTGCCCAGTCGGCAAACGGGCTGTCTGCATGCAGCAGGCCTACCAGCCCGTCTGCACTCTCCACTTCCATGGCAATCGGCAGCTGCTCGAAACGCTCCACGAAACGCAGTTGCTCGCGCCGCGGCAAGTCGAGGAACCAACCACCCCCGGCGGCGCGGTACATGCCCAGGTCGAGCCGCCCACCACGCACGCGGGTGATTGCCAAGGCTTCATGATTACCCTGGACGGCATGGAACCAAGGCTGGGCCAGCCATTCCAGAGCTGCCTCGCTGTGCGGCCCACGGTCGACCAGGTCACCCACGCTGAACAAGCGGTCCACCGCCGGATCGAACCCTACCGCATCCAGGCATTGTTGCAGGCGCTGGAAGTGGCCATGGATATCGCCCACGGCCAGATCCCGTCCCCGGATATTGGCGATCAGCCGCCGAAACCGTGCCATTACAGTGTTCCTCCGCTGGTAGCACCATGCCCGCTTTCGCGCAGGCCGTGCTCATGGCGCTGTCACTGGACAGCATGGCACAAGGTACCGTGGCTGCGCAGGTCGGAGGGTGTTTTGCCGCGTACCCCAGGCTTCCTGAAAAACCCTTCACTGGAACAGGCGTTGGTGCCGATAGTATGCTCGGCACGTCAATCTTCACCAGGGAATGGTTCTGATGAAACTGTGCGCCGTACAACTGGCGTCGCTCAAGGGCGATTTGCCAGCCAACCTCCAGCGCCATCTGGTTTGCATCGAGCAGGCTGCGGCCCTGGGTGCCGAACTGGTCGTGTTCCCCGAGCTGTCACTGACCGGCTATGAGCCGAGTGTGGCACGCCAGGCCGCCCTGCCCGTCACCTCCGCGCGCCTGGACCCGCTGCAGGCAGCGTGTGACCGCTTGGGCATTACGGTTGCCGTGGGCCTGCCATTGCCGACGCCCGACGGCATACGCATCGGCATGCCCATCTTCTGTCCTGGGGCGCCGCGCCAGGCCTATGCCAAGCAGCGCTTGCATGATGATGAGCTGCCTTACTTCACCCCAGGTGATCAGGCATTGCTGCTGGAGGTGGGTGAACATCGGGTGGCGCCGGCGATCTGCTACGAATCGATGTTCATGGCGCATGCCGCCATTGCCCGCGAGCGCGGTGCCGACCTGTACCTGGTCAGCGTTGCGAAAACCGCCAAGGGTATCCGCGAGGGATATGCGCACTACCCAGAGGTGGCACGCGAGCTGGGCATGCCAGTGTTGATGGCCAACTGCGTGGGGCCGGCCGACACCTTCATCGGTGCTGGCGGTTCTGCCGCGTGGGACAGCCAAGGGCAGTTGCTGGCCAGCCTGGATGACCACAGTGAAGGCCTGATCGTACTCGACACCCGCAGTGCCAGCGCGATCACCCTGCCCTTGAGTCCGTACCTTGCATGATCTATCTGTTTCTGGCGTTGCTGAGTTACGCCTGCACCTACTACCTGGTCGGCTTGCTGATTCAGGGTCAACTTGCCGATGTGGCCGAGGGCTTGCGCCATCGGCCCGATGCGCCAACGCCCGGCGAGTACCTGCGTGAGGTCGAGCCCCGCGCACGTCAGGCGCGGCGGCAGTACACCTTGATCGCTGGTACGGTGCTGGCCGTGCTGGCCTGCCTGATTGCCAGCGGGTTCGATTGACGCCTTACAGGTCCAGTGCCAGGCTTTGCCGCCCTTCCAGCGCCAGCAGGTACTGCTTGGCCGCCAGGCCACCGGCAAAGCCGGTCAGGCTGCCCGACGCGCCGATTACCCGGTGACAGGGAGCAATGATCGAAATCGGGTTGCGGCCATTGGCGGCGCCTACCGCGCGTACCGCCCTGGGGTTGCCGAGCTGCCGGGCAATATCGCTGTAGCTGCGGGTTTCGCCGAACGGTATCGCCAGCAGCGCAGCCCACACCTGACGCTGGAACTCAGTACCGGCAAAATCCAGCGCCAGCTCGAAACGCTGGCGCTTGCCGTCAAAGTACTCGCCCAGCTGGCGAGCGGCTTCCAGCAGTACCGGGCACTGGTCGTCCCGGTGCAGTGCGCCCAGGCGTACGCGGTTTTCCCGCTCTTCTTCCCACAATACGGCTGCCAGGCAGTTGCCACGGGCCACAAGGGTGAGCATACCGACGGGCGATGGCATGATCGTGAATGCGCTGGACATAGCCGGCTCCTGCAAGTTGCGACCGCCCAACTGTACGCATCCACAGTCTTTCATGCACCCGCTTTCTTGCTCAGTTCATTGCGCAGCCGGCAATGTGCCGCGCCTGGCTGAGCGTGACCTTGGGTATCAGTTCAGCGGGAATGCGTGATGTTGCCGACAGGTTGTAGACGTGGAAATGCTCGTTCACCACCTCCCTGGCCATTAGCGTCAACGACGGCAAGATGCGGCTGTCCCAATGCTGGTCGAGCCCGCACGGCGAACACTGCCCTTGGCCGTTCTCGTAAAAGCGCCCGGCACTCTGATCGAGGTCTACCCCTACCAGCAACACTTCTTCAAAGCCCAGGTGATAAGCCAGTTGCAAGGCCACATAAGCTACTGTGCGAGCATCGAAGAAACCGTGGGCCAGGTTTTTGCTGAAGGCGATGGAGCGGCTGCGTTTGCTCCACAGAGCACGCTTGCACACGCAACTGTCACCATGACCGCGCAAACCGTCCAGCAGGCTCGGCGTGTCGGCTTTGTGCAAGGCATAACACTGGGTGTGGGCTGGCACATCGGCACGCGCATACTGCTCTGGCCACAGGGCCAGGCGTTCGCTGTCGCGCACGGCAGTGGCGAACAAGGCCGGCTGTTGCTGGCAAAAGCTTTTGTCGGTGCACACGTAGAAGAAGGGTTTGATACCGTGTTCGGCGGTCATGGCGACCGACCCGTTCATGGCGATGATAGGCAAGTGCGCAAACTCGCCCAGCGGAAAATGTTTGGCAGAAGCGCCGGAGGCGAGGATCACCACGGGGCCCTGCTGGGAATTGCGACACGCCTCGAAACCGGAGAACGCCCCGCGTTCAGCGCTTGGCTGCAACGGAAGTGTGTTCATCAATGGCATCTTTAATCGAACAGTACAAACCACAATACTGATCCGTGTATATGCCGTGGCCGCTTTTACCTGACGTTACTTGGCTGAGCTTCAGTCAACCGCCATTCCCTTGTTTGGCGGGGTTTCAGCCTGGCGAATACCGGCTGGTCCAACTGCCTTAACAGACCACCGCAGTGAAAAAGTGTTCCCCTACTGTGGATAAGGAATAGCGATGACCATCACCGATGGTGACGGACGGGTACTAAGCGCCTTTCGTCATGAGCCTGCTTGATGCTTACCACTGGCGAGACTAATACTTAAACATCTGCCTGGGGAGGCACGAAAAATGCAACCAAGATTCGTTATCGTTCCCGCTGTGCCGATCGAAAAGGAGTCGTTCCGCGTAGGCAGCCGCTACTACGCCGCTACCGTTTGTGGAGGGTTCGACATTTATGACAATCAGGCAAAGGAGCGGCTCAAGCCGAGCTATCCAAACCGAAAGGAGGCGCAGGTGAAGTGCGAGCATTTGAACAAGCGGGATGACGCGGGGTAACCGTAGGAGATCTGCGCGGCTCAGCAAGCTCGGGTTACTGACTCAATCCAGACATTCCTTGGCAGCTTGGCGTAATTTGTCGCCAGACAGAAAGCTGCCCTTGTAGAAGGTCGCGCGGCTGCCCTCGCGAACGTCGACTACGTCAAGTACATCGTCGCTTGCCACGGCACTTGACGCCGTGAGCCGGTAGCCGTGGGCTATCGACTTCTGCGTGGCCTGGGGTGCCAGCGCCTGCCATTTTGGCAGGACACAGGCGGCGTACTGCTGCGGCGACTTTTTGGTCAGTTTGCTGGCTGTGGGTTTGCCAGGGGTTGCGCAGCCGGCAAGGCTGGCAACCAACACAGTTGCGAGAAAAATACGAAATGTAGGCATTTGCAATCGGCCGTTATGGATACGCTTCATTCTAACGGCGATGACACCGCGTTACCAATCAACCAAAGTCTTGCAGCAGGACGAAGCCCAAGCGAGATCTGTGTAGCGCACCTGATATTTCTGCCAGTAGCCGGGGCACGCCGCAACAGTGAAACTCCCGTGTGACATCACACCACGACTCGGCAGGGCTTCATACCATGCAAACGAACGCCAACCACACTCAGTTCTTCTATCAGAACGGCAAACTCGTCACCCTTAAAACCGGTGAACAGGGCCATAGTATCTTTCGCTCGCAGGACGTCCCCCTTGCCGAGCGACAATCAGACGACACCAACGCCGGCGGACTGCTAGCAACTGACGACAAGGGTTCGGTGCTGCAGGTACAGGAGAAAAGCTGAAGCCCTGAGGATACTCCGGCGCCATTGCGAGCCAAACCCGGGGTCAGGGCCTGGCTCCCCTGTACAACACAATGGCTGCTATATCCAGGGCCAACACACTGCCGACAAACAGGAACATGACGTACAGATCTTCAGAGAGCATTGCCGTATCCCCCAGATGCGCCGGTTTCAAAAGGGGTATGCAATTACTGATCCCGTCAGCGCAACAGGTATGCGAGCTGCGAATCAGCTGAACTTTAACTTGACCACTTTGCTCAGCGCCCAGCCACTGAAGACATAGAACGCATCCAGGTAGAAGCGCCCTGCATAGTTGGGCAACGGCGTTTGATTCAACAGCACATCCGGCTCGGGTGCGGGAGGAAACAGTGCATAAAAGCCGTTGGGCAGAACTGCCAGTGCCAGCAGTAACAGGTAAGTCGAGGCTTGTAGCAGGGTGGCACGATGACTGGATCTGGCGGACCACTTCAGCCCGTAGTAGGCAACCAGGCCGGCAACAGGCAAAACCCAGAAATGCGTCGGAATCCCAATGAACATTTCGGCGACTACGCTTCTTGCTTCCACCTGCGACTCTCCATCCAAATACAACGATTATTACGGGCGGGGCCGGCAAATGCAAAGCAACGCTGCTCAGGCCATACCGGCTCCACCCGCCCTTTTTGAACGTTGCCGGGCAGGCGATCGGCAGACAAAAAGCCCGCTCTCGACGGCGGGCTATTGGTGTGGGGTTGGATGATTACGCTTTTGAACACATCAGTGCAGCGTCCAGCAACCTGCCATGGTCGTACCAGGCATCACGTTGATAGGCCGTGAAGTGGCGTTCGGCTCCCGCGCCCCGCAACTCTACAAGACCATCGGCCTTGTCGGGGTCAGTGCTTTCGACGAAAAGCCTGACCGCGTTATCACCCTCGACTTCATAGGTTTTCACATTGCTTTGTAGCTCGCCTTTGACGCACCCCAGATACGCAGGTGGGCTTTTCATGGTAGTGCCAGCCGTATAATCGTGGCTGTCACGTACATCAGGGTTTTGTGCGCAGCCTGCCATGAACAACATGGCTACCCCGGATACAAGTAGTGCCCCTGCTAGCGATCTTGAGTTATTCATGCGACACGCTCCTGCAGCCCCATCGAAAACCGGGAAATGTTGCCAAGCAGCCTGCCCTTTTTTAGGTTTTGGTATGCCCATGTTACTGCGCCATCGCGACCGGGCATTAGGTTTGTTTGCTATATAGGTTTCGGGGCGTTTCCCTCACGCCCTGCCGTGCCCCCGATTACGAGTAAGGCCTACCCCATAACCGGGGTCAGGGGATGGCGTTGAGAAACACATAAGTCGCCGCCAGGTCCAGTACCAGCACAGCAACCACGCTGAAAATCATGTAATAGCGGTCATCCTGAGTCATATCTGCGTACCCCGCATGATCAATGTCTCAAGGTCACAGCAATTCCCGTTCCAGCAACCTGATACCGCCCGCTGGCACCGCGCCAGCCAAATAGCGCAATCGTGCAGTCAGTCCTTGATCTGGCATACGCCATTGGCTTTGTTCTTACCGGTATACGAAACGTCCGGCGAGCCGTCCGGGTTGATCGACAACGATACCGTTACCCCTCCACCTTTGGCCTCGAAATAGTTGTCATTGAATTTCTTCAGCTTGGCTTCCTTGCCATTGATGTAGACAGGCCCACCTTTATCGGCATGGACCTCGATATTTCCGGGGCATGTCGCGTTCAACAGCGGAATACCGGCGTGGGCAGCGCCTGATGCGGCAAGCAACAGGCCCAGTAACAAACGCTTCATTTGCAGTGTCCTCATGGGGTTGTCGGGGTGCGCGCGTTAAAGCAGTCCTGCGATGGCGAAGAGGCTCATCGCTCGTTCGAGATTGTAGGCAAACACATGCAGGCTCATCTCGCTACGCATTTTTTTATTTCAGTGCATCCAGTCCGCCCGTTGGCGGGTATTGCTGGTGGGCGGCCTTTGACTGCCCAGCCCAATGACTTTCAGGAGCACTGCAAATGAACTTCAAATACTCCGCCTGCCTGCTTGCCTGCAGCCTCGCCCTTGCGCTGCCGCCCGCCCACGCCCAGAGCGCGCTGCCAGAACCGATCAAAGTCCCTGATGGCCATCGCGTCCTGCTCGAAACCGTCGGCGTCGGCGAGATCACCTACGAGTGCCGCGACAAGGCCAACACCCCCGGTCAGACCGAATGGACTTTCGTCGGTCCCAAGGCAGTGCTCAATGACCGTACCGGTAACCAGGTGGGCGACTACTTTGGCCCGCCCGCCACCTGGCAGGCCAAGGATGGCTCGAAAGTCACCGGCACCCAACTGGCAGTGTCACCGGCGGACAAAGGCGCCATCCCCTATCAACTGGTCAAGGCCAACCCGGCCGAAGGCAAAGGCGCCATGCAGGGGGTCAGCTATATCCAGCGCCTGGCTACCCGCGGTGGTGTGGCGCCGTCAGTCGACTGCACGACGCAGAACAAAGGTGCCAGGCAAGTCGTCCAGTACCAGGCTGACTATGTGTTCTGGACAGCCAAGTAACACGCACCTGAACCTACGCCCTGCGAGTGATGATCTACGCTCGATGGCAAGCCCCCGGCTGGATGGCCGGGGTACCTTGCCTTACACAAGGAAGCCACACACGTTGAACTCGCCGGCCGCCCCCTTCGACTTCCATCGCTGCCTGGTCGCCTGTGCACAGGGTGACCGGCGAGCCCTGCAGGCGCTCTACGATCATGAAGGCGCGCGCCTGCTGGGCGTTGCCCGGCGTATCGCACGTGACGACGCCACTGCAGAAGACATCGTCCACGATGCGATCATCCGCATCTGGACCCGCGCCGCCAGCTACGACCCGGCGCGCGGCTCGGCTCGGGGCTGGATCTACAGCATTACCCGCCACCTGGCACTGAATTCGATACGCGATACCCGCCGTGAAACGGTACTGACCGATGCCGACACCGAAACTGCGTCAACATTGCACGGGAGGGTTGATGACCTTGACCTCTGGTCCGGCTCAGCAAAGATTTACCGTTGCCTTGAACAACTGCAGCCCGCACCGCAACGCTGCATCCTGCACGCCTACGTGGACGGCTGCAGCCACGCCGAGATAGCCGGTTTATTGGGCGCGCCACTGGGCACTGTCAAGGCCTGGATCAAACGCAGCCTCAAAGCGCTACGGGAGTGTCTGGAATGAAGCCCGATTCTGCCGAAGAACTGGACAGCCTCGCCGGGGAATATGTGCTGGGGACCTTGTCGCCGGAGCAATATGCCGCGGTGGCCGAGCGCCTGCATACCGACCCCGCGCTCCGCGCCGCTGTGGATGCCTGGGAGGCCCGGCTGTTGGAGCTGACCGCGCTGTCTACCCCACAGCCGCCGAGCCCCCGCCTGTGGCGCCGTATCCAGCGCAGCCTCGACGAGCTACCCGCACCGCGCACGCAGACTCGCTTGTGGCAACGCCTCGGCCTGTGGCAAGGGCTCAGCGCCGCGGGGCTGGCTGCAAGCCTGCTGCTGGCGTTTACCTTGCTGACCGCTCCCCCCTCTACCACGGAATACTTGGTGGTGCTGGTGGCGCCGAACAGCCAGGCCCCCGGCTGGGTAGTACAGGCCAGTGACAGCCACATGATCGAACTGCTGCCGCTGGGCCAGGACACGGTCCCCGACGGCATGGCCCTGCAGTTCTGGACCAAGGGCGAGCAATGGCGTGCCCCGGTTTCGCTTGGCCTGGTCAAACCAGGCGAACCCTATCGGGTTCCGCTGCAAAGCCTGCCCCCTTTGGAGGCCAATCAATTGTTCGAGCTGACGCTGGAGAAAGCCGGTGGCTCGCCTACCGGTCTGCCGACAGGGCCGGTGAAGTTCATTGGTCGGGCGGTGAAAGTGATATGACACGAAAGGGCCGCAGCACGTGTCTGCGGCCTTCGTAAAGCTGGAAGCCAGGGTCAGGCGCGGATCACCTCGAGGCGATCCCGCCCAGCCTCTGTGATGGCGTTCTCTCCTTCATCGCTGATGCGATAACGTCCTGACACCATTTTGGTAATTGAGAACCGGACCAGCCCGCTTTGGGACAAGGCTTGGCCTGCTTCGAAGCTCATTGCCTGCTCCAGGTCGAAGATCTTGATTTCTCCGATTTTGTAGCGTGCAAACGCGACCAAGGCGTTATCCAGTTCTTGTTGACTGATCGTTGTAGCGACTTCCATTCGACCTCCCAGGTCATGAGAGCCCCGGTCCGTGGGGGTGGAGGCAACGAACCGGGTGGCTTGTTGAAGGCGGACCGTACTATGCAGTCACGGAAGTCGCTACTGGCTTTCCATCCATGCTGGATGGATAGGCAGCACGACACCCGCCACACCTACGGTCACTTCAGGAGCCGTCGCCGCATGCCCCGCGTCACCTACCTCGCGGGTAATCCCGCTAAGCCATGCGGCCCTGCTCAGACCATGCTCATCGCCGCACGCAGCGCCAGCAGGTAGGTTTCGACACCAAACCCGCAGATTTGCCCGCGCACCACCTCGGCAAATACCGAGTGATGGCGGAACGGCTCCCTGGCATGGATGTTGGACATGTGCACTTCTACCACCGGCACTTCGATGATGGCCAATGCATCACGAATGCCGTAGCTGTAATGGGTCCAGGCACCGGCATTGATCAGCACGGCATCTACCCGGTCCTCATAGGCCTGATGGATGCGTTCGCACATGGCGCCTTCGAAGTTGCTCTGGAAGCTCTCAACCTGGGCTCCCAGCTCTTCGCCCAAGGCCTGCAACGCCTGGTCGATGTCGGCCAGGGTCGCAGTGCCGTACTGGCGCGGGTCGCGCTTGCCGAACATGTTGTGGTTGATGCCATGCAGCATCAGTACATTGGCGACCATCGACCTACTCCAGGGGAATCGTCAGCTGATCGATCACCGCACGTGTGTCGGGCCGCACCCCGCGCCACCAGGCAAACGCCTCGGCGGCCTGCTCCACCAGCATGCCGACGCCATCGGCCAGGCGCGCCTGGCCGTGCGCGCGGGCCAGACGCAGGAAAGGCGTGAGGCCTTTGCCATAGGCCAGCTCGTAGGCCAAGGCCGCCTCGCCCAGCACATCAGCCGGCAGTGGCGGCAAGTCAGCGGTCAGGCTCGCCGAGGTGGCGTTGACCACGATGTCGAACGATTGCCCTTCCAGCGCTTCGTAGCGGCTGATGCGCAGACGCGGGTGATCGAGCTCGTTACGCAGCGCCAGCGCCTTGGCCATGTCCCGGTTGGCGATCACCAGCTCACATGGCCCCGCCTGCAGGAACGGCAGCAACGCCCCGCGCACCGCGCCGCCAGCGCCCAGCAGCAGCACACGGCGGTTGCGCAGCGGCTCGCCAAGGTTCTGCTCGATGTCCCGCAGCAAACCGATGCCATCGAAGTTCTCGGCGACGATGCGGCCATCCTCGAACTTCAGCGCATTTGCCGCCCGTGCCAGTTGCGCCCGCTCGCTGCGCTGGTCGGCCAGCTCGAAGGCACGCAGCTTGAACGGGGCGGTGATGTTCATGCCCTTCCCGCCTTCGCTACGAAACTGCAGTACCTGGGCTTCGAAATCTTCCAGCGAGCCTTCGATAGCCCCGTATTCCAGCTGCTGGTTGCTGGCCTGGGCGAACAGGCCATGAATCAGCGGGGACTTGGTGTGGTTGATCGGCCGGCCGATCACTGCATAGCGGTCGCTCATCGTGCATCTCCATGGGTGAACAGTACACCGTCTGCCTGCAGGGCAGTGATTTCTTCGGGGCTGAAGCCAAGCCCGGCGGCCACTTCGGCGTTGTGCTGGCCAAGGTCCGGGGCCACTTGGTGGATGGTGGTGTCGCAGTCGGAAAAGCGGAACGGCAGGTTGGGCAGGCGCAGCGTGCCGTAGCGTGGATGCTGCTGCTCGATGACCATGTTGCGTGCCTGGATCTGCGGATCGGCCAGCACTTCGTCGATGCGTTGGACCTTGGCACTGGGGATGTCGATGGCATCGAGCAACGCGAGGATCTCGGCCACCCGACGCGCGCCGACCCAGTCGCGGACCACCGCCAAAATCGCCTCGCGGTGGGCGTTGCGGCCATTGAGGCTGTGGTAGCGGCGGTCGCTGCCGAACCCGGGCGGGCCGCCGTTGGCTTCGAGCATGGCCGCGAAGCGCTGCCAGGCATCGTCGACCTGGGCAGCGATCACCAGGTCGCCGTCGGCGGCGCGGAACACGCCGTACAGGGTCGAGGTGGGCATGTCGTGGCCGGTCTGTTGGGGCAACACAGTGCCACCGGACAGCGTGTAACACTGCACCGCGTATTCGTGCATCGACACCAGGGTGTCGTACAGCGCCATGTCGATGTGCTGGCCACGGCCACTGCTCACCCGGCCAAGCAGCGCGGCATTGATCGCCGCCACCGCGTGGATGCCGGTGTACATGTCACCCAGGGAAATACGCAGCAGCGGCGGTGCCTCACCCGGCACGCCAACCATCTGCATGATCCCGCTCTTGGCCTCGGCGATCAGGCCGAATCCGGCGCGGTGGGCGTCCGGGCCGGTGTGGCCGTAGGCGGAAATCGAGCAGTACACCAGGCGTGGGTTGCGCGCCGACAGCTCGGCGTAGCCCAGGCCCAGCTTGTCCAAGGCGCCGGGGCGGTAGTTCTCGATGAACACGTCGGCCGAATCGGTCAGGCGCTGCATGAACGCCTTGCCGCGGGGGTCCTTCATGTTGACGCTGACACCCTGCTTGCCCATGTTCAGTTGCAGGAAATAGCCGCTCTGCTGGTCGTCCAGGGTGAACGCATGCTGGCGGCCGGCGTCGCCGCTACCCGGCCGTTCGACCTTGATCACCTCGGCACCCAGCGCGGCCAGGCAGCGCCCCACATAAGGACCGGCGAGGAAGTGGCTGTAGTCGATGACGCGGATACCCGCCAATGGCAATGCCTGGCTCATGCTGCAGCCCTGCGCGGCACCATCAACCGGTGCTCGCCACGTTGCGCGACTTCGCCGTGCTGGTTGATCAGCTCCGAAGGCAACACCACGATGCCCCAGCCAGGTCGGCTGTTGCTCGGGCGCATCGCCCCCACCCGCATGCGCACGTGGAGCACGTCGTTGACCTTGATCGGCAGCACGAAGTCCCAGGTCCAGCCTAGCGACATGCCCGGCAGGAAGCGGTACTCGCACTGGGTCTTCAGGCCGTCGGCGATCGACAGCCCGAACAGGCCGTGGGCGACCAGGCAGCCAAAGTGGCTGGCGTTGGCGTAAGCCTCGTCGACATGCACCGGCGTGTGGTCGCCGGTGAGGTCGGCGTAGGCCAGGATGCGTTCGCGGGTCACGGTGTAGGTCGGGCTGATGCACTCATCGCCTTCGCGGGCATCGTCCCAGTACTTTTCAATCACGCTCATGCCTGCACCTCCGCGCGCGGGTCGATGGCCAGTGCCTGGGCTACGCATTTGGCCGGCAGCGCCTGGATGAGCTCCACCGCCAGGCCATCAGGCAGGCGCAGCCAGTTGCGGCCCTGGGGCATCTCACTGACGCCAAAGCGTTGGGCGGCGGCCAGCGCCGCTTCCAGGTCTTCGCACATGATGCCCAGATGCGCCAGGCGCCCTTCCGGGCCAGCGAAGTCCGGCTGGTGAATGAACTGCAGGCCGCCGAGTGTCCAGTACTGCGCCGGTTGCTCGACGTCACCCTGTACTTCACGCATGGTCATGCCACACACCTCGCTGAAAAAGCGGATATGCCACTGAATGTCCTGCACCCAGAACGCCACGTGTTCGAGGTAGGCTTTTGGCTGGCTCATGGGGTTTCTCCCTTCTGATGATCGGCCATGGCGCGCTCGATACCCTTGATGCAGGCCACCAGGGTCGCGTTGACCGGCGTGGCCACGCCATGGCGCTGGCCCCAGCGCACGACGGAGCCGTTGATGAAGTCGATTTCGGTGATCGAGTTTTTTTCCAGGCTCTGCAGCATCGAGGTGCGGAAGCTCGCCGGCAGGCCTTCGGCGGCCAGTGACCAGGCAGCCTCGGGGCTGGTCAGGCTCAAGCGGATGCCGGCGCGCTCGGCCACGGCGATGGCCTCGGCCACGGCGGCCTTGGCGGTGCTTTCCAGCAGCGGCTCGCTGTACAGCTGGCCGTAGCTGAGCATGGTGATGCCGCTCAATGCACCGGTGGCGACGTTGACCAGCAGCTTGTCCCACATGGTGCCGAGGATGTTGTCGCTGACCGTGGTGGCCAGCCCGGCGTGGTTGAACGCTTCGGCGATGGCCTGCACGCGCGGCGTCAGCTGGCCGTCGAGCTCGCCGATGAAGGTCTGTTTGCCGGCCACACCGGCACGGATCGAGCCCGGCGCGAGCAGCACGCCGCCGACATAGGTCTTGCCAGCCAGCACCCGCTCACGCCCCACCGCCTCGGCCAGGATGTCCTCGTGGCCGAGACCGTTCTGCAGCGACAGCACCAGCGTCTGCGGCCCGATCAGCGCGACAGCGCCGGCGATGGCCTCGGCGGTGTGAAACGACTTCACCAGCACAACCACCAAATCGGTCACGCCAACGTCTTCGGCTTCAATGGCCGCGTTGACCGGTACATAGCGCTCGCCCCGTTCGTCCTGCACCCGCAGCCCGTGCTGGTTCATCGCCTCGACGTGCGCGCGGCCGCGGTTCAGCAGCCAGGTTTCATGCCCTGCCTCGCTCAGGGCCGCGCCAATGGCGCAACCCAGTGCTCCGGCGCCCAGAATGCAGATTTTCACGTCGCAGACCTCCTGTGATTTGCGATCACCTTATGCAGCAGGGGTTATTTGCGCTATACAATGGCCTCAATACGACTATTGAGAATCGCAATGACGGCTACCCTGGAGGCCCTGCCCGAACCCAAGCTGCTGCAGTTGTTCGACGTGCTTTACCAATGCCGCAGCGTGACCCGCGCCGCCGAACAGCTAGGGCAGAGCCAGCCGACCATCAGCATCTGGCTGGCGCGCCTGCGCGAGCAATTGAACGACCCGCTGTTCGTGCGCACGCCGGGCGGCATGGCCCCTACCCCCCGCGCCGATCAGCTGATAGGGCCGTGCCGCGAGGTGCTGGAATCGCTGCGCCGGCTGACCGCCTGGGAGCCGCAGTTCATCGCCGCCACAGCGCAGCGGCGTTTTCGCCTGTGTGTCAGCGATGCCAGCCATATCACCTTGCTGCCAAGCATCCTCAACCATCTGCGCAGCCATGCGCCGGGTATTCGCCTGGAGGCGGCGCGGATCGACGGCAATACCGAGAGCGCGCTGGAGTCGGGCGAAGCGGACCTGGCCATCGGCTTCGTGCCCTGGCTGGGCGGGGGGATGTATCAGCAGGTGCTGTTCGAACAGGACTGGGTATGCCTGAGCAACCCGCAGCATCCACGCCTGAGCAATGGCATGAGCCTGGAGCGGTATCGGGCCGAGGGGCATGTGCAGATCAGTTTCGGCACCGGGCAGAAGCTGCTGGAAGCAGGGTTGGCGCGGGCCGGGATCGAACGGCGGATCATGCTGGAGCTGCCAGCGTTTCTCGGGTTAGGGATGATAATCGGGACTACCGATCTGCTAGGCACCTTGCCGCGGCATATCGGGCAGACACTGGCCGATATGCATGGGCTACAGGTCCATGACTGCCCGTTCGAAGTGGAGGGGTTCACGGTCAAGCAGCATTGGCATGCCCGCTATCATCAGGACAATGGAAATCGATGGTTGAGGGACGTCGTGCGCGGATTGTTTCAGCAAGCAAGCCAGGCATGATCCAGTTTCGACTTAGATAGCATTGCCCAGATAAGACCCGAATTATCCAACAGGCCAAGTCACAAGCGACGTTTGGTTAACACATCGGATAAAGCCGCACACGCGCAGGGCTGCTACAGCCTTCAGGCTCGTCTTTGGCGCCAGCAGTGAACCTTCATGGCTGGCAGGGCTCAGTTGTCCAGAGCGCGTTTGCGACGTCGACAAAGGATTGCCATGGGACATGCCTCCTCAACCGCCCTCCCCCAGGTTCGCATCGAACGTGAATTGAGCCTGCGGGCGGTGCTCACCGGCACGGTGCTGGGCATCTTGCTCACGCCCTCGAATGTGTACGCAGGGCTGAAGATCGGCTGGTCATTCAACATGTCGATCATCGCCTTGCTGGTCGGTTTCGCCCTGTGGCAGGGCCTGGCAAGGCGTCGCAACAACCGCTCCGCGTGGACGTTGCACGAAAGCAACATCAACCAGACCGTAGCGTCTGCCGCCGCCTCCATCATCTCCGGCGGGCTGGTCGCGCCGATCCCCGCCTATACCCTGCTCACCGGACACCAACTGGACCCGCTGCCGATGATGGCCTGGGTGTTCTCGGTGAGCTTCCTGGGCATCTGGATCGCCTGGTACCTGCGCCCCGCCCTGCTCAGCGACCATGGCCTGAAGTTTCCCGAAGGCATGGCGACCTTGGAAACGCTGCAGCAGATCTACAACCACGGGCGCGAAGCCATGGCGCGGATCAAGGTGCTATGCAGCGCCGCGCTGCTTTCAGCACTGGTCAAATGGGTAGACGGGTTCGTCTGGGCGATACCGCGCTGGGCGCCCACGCCGGCGCTCGAGCGCCTGACCTTCACGGTCGACCCTTCGCTGATGCTGATCGGCTTCGGCAGCATCATCGGCATTCGCGTGGGCGTGACGTTACTGATTGGCGCCGCGCTGGCCTGGGGCGGACTGGCGCCGTGGTTGATCGAACAGGCCTTGGTGGTGCTTGCTCCGAACGCCAGCGGCCCGCAGTTCGCCGCGCTGGTGGAATGGCTGTTGTGGCCTGGCGTGAGCCTGATGGTCTGCGCGACGCTGACTTCATTGTTGGTTCGCCTGTTCCAAGTGCCCCGGCGATCGCCCGCTGAACAGCGAACGCCGCGCGCCAGGATGCGTTTTAGCCCCTGGCCTGCGTCGGGGCTGCTGCTGTCCACGGCGCTGATCATTACCCTGCAGGTGTTATTGTTTGGCATCGACTGGTGGATGGCGCTGTTGAGCATTCCGTTGGCCGTGTGCCTTGCCGTGGTCGCGGCGCGCGTGGTCGGCGCCACTGGCATCGCACCGATTGGCGCCATCGGCAAGCTGTCGCAGCTCAGCTTTGGCCTGATCGCCCCCGGCCAAGTGGCGATCAACCTGATGAGCGCCAACACGGCGGGTGGCGCGGCCGGGCAATCCACCGACCTGATGAACGACTTCAAGGTTGGCCAGGCGATCGGCGCTACGCCGCACAAACAGCTGATTGCTCAGTGCGTCGGTATTTTCATCGGTAGCGTGGTCGGCGTGCTGGTGTATCGAGTGCTGATTCCCGATCCGCAGGCCTTGTTGCTCACCGAACAGTGGCCGGCACCGGCAGCGGCAACCTGGAAAGCGGTGGCGCAGACGCTGACCCAGGGGCCGGGGGCGCTGTCCTTGGAGTCGCGCTGGGCGATTGCGACTGGGAGTGCTGTTGGCGTACTGCTGGGGGCACTGGACAGCCTGTTGCCGCAACGGGCAGCCCGCTGGCTGCCGAGTACGGCGGCGCTGGGATTGGCGTTCATCCTGCCTGCATCGATCAGCCTGATGATGGGGTTTGGTGCCGTAGTGACCTGGCTGGTCAGTTGCCGGTGGCCGAGGGTGACGGAGCGGTTTGCGATTACCGCGGCGGCGGGGTTGATTGCCGGTGAGAGCATCATGGGGGTGGCGGCATCGTTTTGGGAGATGCTTCGGGGGTTGTAGATACTGCGTATCACCCCTCGCCCGCGCGGCCCATCTATCACGTCGTACAAACCAAGCTGTCGCGCGCACCTGTCACAGGCATGACTGGCCCGAAACAAACGTAGGAGCGAGCGTAGCTCGCGATGCGCCGCGCGGGCGGCGCTCGATCTCACAGGCGACGAATCCCTATCGCCAACACCTCGAAACCCAAACACAGACCCAAGCCTTCAAACACCGGCTGCACCGCCTTGGCCGAGTCCACCCCATGGTCATTGCTCAACAACAGATCACGCACTGGCCTCTTCGCGGGACACCGCTCCTACAAGGGACCGCGCCAAGCCTGAGGCCAGCGCTGCACTTGAGCGGGTTTACCGGCGAAGAGGCCCTCAAGCCTGATCACGGCTGCTGATTCTGGCTCAGAAACTTGTCCACCATCGCCGTGCCTTCCCCCGCATCCCCCGCCACCTGCCACAGCCGCCGCTCAATCCCCTGCGCCAGCAAGTGCCCCACCGCCGCTTCGATCGCCGACAGCACGCACAGCTGCGCCGGTTCATTGGTGGTATACCCCACCTCGGCTTCCAGCAGCTTCTTGAACTCGATGAACTTGAACACCCCGGCACTGCGCCCTACCGAGTAGATGGTCTTGCTGGTCATCACGTTGGCCAGCACCTGCCCGGTGCGCACGTCCACGGCGCGCAGGTTGACGGTGACCTGGTCCACCCGGTACTCACGGGAAATGTCGATCCCCAGGTAGCGGGCGCCCTCGCCGCCGCTACGCACGTTGGTGTCGTAGGCAATGATGCCGCCTTCGAGCATCAGGTTGGCGGCTTGCAGCGGTGGCAGCTCGCCCATGATGTTTTCCGCCACATCAGGCTTTTTCTGCGATGCACGGATGATCTTGCGCTCGGTCAGCAGGTTCTGCAGCCCTTCACGCTCCAGCACCACGAACCAGCCGCTGGTACTCAGTGCGTCCATCAACATGCTGGCGGCGCCCTGGGTGACGCTGGTGGAGAACGAACTGGCCGGGGTCGGCTTGTACTGCCCGGTCTGGTCGCGGAAGCCGTACACCACGGCCATCAGCCGGCCTTTGGGCCGTGGCATGTTGATCAGGTCGTAGTAAGTCGAGGCCCGAGGGGTCAGGGTCGGGGTTTCCGAGTCCAGTTCAGCCGACATGGGTTCGCGCAGGCTGCAACCACTTTGCAGGCCCAGGGCGGTGAGGATCAGCAGCGTGCTCAGCAGACGTTTCATGGTGTTCTCTCCCCAACATAAAAGCCCTTCCCTCTCAGGGGTTCAGGCCGCTGACCTCAATGATCGAAATTTCTCCTGTGGCACGATCGGTGACCTTGATGCTCAAGGCCCCGGAATCGTCGATGACGTCGATGAGAAACGCATCGGTCGCCATGCTGCCGGTGTTGCCGTTGCTGATGTTGTCCAGCAACTGCGACAACATCCGCGACTCCAGCTGGTTGCTGAACCGCTCAAGGGCTGTGGTGCCAGTAAAGGCCGAGGCACGGTCCTTGAGGTCCGGGTCGTCGTAGTCGTTCTGCGCCTGGGCGTTGTTCAACAGCCAAGTGCCGTTCAACGGGTTACCGCCAAAGGCCGGGTTGACCGGGGTGTACACCAGCTCGGTGGCCTGGGCAGCACAGGCGCTGGCCAGCAGGCAGGCGGCAATGCAACGTGGAATACGGTGGTTCATAGCTCGTCCCTCTCCAAGTCGGTGGTGTCCTGTAGCAGGCGTTGCAGCTTGCGTTGAATGATCTGCTGCTTGACCAGGTCGGCGGCGGCGACGGCCTCGTCTTTGAGCTCGGTGGTGTTCGGTGGCAGGAACCGGCGGTACACCACTTCACGCTCGAACTCCACCGTCACCAGGCTGCCCCAGCGGGCATCCGGGCGTTCGCGTACCACCAGGTTGAAGTCCAGGCGGCTGGTGGCACGCAGGCGGTCGGCGAAGTAGTAGTAAAAGTCGTGGCCGATGTGCGAGATGGTGTTATCGACGATAAAGCCCTGCATCTCGTCTTCGGCACCCGCCTTGGCGCAGGTGGCCACCCCTGCCATCAGCAGCAGGCCTAGGCACAGCGCAGCCAGGCGCTTCATGGCGTATCTCCCGGGCCCGCATTCATCTGCACACCGCGTGCACTTTCGGTAAAGGCCTGCTCGGCGACGAACTGCCAGTCGCTGTAGTGTTCCAGCCCCTCGAACCCGCTCCATTCGGCGCTGAAGCCACTGCGCTTGAAAGGGGTGGCGTCCGAGCGGCTGTAGACGCCAGTGATACGGCCGTCGATCGAGCGCAGCAGGCCCCACTCGTCGCTGTTGCTGATCGGGTCAGGGTAAAGCCTGCGGATGTGCCGTTTGGCCTGCGGGAAGCGGTTGTCCTGTAGCAGGTCGGTCAGTTCCTGGGGGTACTGGGCCAGCCCTGGCGAGGCGCGGTAGTAGCTGCGCAAGGCCTGGGCATACTGGCCGCCAACCCACAGCAACTGGCGTTCGCGGTCGCGCTGGGCGGCGCTCGCCCAGATCGTGCCGGTGGCGGCCAGGGCCACGCTGCTGACCGCAATCAGCAGCAGCACACCCAGGTAGGTGAAGCCGCCACTGGCCTTACCATTCAGCGAAGAGGCTGCCATCACGCGCCCTCCCTGTGGCACCGCTCTTGATATCGGCCACGCCGCCGGCCACGCCCTCGGGCGGTGGCACCAGCTGCCAGGCATCGTTGCGCTCGGTGATCGGGTCGACCGGCGTGTTGCGCAGGTAGCGCTGTTCCACCAGCTGTTCCAGTGAATCGGGGTAATGGCCGGTGTCACCGTAGTAGTGGTCCAGCGCCTCGCGCAGCACTGCCAGGCTTTGACGCAGGGTGGCCTCGCGCGAGCTTTCCAGGCTGTTGAAGTAGCGCGGCATGGCAATGGTCATCAGCGTGGCGATGATCGCCATCACCACCAGCAGTTCGATCAGGGTGAAGCCTTTGCTGCGTTTCATGGCTGTCACCATTGCCCGTAAGGGATGTTGTTCAGGCCTTTGCCGCGGGCCCTGGAATACACGTCGAACACGTCTTCGCCTTCGCGCGGGTTGTCTGGGCTGCTGTCGTAGGCGCGCAGCCCCCAGCCGCCTTCGTCTTCATCCTTTGCCGCCACCAGCGGGTCGTGCGGGATGCGCCGCAGGAAGTAGAACTTGGCGCCTTTGGCACTGCGCACATCGCGCACGCCCTCTACCAGCACCTGCAGGTTCGGCGGATAGCCACTGCTATCCACGCGCTTCTCGATGTAGCCGGCGTCGAAGGCCCGCTTGTAGGCATCGATGGCGTCGCGAATCTGGTACAGCGCCTCGCGCAGTTGCTGCTCCTTGCCGCGGCGTACCACGGTTTCGGTCAGCGGCGCGGCCATGCTGGCGAGCAGCCCGAGCAGTGCCAGGGTCAGCACCACCTCGATCAGGCTGAAGCCGTGCATGCGGCGCCGGGCTTTCATGGCCGTGGGCTCCCGTTGGTCGGGACGACCGCCATCTGGCTGTCCACGACCGGTGCATCAGTGGCCGGCGCGTTACCGGGCATGTCCATCGGCGCCAGTGGCGCCATCTGGCGCACCTGCATGGCCGACTCGGTGCCAGTGGGAAACTCCATGTCCGACGGGCTCTGGTACGGCAGGTTGCGCACGATACGCGGGGTGATCGCCAGCACCAGCTCACTCTTGCTCATGTCGTCCTTGTTGCTGCCAAACAGCCGGCCCAGGCCAGGGATGTCGCCAAGGCCGGGGATCTTGTTGCCGCTGGCGTTGTGGTCGTTGCGCACCAGGCCTGCCAGCACCTGGGTTTCGCCATCATGCAGGCGCAGGCTGGTCTGCGCGTTGCGGGTGTCGACCTGAACCGGAATGGTGCCCTGACGCGTGGCTTCCAGCGGCGTGGCATTACTCACCTCAAGCGCAACCTTGATTGCCACTTCGTTGTTCAGGTGCACGGTGGGCTGCACCTCAAGCTTCAGGCCGACGTCCAGGTAGGTGACGCTCTCGGTAATGACCGGGCCTTGAGTCGACGGCACCGAGGTGGCGCTGATGATCGGTACCCGCTGGCCGATGTGGATGCGCGCCTGTTCGCGGTTGCTGACGCGGATCACCGGGCTGGCCAGGGTGTTGATGTCTTTGTCCTGGGCGTTGATCTTGGCCTGCGGGGACGGCGAAATGCTGATGCGGCTGGAGTCGATGCCCCTCAGTTGGTCGAGCACACTGACCGGTTTGCCGTCGTTGCTCAGCACACCGAAGGTGTTGGGCCATTGCAGGCCGAGGTCAAGGATGCGCGAGGTGGCCACTTCCATCACTTCCACCTCCAGCACCACCTCGGGGTTGGACTGGTCCTGCGATTGCAGCAGCTTCTCGGCCATGCGCACGGCGTCCGGGGTGTCGCGCATGGTCAGGGTGTTGAGGCGCTCGTCAACGAACACGTCGCGGGTCTTGAGCATGGTCTTGACCATGTTCAGCGCGGTGTTGGCATCGATGCTGGTCAGGTAGAAGGTGCGCATGACCAGTTCCTGGTAGTCCTTGGTCTTCTGCGGCGAGTCGGGGTAGACCATCACGGTGTTGTCGTTGACGATCTTCTGGCGCAGCTGGTTTTGCTCCAGCAGCAGCGCTATCGCGTCCTCGATGCGCACCTCGCGCACGAAGATGGTGGCCTTCATGTCCGGGCGCAGGTCCTTGTCGAAGATGAAGTTGATGCCGGCCACCTGCGACAGCACTTCGAAGATGGTCTTCAGGTTGGCATCGCGAAACTCCAGGGTTACCGGCCGCTCGAGCTTGCTGCGCAATTGCGGGTACGGCTGCGCGGTGCGTGCCTGCACGTTTTCGATGTCGCTGCGCAAGGTCATGCCCTTCTGGTTCTGCGGGTCCAGACGCAATACTTCGCGCATGTAGCGTTCGGCACCGAACAGGTCGCCCTGGCGCAGCGCTGCCTGGCCAAGCGCGACGCGTTCGTCCAGAGTGCGGATCAGCTCCAGCTGGCGAATGCCTTCCTGGGCACGGCGGTTGTTCGGCTCCAGGGTGAGCACCCGGCCATAGCCCATGCGGGCGTTGGCGAAGTCGTGGCGGACGCGGTCACTGTCGGCCTGGGTAATCAGGGCCTCGACAGCCGCCTGGCGGCTGTGGGCCAGGGCGATGTTCAGCTCTGTGTCACGCGGGTCGTCGCGCAACGCCTCTTCCAGGCGGGCGATGCCGGCTTCGTACTGGCCCTCCTTCATCAATTGATCGCTGTCCTTGCGTACCGCGCTGGAGCCGCAACCGGCAATGGCCACGCACAGCGCAACGAGCAGAAACGGAGCAGGCTTGCACAGCTTTGACGACATCATGGTGCGCTCCCGACAGACAAGGTCTGCGACTGGTGCAAAGGCAGGTAGACCAGGTTCAGCTCGCTGGCCGATACCCGATCGAGGCGATAGGTGTCTTCGATCACGTCGCCTTGGCGCACGACGTAGAGTTTTTCGCCGCTCTGCAGGAAGACCTGCAGGTCGTCGCGGTCACCCATGCGGCCGATGAATTCAAATGGCAGGGCTGGGGCGGTCGGAGCGGGTGCCAGTACTGGCGCGACGACCACGGGCTGTTCGATGACCGTGGCCAGGGCTTTGGGTTGGGTCCATTGCTGGGTTGGGAACAGGTCGCGGGAAGCCTGCTCCGGCCCTTTCGCGGGCAAGCCCGCTCCCACAATGGGCGCAGCGCTTTCTGTTGCAGGAGCGGGTTTACCCGCGAAGGCCGCGACGCCGTCGTCCTGGCCAAACCAATGGTCCGGTGCCCAGGCCAGCGCCGCACTCACGCCGAGGAATCCGGCCCAGATGACTGCACGTTGTGTGTTCATCACGACCTCGACAGGTAAAGGGTCATGCGCAGGCGGGCATTGAGCTCGCTGTCGCCGATGCGTTTGCGTTGCAGCTCAAGGTCTTCCAGCACCAGGGTCGGCAGTTGCTTGAGCAGGCCTTTGATAAAGCCGCGAATCTGCGGGTAGCTGCCGCGCACAGGCAGCACGATCTGATAGCGGGCCAGCTCGGTCTTGGGATCGATGCCCAACGCGTATTCACCACGGGCCAAGCTGATGCGCTCGGCGCTGGCCAGGCGGTACAGACGCTCGATCAGTTCGCTGGCCTGGGGCTGCCCGGGCAGTTGCTGGCGCAGGCTGTCGAGGGCCTGCTGCTCTGGCTGGGCCGCAATCTTCAGCTCACCCCGCTTGACACGCCCTACCTGTACGCTGGCCTGCGCTTCGGTGGCGCGTAGTTCGCGTACGCTTTGCCATTGCGGCAGCACACCGGCACACCCCACACCAATGGCCAGCAGACCTACGGCGACCGCAGCCAGGCCTACCGGGCCGACAACGCGCAGGCGCTCATGGAGGATCAGGCTGCTGAACGATTCAAGGGCGCGCATGGCCGGTCTCCCAGGTGGCAGTGAGGGTGAAGCGCACCGGGTGCTCGGGCCGCGCAGCGAGCACCTCGTGGTTGAGCAACGACACGTCGCTGAGCTCGTCGCTGGCTTCCAGCCGCTGGTGGTACTGCAGCATCGCTTCGAGGTTGCGCGCCTCGGCAGTGATCCGCACCTGGCCCTTGCGCGCATCCGGCGTCAGACCAAGCAGCGCGACGTCGTCCTGCGGCATGGCTTCAAGCATGGCGAACAGTTGCTGCCAAGGGCGCTGCAGTTGCTGCGACACACTGCGCATCTGTGCCAGGCGCTCAGCCTGCTCCCGGCTGGCAGCGCTGTTCCTGGGTTCCGCGCTGGCCGGGCGGCGACCCAGTTGCAGTTCCAGGCTATGGACGCTGGCTTCCAGTGCCACTTGCTCGGTCTGCAAGCTTTGCTGCAGCAGCACCAGGCCGGCGACCATGGCGCTGGCAAGGACGAGCAGCGACCAAACCAGCGGTCCGCTGCGCCGTGGCTGGAATTCCAGGTCGAGGCGGCGCATGTCAGGCCACCGCCCGCCACATGGCGCACAGCGGGTCGGCTTCACTGGCTGGCTGGCACAGTTGCACGGCCGCCAGCTGCGGCATGTCGCAGCGACCCGGGGCATGCAGGTACACCCGTGGCAGGTGCTCGCCGTACAGCTCACAGGTACGCTCGATCAGTGCTTGCAGGGCCTGGTCGCTGTCAGCGCAGCCTTGTGCCAGCACTTGCTGCCAGGCACCACCGGCGGCCAGCAGCAATACACTGCGGCGCGGCTCGGCCAGCACGAACAGGAAGTCACCCTGCTCCAGCTGTGAACAGCAGCGGTTGTAGGCAGCCATCAGGTACGGCTGCACCGAGCGCAGGCTCAGGCGGCTTTCCTGGCCCAGTGCCTGCAGCCGTTGCAGCAAGGCTTCGGGCAGTGCCGTGGCGATGCGGGCCGCACCGGCAGGCTCGGGTGACAGCACGATGCGCCAGTCGTCCAACGGCTGCCCGTAGAGGTTTTCGAAGCAAGCGCGGGCATAGGCGTCCAGCTCGCGAGGGTGGCCAATGGCGTCACTCCAGGGCACCAGGCAGAAGCGGCTGTAGCGGGCGGACAGCAGCACCCGCAACTGGGCACCCCGTACCGCATGCTCGGCCAGCAGCGCTGCCAGCCCGTCGACGGCAGCATCCCAGGCCGGTTGGGTGGCGTCGCTGCTGAACGCGCGGCTGCCCAGCCATTGGTGGTGGTTCTTGTGCCAGCGACCCAGGCCGACACCCTCGGCGCCCACTACGGCGCAGTAACGGTCAGATGAATGTGACACGGTTGATCTCCTCAAGGGTGGTGCGGCCATCGCGGACCAGGTCCAGGGCCGAGGCCCGCAGCAGGCGCAGGCCGCGCTGGCAGGCAAGCGTCTTGATCTGCGCCAGCGGGCGGCGCTCGACGATCATTTGCCGCAGGTCGTCATCCAGGTGCAGCAGTTCGGCAATCGCACTGCGGCCGCGGTAGCCACTGCCACGGCACTGGCCGCAACCCTTGACGCGGACGAACGTCCAGCCGGCCACACCCTCGCGGGTCAGGCCTGAGCCATACAGGGTGTCGTCATCGTGTTCGCAGGGCGTGGCGCAGTGCGGGCAGGCCAGGCGTATCAGGCGCTGGGCCAGCACCGCGTTGAGCGCGGAAACGAAGCTGTAGGGGTCGACCTGCATCTGGCTGAAGCGGCCAATCACGTCGAACACGTTGTTGGCGTGGATGGTGGTGAACACCAGGTGGCCAGTAAGCGCCGATTGCACGGCAATCTGGGCGGTGTCAGGGTCACGGATTTCGCCGACCAGGATCTTGTCCGGGTCGTGACGCAGGATCGAGCGCAGGCCGCGGGCGAAGGTCAGGCCCTTCTTCTCGTTGACCGGGATCTGCAGCACGCCGGGCAGTTGATACTCGACCGGGTCCTCGATGGTGATGATCTTGTCCACGCCATGGTTGATCTCGCTGATCATGGCGTACAGGGTGGTGGTCTTGCCGCTGCCTGTAGGGCCGGTGACCAGGATCATGCCGTAGGGTTCTGCAGCCAACCGGCGCAGGGCGCGCAAGGTCTCGTCGGCAAAGCCCAAGGCTTGCAGCTGCACGCCGCTGACCCGGTCGGACAAGTCCTGCTTGTCGAGCACCCGCAGCACGGCATCTTCACCGAAGATGCTAGGCATGATCGACACCCGGAAGTCGATTTGCCGGTCGCCCACGGCCACCTTGAAGCGGCCGTCCTGGGGCACGCGTTTTTCGCCGATGTCCAGCTCGGCCATGACCTTGATGCGCGAGATCACCTGGTCGGCGAAGGCGCTGCCACTGGCCTTGCCAGCACCGTTGAGCACGCCGTCGATACGGTACTTGATGGTCAGGCCCTGGCCGGTCATGCCCAGGTGGATGTCGCTGGCGTGCAGCTTGAGGGCGTCGTACAGGGTGGAGTTGACCAGCTTGACCACGCGGCTCTGGTCTTCGCTGATACTGGCCAGCGACAGGCGTTGCAGTGGGTCGCTTTCGCTGCTGGCTTCGGCGTCGTGGCCAAGGGCATCGACAGCGTGGAAGCTTTCTTCATGACGTGCCAGAAAGGTGGCCAGGTCGGCGGCGTGGGCGAGGTAAAGCGGCGCGCCTTGCAGTACGTCGTCGATCCAGGCCAGGCGGGCGTGGTCGAAGGGGTCGGCGAACACGCCCAGCAGTTGGCCGCCTTGCTCGATCAGCACACATTCGCGCTTGATGCACTGGGCCAAGGCCAGCTTGTCGAAGCGTGGGGTGCTGGCCAGCAGGCTGTGGCTGTCGAGTACCGGGTAATGCAGGGTCAGGCCCAGGCGCTGGGTGAAGGTGTCGGGGGTGTCGCAGGCCAGGCGTTCCAGGCAGTCGAGCAGCCGCTCGTCAGTGGCTTGCAGACGGGCCTGGGCCAGCAGTTCGCGGGGGTAGGCGGAAATTTTTGCTGGGTTCTTCGCGGGCATACCCGCTCCCACAGGTACATCACAGGTCTGTGGGCTGCATACATCCTGTGGGAGCGGGCATGCCCGCGAAGACGTCGGTGCAGGCTTTGCAGATTCCGGGGTTGCATCGAATGCTTCTGGCATGGCCTGCGACTCCGCTCAGGGGCGCGTCGCAGGCTGGCTCTACCAGGGGTGCGGGCGCCGCTATTCCCCTGTGAGCAGTTGATCGTCGTCGGGCTCTGGTGGCTTGGCGCCATTACGGCGGCGGTCGGCCAACACCCAGCTTCCATCGTACAACTGCAGGGGGAACGATTCGTTCCTGTTCTGGCGTCGTTCGACGAACCCTTCGGCCGGGTTGTCCGTGGCCCTGCGCCGGCGCTCGATGCCCAGCAGGTCGAAGATCGCACGCGCCAGTTCCATCAGTGGGAACGGCTTGAACAGGACGTGACTCACACCGAGTTCGGCGGCCCGCTCACGCACCTCGACGGTGGGGTGGGCGGTGATCAGCACGAAGTGGCATTGCCTGTTCTTGCGTACAGCCTCCAGAACCTGAAAACCTTCCATGTCGGGCAGGCGGTAATCCAGCACAACTACTTGCGGTGCCAGGCTTTCAGCCTGTTCGATACCACTGGCACCGTCGTGGGCAACATGAACTTCCAGGCCTTGCGCCTGCAGGTACGCTTGCAGGTTCTGCGCAAGAGTCTGTTCGTCATCGACTACCAATACTCTGTTCACCAAGGTCGACTCCCAAATACTGCCCGGTTCCCCGGTCTGCGAAGTACGCCCTTGTAGAGACTTGAGCAGGCTTCGTGCCAGGCGTGAATAGTCATGTTGCACCACTGTAAGCCACTGATTTTACTAGGGTGCCGGCCAGTAACCGACATACGCAGAGCAGGCGCACCCCACCCGTTCCCCACAAGCGGGGAAAATGATGGCACATTGCCAAGTCTTAATTCCCCAGGATTGGGGCAAGCGCCCTCAACGGTCTCAGTTGGCGATCTCCACTTTAGCGGACTCGCGCAAACGTTGGCGCACGGATTGGCGCGCCTGCGCCTCCCGCTGACCGATGAGCGTTGCCCTGGCCAACGCCAGGCCCTGTTCGCGTATGACCGATGGATTATCACTTTGGTTCTGCGCTCCTTGCAGTCTCTCCTGGTTGGCATCATAGAATGCCTCCACTTCGCCCTGGCTCGGCGCGTCGACTGCGCTGAGCTGGGCGTACACCTGCTGGGCCGCCATCTCATGCCGGGTGTATTCAGTGTACTGTGCCCTATCGAAGCCTGCCTCTGCCAGCCGCCTTTCGAATAACGCCGGGCTGCCAAATGCCGCTTCCACCTCGCCAATCTGCGCCGACACTTGTTCATCGCTGATGGCTATGCCTTGGCGTTGCGCTTCCTGCCACAACAGCTCCTTGTCGATCAGCTCGTCCAGCGCTTGGTCACGCAGGCGTTTGTACAGGCCTGGGTTGCGGATGCTGGTCACCGCCCGACCCTGGGCGTCCAGGTACTCGCTGAAGTAGCGCTCCAGGCGCATCAACCCGATCTCGACACCATTGACTCGCGCCGCCGGCACATCGGCCCAGCTCGCCCTGGTCAGCACCAACAACAGGCACAACCATACGATACGCATGACAACCTCCGCTCAAGGGCTGACCGGCACTGGCCGGTAGGGGGTGACCGCAGTAAAGCGCGGCCCGGGCAGGGTCACGGCCACCACGTGGGCACCTGCCATGCCCTGGCGGCGACCAGGGCCAAAGCCCAGTGCCGGGGTCAGGCCGGTGGGCACATCGTGCAGGCCTTCGAGCGCAGCAATCAGTTGCTCGCGACTGGCATCACGACCAATCTGCTTCAGCGCTTCGCTCAGCAGGCGCAATGCGCACAGCGTATTGACCTGCAATGACGCCTGGCGCGGGTCCAGGCCCTGACGCTGCTGCAGCCCGGTAAGCGCAGCCATGCCTTGCTCGGTCCAGTCCTCTGGCACGTAGGGATAGGCCAGAAACAGCCGTTGCGACCACTGCGCCGGCAAACGCGCCACAGCGCCGGCCACCTGACTGGAGGCGGCAAACAGGTAAGGCTCGCGGCCGGCCACCTGCAACGCCGTGGCCAACTCGGCAAAGGCCTGGGCGCGGCCAAGAAAGACGATGCCCTGCCCGTCCACGGCCTGGCCGTCGAAAGCCTGGATAGCGGGTGGCGCCCAGCCCTGCTGTCGTAAAAGCTCGCGTACCTGCTCGGCCAAGGCTGCGTGCTCGTTACCGGCAAACACTACACGTAACTCATCCGGGGCCAGGCCCAGCGCTCCACGGGCATGCTCTGCCAGGCTCAGCAACTGCTCGGGCAAGCCGGGTAGCGGGTCGAAGATCTGTTCGCTGCCGCCGCTGCGCGGGGTGCTGCCGACCATCGGCACGTTCTGTGGCGCCAGCAAGGTCGTCAGGCGCTGGTCGAGCATGGGCGCCAATGGCGCGATCAGGGCAAACACCCGCTTTTGCTCGAGCAATTGTTGCAAGGCGCGTTCGGCACTGACCGGGTCGGCACCTGGGTCAAGCACGACCAGTTCCAGGCGCCGCCCGTGAATGCCGCCTTGCTGATTGAGTTGATCCACGCCGTCTTCCAGCACGGCACGCACTACCTGCCCGGCTTCGCCCAGCGGACCGCTCGCGGGCAGCAGGGTGCCAAGGCGCAGCACGCCCTCCTCCACACCAGGGTCGCGTTCTTGGGCCAAGCGCTTGAGATAGGCGGTGAGGTTGCGCTGGTCGGCCAAGGTCAGTTCGAAGCGTGGCATGGCCGGGTCCAGGCGATTGCCTGCCGGGTCGATGCCCTGCTGGATGGCCCGCGCCAGGCTGCTGTCGGTATAGGCCGGGTAACGACGGCCGTTGGCCTCACGCATGCCCTGGCCGAGTGCCAGGCGTTGCCAGTCGAGGCCGGGGGGGCGCACACCGCCTTCGGCTCGGCCACGGCCGTCGTTGCCGTGGCAACTGGCGCAAGGCAGCACGCTGGCGGGGACTGTGATGTCGCTGGCGCCTACCCGGGCTTGCAATTGAGCATCGCTACTGGAAACGCCCTCGCGGTAAAGGCGTTTGCCGGCTTGTTCGTGGTCGGTCAGGTCCAGCGCCAAGGCTGAGGTCGGAGATGCCATGCCAAGCGCGCATGTGAGCCATATCGCAAGCCCTTTCGCGACGCAAGGGCGCGCCCGCAAAAGCTGATGCCACAGAGGCCAATTCCCCAGGCGGCCCATGATACTCACCGACCGGCCAGCGGCTGGGTCAGCAGCTGCATGCGCTGGGCAATGGCCGCTGGCGGTGCATCCGGGCGAATCTTGCTCCAGCGTTTACCTGCAACATCACCGGCAATCAGCTGCGTCGAATGCTGCTCGGGACTCGGCAGGAACTGCCCTATACGGCCAAGCACCAGGTCGACGCTGGGCTTGTCGCCAGTCAGGAACAACCAGTTAGGCCCATCCACCCCCTGCTTGGCGGCGAACGCCTTCAGCACCTCGGGGGTGTCGTTCAGCGGGTCACTGCTGATCGACACGAAGGTCACCTGGCCGGCCAGCACTGGCCCCATGGCCTCGCGCACCTCGCGCAGCTTGCGGGTGATCAGCGGGCAGGCATCAGTGCAGTGGGTGAAGATCACGTTGAGCATCACCACCTTGTCCTTGAGCACGTCACTGTAAAAGCGCAGCTCGCGGCCATTCTGGTCCTTCAGCAGGGTGTCGGTGAACCAGGTCCTGGCATCGCGGGTGCCGCCACCACTGGCCATCGCCTGCGGTGCCGGCTGCGGCTCGGGGGGTTGCGGAGCATGGCCTTCGTGGGCGAACGCCACCGACGTGAGGATCCACAGGCAGCCACCCAGCACCAGCCAGTCGAAAGCACGCATGCCAGCGCGGTGGGTGCTTGCAGTGCTCATGGTTGCACCTCGTTGTGGTCGGCAATGGCGGTGCTCTTGGCATGTACCCGGCGGGCACTGAGGCGGTTGATTTCCTCGATCAATACAGCCGGGTCGGTGAAGCCGTAGTAACGCGTCCAGTGCCCGCTACGCCCGTCACCCACCAATATCAGCGGCGGGTGCTGGCTGAGGTCGGCGTTGAAGCTGCCCAGCCCTTTCAGGGTTTCAGTGATGGCGTATGGGGTACCGGTCAGCCAGCTCCAGCCCGGCCCTTTCTGGAATGCCTTGGCATAATTTTGCAGGCGCTTGGCGTCGTCACGCTGGGGGTCGACACTGATCGACACCATGCGAATCTCTTCGCCTACCCGGCCGCCCAGCTGTTGCTGGACCTTGCCCATGATCGACGACACCACCGGGCACACCGTGGTGCAGCTGGTGTAAATGAAGCCCATGACCACCAGATGGTCACTCACCAGGTCTTTCTCCAGGCGTACCGGCATGCCGTCCTGGTTCAGCAGCGAAACATCGGCAAAGCGCACGCTGGTCTTTTCCTGATGCGCCGCCGGCGGTTGCCCGGTGTGACCGTCATGGTCGTGACCGGCGTGAGCCATCGCCAGGTTGCTGGCAAATGCCAGACTCAGGGCCAACAGTGTGCAAGCATGCTTGGCGTTCATCGCACATTCCTCACGTCAGTCTGGGAAGCGTTGGTTGCAGCAGCCGGCAGGACGCGCAGGCTGGTGTAGTTTTCTTCGGCAAACTTGCGCCCCAACGAGGGCGACTGCACATGCAGGTACCAGGCACCGGCCTCAGGCAGGTTCAGCGCCGCCTGGTAGACCCCCTCGCCCACCTCTTGCAACTGCAGGTTGCGCGGCATCGACGATGGCGCCAGGAAGTAGCGCAGGCTCAAGTCGTTCAGGCCCAGGCGCGGCTGCCCGTCGTCACCGACAATCCGCACTCGCGCGGTGAAGTCGCTGTGCTGCGGCAGCGGCTGGTCGAGGCCGATGAACTCGGCACGCGCGCCTTTGGGTTTGCTGGCATTGGCCCCTGCAGCCACCTCGGTGCTGAAGCAGTGAATGATCTGCGGCTGGTTGAGCAGGAAGGCCACATCGAACTTGCCGGCGATGGGCAGCTTCACCGTCGAGCCATACACGCCGGGGGCCACTTCCCGCAGGCTGCGGTCAACGACGAGGGCGGCGCGGGCCTGGTGGCCGCGGTTGTTGTAGCCGGACATCGGCGCATTCATGCCTTCGGTGTAGAAGTAGGTGTTGTTGTCCACCGGGTTGACCACGAACACCGAATTATCATCACGTGATACCGACAGCCCTTGGGCCAGTGGCAGGTCACCGGCCTGGCGCGGCGCTGCCGGGCCGGCCTCGAAGCTTTGCACGATTGGCGAGCGCCCCTCTCCCAGGCTGGCCAGATTGATCATGCTCACTCTCGGTGAGGCCAGGCCCCGCACGTAGGCATAGCCTTTGGTGAACGTCAGCTGGTACGGTTCGGCCGCCACCGGAACGTGGTGGATCAGCTTGTCGGTACTGGCGTCTATGACCAGGGCCTGGTTCTCCAGAGTATTGAGCACGATGCCGTAGCGGCCATCCTGACTGAAGCGCATCGGACCCAGGCCCTGCTCAGCCTGGACCGTGTGGCGCAACTGGTGGCTGCGGGCATCGAACACCCTTACGCTGCCTTCCTCGCCATCGACCACGTACACGGCCTGGGACAGCGCCGAATAGCTGACCGACAGCGGGTGCGGGCCCACCTTGATGGTCTTGGCCAGGCGCATTTCCGGGATGTCGATGACGCTCAGGGTGCCGCTGTCGCGATTGCTGACGTAGGCATAGCGCGAGTCGGCGCTGAAGGCGATTTCGTGGTGCCCGGTACCGGTGTTGAAGTGTTTCAGGACGCTGCGCCCCGGCACGTCGATCACTGTTACCCCGCCTTTGGCCGGGTCGCTGCTGTTGTTGCCGACCCACAGCCGAAGCTGGTCCGGCTGCAGGGCCACGCGCAGCGGCTGGTCACCGGCATCCAGGTCGGCCACGCGGGTGAAGGTCTCGGTATCGATCACCGAAACCTTGCCCCGCTCTGGTATCGATACGAAAACCTGCTTGTCATCGCTGATGGCCGCCCAGTCCATGGGCCGGCCTGGCAGCTCGATGCGGGCCATGGTGCTGGTCACGCCCCCCACCGACACCGTCGGGTCGATCACGGTGAGGCTGGCGTCATTGTTCAACATCAGCAAGAAGTAGCTGTTCAGGTCGAGCAGCGGCCGGGCCCCGATGCTGCTCTTGAGAAACAGCGCAACCCGCGCCTTGCAGCTCTGCTCGCGGTCCCCCGCCGGGGCCGACTGCACAGGGTCGATCCAGGCCCCCGGGGCCATGCCCGACAGCGGTTGACCACTGGTCTGGTCGCTGAGCTTGAAGCGGATATTGGCGAAATCGCCCTCCTTCAGTTCCCCTCCGGCCAATGGCCGGGCCTCGAACTCCACGGTCACGCCGTCCCGGCTAAGCCGGTGCAAGGCCTGCGGATTGGCCCGTTCCTGCAACAGCTCGCGCGGGTCGCACCATAGCTTTTCGTACGCCACGCCCAGGCCGATCAGCGCTACCCCCAACACTACCCCCAGGTAAGCAGGGCGAGTCTTTTTGTTCATGCTCGCGTTCCCCTTCCGTCACTGCGCCGGGGCCGTTGCCGGCGGCGCTTCGTTGGTCACCCGCAAGATCCCCCACAGCCCCGAGAGGTTGCCGTAGGCGGCGTAGTCGCGGAACAGGTAGTCACCCGCCACCGCGTTGGCACCGCCGGCACTCGGCAGCATGAAGCTGAAGTGCGCCGCTGGCAGTACGCTTTCCTGCGCGCCGATGTACATGGCCATCGGGTTGTAGCCAAAGCGCACCGAACCGATACCGGGCATGCTCATCGGGTAACCGTCCGCATCGCTCTTCTCGGCCTGGTAGTTGTGCAGTGGCCATACGTGCCCGTCCAGTTGGTAGACCATGCCGCGGCTGCCACCACTGGGCATCACGATATGGTTGCGCACCGGTTGCCCAGGCTTGGCGTACAGCACCGGGGTTTGCGGGTCGCCACCGACCAGGGCGTTGGCGTAGGCCATGTGGGCGTTGGGTACATCACCAAAGCCCAGGCCATTGGCGCGGCCGAATGGCGAGTCGGGCGCCATGCCGAAGCGCAGCCACAACGGTTCGGTCTTGTAGTTGACCGCCATGTTGCCGTTGTCTTGCGGGTCACCGGCAGCGCCGTTGCCTTCGACATTGATACCTTCTACCGGACGACCGTCGGCCCAGCGCATGTTCAGTGCGCGCTGCCACACCGTGACAAAGTCGCGGTAGTCCGGCTGGCCACTGACCTTCACCGTGGCCTGGGTACGGGTAGCAGTATCCTCGGTCCAGGTGGCGGTTTGCGGCAGGATGCTCATGGCACCCACCAGACCTTTCTGCGGCTGTTTGATGAAGTCTGACGGGGTCAGGTTGAGGCCACCGAACTCGATAGGCGTGGTCTTGATGTTGTCCACTGTGCGGCCCAGTTGCGACACCGGTTTGCCTTCACGCTCCAGGTGGCCGGCGTAGTACTGGTACTCCTTGGTAGGGTAAGCGCCGCTGGTGCCGGCACGCGGTGGCACGGTCTGCACCGGGTTCAGGCCAACGTTGGCACCGTCGGACTTGGTGATGTCGTAGGCCAGCAGCTGCGCATGCAGGCCCACGTGGCTGGACGGCCGCATCAGGTTGTTGGCAAAGGCGGTGGAGCCTTCGCTGTCGAAGCGGTCACGCTTGACCACGTTGTGCATCACTGCAGTGCTCGACAGGTCTGGCATCACCAGTGGCAAGCGGTTCTCCAGGGTGATGCTGATGCAGTCGCCGGCATTGGCGCGCAGTACCAGGGGCTCTACCGGAACACCCGGCTTGAGCTTGCCGGTGGTGGCATCGAGGTCAGCCTTGCGCACGTACAGGATCGCGGTCGGGTCATGCAGCGGCGCACTGTGGCCACCGATGGTGAAGGTCGCCCCATCTTCAGGGTCTACCCCACTGACCAGCGGGATGGCGGTTCTGCGGCTGTTGAACACCAGGGTGCCACCGTCGGCCTTGAGCGCGCCTCCGACATGCTGGCCGATGCCCGCCGGGTCATTGATGCTGACGCCGTTACGGTTTTCGAGGATGTCGTTGGCCAGCGCCGCGACGATCTCGTAGTTGCGCTTGACCGTGGTGCGGGTGCCGATGCCGTTGGGGTTGGCCGTGGTTTTCGGGCAGATGCCGTTGAAGTTCACGGTGTTGCGCATGGCCACCGGCTGCGGGTTGTTGGGCAGCGGGAACAGGTCGGCACGCTGCGCGGTGTAGTTGCGCATGATGCCCCAGATACCGTTCCAGTAGCCTTCCAGGGCGGCGTCCAGCGAGTACAGGTAGTCGCCGTTGGTGGCTGCCGAACTGGAGATCATCGACACCGGCGCCATGAAGCCCAGCTGCTCGGAGATGCCGATCATTTGCGACGACTTCCAGCCCGAGTTGGAGCTGCTACCGAAGCCAGAACCGTTCTGCAGCCATTTCACGCCGTGCAGGGTGACGTTGTGCTCCTCTTCGTGGCCACCGGCGTGCATGCGCAGGCGCACGTTGTCACCGGAATAGGTTCGCAGCAATGGGGTGAACGGGTCGCCCGGCTCGGCGCCGGCCGTGTTGATATGTGGCGGGAACAGCGTGGTGCCGCCGGTGGGGCCGACTGCCGAGGTGATCGCCGATGGCGACAGGTTCATCGCCGGGATAGCGCGGTCGGTACGGGTTTGCAGGGCATAGCTGAGGTCGCCGGCCAGGCCGTCGGCCTGCATGCCACGCTTGCCGTCCGGGCCGACCTTGTTCGGGTCGTACACGCGCAGGGCCAGCGGCTCGTTACGGTAGTTGACGACGAACATCCCCGGGTCATCCACCGAGATCGCCTGCGGGCATGGCCGGCTTGGGCAGCCAGGGTTGATCCCACCACGTTCCTCGACGATGGCCTCAAGCAGGCTCGACGCCTTGCCACGCACGGGCGGGTTGATGGCATAGCGGAAGCTGTCGGCTGTGGCCGGGTACGACTGGGCATTGGGAATGCCGTCCGGCCCGGCACCAACGTACACGCCGGCTTCATAGGCATGCTGGAAGTCGCTGTACTCCAGGAAGAACTCGCGGTAGCTGTCGTTCTTGCCGTCGCCATCGTGGTCGCCGGTCTGGATCACCGCCTGCCACGAGGTCGGGCCGCCGTCCTGGCGCGTGGCCGGGTTGTACAGCTGCTCGCCGGTTTCGGCGTGGTACCAGGTGGAGCCGGCCGGTTCGGCCAGCACGGTGGCATACAGGCCCACTTGCTGGTGGGTCGATGGGCCAAGGTGGTCATGGGTGAAGATGGTGCCCAGGCCACGGTCGACGTTATGCACGTTCACCAGCGGGTCGGCGAACCAGCGCTGCATGGCTGTACGTGCGCCCAGCCAGTCGGCGCGGCCAAAGCGGCCGAAGTACGGGTGCTGCATGGCTATCGGGCAGGCGGCAGTGCCATCGCGACTATCCCCTTCGGTGCAACCGTTATAAGTACGAATGGCATGCACGCGCTCGACCACGCTACCGGGCGAAAGAATGCCGTCTTCGTAGTTCCAGCCGTTGGCCGAACCGTCGGCGGCGGTCAGGTCCCATTTGGGCAGGTGGATGTGCTGGCCGATCACGTCGGTCGGGGTGCGCACCTGGTAATCGTCCATCTCATAGATGTTCGGGATCAGGTTGGTGTGCTGGTACATCGCGCAGTCGAAGGTGTTCATGCGCATCACCAGCGGCTCTGGCGGGCGCTGCTTGGTAATGACCGGCCAGGCGTCCTCCCACAGGGCGATGATGCGTGCCTGCGGGAAGTGGTAGCCCACTTTGTTGTACACCGCGTCGAACTGGATGTTGGCCCCTTTGTAGATGCGTGGGCGGTCGGCAGTGAAGGCCGAGGCGCCACGGAAGTTCACACCCGTCAGGCTCTCTCCACTGTTGAACTCACCGACCCCGGAGGACTGCGTCAGGCGTTTTCCACGGTCATCCATGCAGGGCTCGTAGTACGGCGCACCCGCAGTCGGCAAGGCGCCGTTGGTGCGGAACGCCTTGGCCACTGGCTGGTTACCGGGGATCAGTGCATAGCTGGGGTGTTCACCCATGGCGTGGAACTGCATGGCTGCCTGCTCCACATCGGTGCCCTCTTCCGGCAGGTAGATGGGCTTGGCCTTGTGCACGACCTTGGTGAAGTCCAGTTTGGTTGTGGTGGTATCCGCTACGCCACCGGCGGACACACCGTCCAGTGCATGGCGGCCAAGGCCGCCGTCCCAGCCATCGACCTGGTTCGCGTCCAGGTTGGCCCACAGGGCTTTACCACTGTCTTTCAGTTGCCGGGCCAGGGCCGGGTCGAGCATGTCCAGGGGCGGGGTTGGCGGGCGATTGCCGACGCTGCTTTCCATGCCACCGATCCAGAACGGGTAGCCTGGGTTTTTCAACGTGCCGTCGGCATTTCGGTTGGCCTCGGTGCGGTCGACCAGCGCCAGCGAGCCCACGGCCTTGCGCACTGGCGCCTCGCCGGCAGGCTCGTCATCGTCTTCGTGGTCATCATCGTTGACGGCAACCAACGTTTCGGAGAGCTTGGGCACGACCACGACTTTGCCGGGCATGGGCGGCATGGCCTTGCCGGGCAGCGGCACGATGGCCGGAATAGGCGTACCGGCAATGATCTCGCCATCGGGCAGGGCTCGGGCGCCAAAGGCCGGCTTACCGCTCCGCAGTGCGAACGGGGTACTGTGGAAGCCATTCTCGCCCTCCCCGCTTACCTCCAGCCGCGTGCCTTCTTCGAACACGTCATGTACCCGCCACATGGCCCACATGCCTTGGGCGAAGTGCGGGTAGAAGTGACAGTGGTAAATGGCATCGCCGGCAACACGGTTGCGGTTGCCCGAACCGCCGTTGGCGATTTCGTAGGTGTAGCCGACGCCAGCGCCGATGCCTTGGGCATCGATGTAGTCGGAGTTGTCGTCATTGGGGTTGAACAGCCACTGATGGCCGTGCAAGTGGAAGATGTGCTGCTCGTGCCCGTTGTGGGTGTTGCGGAACTTGGTGAAGTCACCGATATAGCTGTGGTGCACGTTGGCAGGCTCTGAGGGGTAAAGGGCCATGCTGGCCTTGACCCCGACGGCACTGGCCGGCGGCACTTCGCCCGGGCGGATGTGTTCCAGGCCGACGTTGGCCGGTACATCCACCAGGGTGCCTATATCACCGACCGTGTGGGCGCTGAGGAAGAACTCTTCATAGGCACACGACAGGCAGTCGTGCATCGGGCCCACCCCCAAGCGGTTTGCCACCACTTCGGCGCCCATGCCACCAGAACCGTAATTGATCATGAACGCATCGCGCGTAGGCTCCAGCACATGGCCCATCACCGGGTCGGCCCAGTAGCCAGGGAAGGCCTGGGTACCGGCAACCTCGTCGGCGAACTGCGAGGCGAAATCACGGAACGCCTCCAGTCGGTTGGGCAGCGCCGGGTTGCGTTTGCCCGTGCTTTCCAGCGGGTAAGTGGCGCCGGGGAAGCTGCCGTCGGGGTTGGGCCCCATGACGATGGCATCGGTCTCGCTGCTGATGATCTCGTTGCCGTTGACCATGGCAATGATCGGTTTGCCGGCCTTGCCTTCGGCGATCCACGGCTCGACGTGCGGATAACGGGCTTCGTAGTCGATCACGGGCTGGCCGGTGGCAGTTCGACCGGTGGTGGCCAGGCGCATTTCTTCTTCGGTGAGGGTATTGCGGTAGGTACGGCCCAGTTTGGGCACCACTACCACCTGGCCGAACAGGCCATTGGAGACGTTGCCCGCCGTGCCCTCGCCGCCGAACGTAGCGGCTTTGCTGGTGGCGGCAAAGGCGCCTTCGCGCTCGGCATACAAGGTGTAGCTGCGGGTGCTGCCGGGGCTGACGAAGAAGTTGCCGTTGCGCCCGGTATAGGCGGAAATATCGGCAATGCTGTTCACCGCCTGCATACCGTTGACCTGGAAGCCGACCATGCGCTCGGCGACCTGTTCGTCGGCGACAAAGCCTTCGCCGCCTTCGTTTTCAACCTCCGGCGCCTCTGCCTCACCCTCGGGCACTTCGGCCTCGATACCGTGTTTGTTGGGGTTCGCCTTGTAATCCAGCAGGTTGGTTAGGTTGACCGTCAGGCAGTCACCGGCAGCCACACGCAGCACGATAGGCCGCGGGCGCTTGTCCGGGCGCAGGGTGACCTTGCCCGGTACTGCGGCCCCGCCCTTGCTGAGGGGGACCTGCTTGTCGTCCACCACATCCTCACGAAGGGCAAACATCATGCCGTTGGCGTTTTGCGCGCCAAGGCGGTTGAACATCAGTGGCTGATCCAGTGCCACCACGTTGGCGACCAGGGTGCGCTGGCACTGCACAGCCGCCTCGCTGGTTGCTTCCCAGCCAAGCAAGGCCAGTACAAGTGATGACAGGATGGGGCCTTTGAGCGGCGTCGACATGCTGCACCTCCGGGACACAGGATCTCTGCGAGGAGCTGGAGCAAGGTGTGTGCCAGAAGAAAACTTCCATATTTGTCAGTAACTTGTGCGGTCAACCGCAACGGATTGGGGAGGATCCCCCAGCGGGTTCCCCCGAATCGGGGGACGTCGTCCCGTGGGGTAATGGCTACTCCACAAGGCGCGCGCTGGGCTCGCACAAGGTAAAAACGCACGATACCCTTGCACAATTGTCGATTGTGCAAGGCAAATTCGCATGCCAGGATCCTGCGATCCTCCAGCGAACTCCAGACTTCACTTGGAAAATCAATAACAAAGCAGGGAGAACGCAATGACTGCGCACGCTCATACCGCGGCAGCAACCGACCACGTACTGGCCGAGGTCCGCAACCAGGTCGGCCACCTGACCCTGAACCGCCCTGCCGGTCTCAATGCCCTGACCCTGGACATGGTGCGCAGCCTGCGTCAGCACCTGGATCAGTGGGCCGACAACCCGCACGTGCGCGCCGTGGTCCTGCGCGGCGAAGGCCCCAAAGGCTTCTGTGCCGGTGGCGATATCCGCTCGTTGTACGACAGCTTCAAGGCCGGCGACACGCTGCATGAAACCTTTTTCGTCGAAGAGTACGCCCTCGACCTGGTCATTCACCGCTACCACAAGCCAATACTGGTGGTGATGGACGGTTTCACCCTCGGTGGCGGCATGGGCCTGGCCCAGGGCTGCGACCTGCGCGTGGTCACCGAGCGCAGCCGGCTGGGCATGCCCGAGGTCGGCATCGGCTACTTCCCGGACGTGGGCGGCAGCTACTTCCTCTCGCGCATCCCCGGCGAGCTAGGCATCTACCTGGGTGTCAGCGGTGCCCAGATCCAGGCGGCCGACGCCTTGTACTGCGGCCTGGCCGACTGGTACCTGGCCAGCGACCAGCTCGCCGCCCTCGACCAGGGCCTCGACCAGCTCGACTTCAGCGACCACCCGCTGAAGGACCTGCAAAACCTGCTGGCCAGGCTCGGTACCCAGGTACTGGAGGATGCGCCACTGGAAAAGCTGCGCCCGGCCATCGACCACTTCTTCGCCCTGCCCGACCTGCCAGCCATCGTCGAGCAACTGCGCGCGGTGAGCATTGGCGACAGCCACGCCTGGGCGATGGCCACCGCCGATCAGCTGGAAACCCGCTCGCCTCTGGCCATGGCGGTTACGCTGGAGATGCTGCGCCGGGGACGCGAGCTGGGCATTGACGACTGCTTTGCCATGGAACTGCACCTGGACCGCCAGTGGTTCCAGCACGGCGACATCATCGAAGGCGTGCGTGCCCTGATCATCGACAAGGACAAGCAGCCCCGCTGGAACCCGCCGACCCTGGCCGCGCTGCAACGCCAGCGGGTCGAACAATTCTTCGAAGGCCTGTGAGCCCGGGAGTACACAGATGCAAGACCTCGAACTGAGCGAAGAACAGATCATGATCCGCGACATGGCCCGGGACTTTGCCCGTGGCGAAATCGCCCCCCATGCCCAGGCCTGGGAAAAGGCCGGCTGGATCGATGATGGCGTGGTGCGCAAGATGGGCGAACTGGGCCTGTTGGGCATGGTGGTACCCGAAGACTTCGGCGGCAGCTACACCGACTATGTCGCCTACGCCCTGGCAGTGGAAGAGATCGCCGCCGGCTGCGGCGCCACCGGGGCGATGATGAGCATTCACAACTCGGTAGGTTGCGGCCCGCTGCTGGCCTACGGCACCGCCGAACAGCAACAGCAGTGGCTGCCACGCCTGGCCAGCGGCGAGGTAATTGGCTGTTTCTGCCTGACCGAGCCACAGGCCGGCTCCGAGGCGCACAACCTGCGCACCCGCGCCGAGCTGGTGGATGGCCAGTGGGTCATCAACGGTGCCAAGCAGTTCGTCAGCAATGCCCGCCGTGCAGGCCTGGCGATCGTCTTCGCAGTAACCGACCCGGAGCTGGGCAAGAAAGGCCTGTCGGCGTTCCTGGTGCCTACCGACAACCCTGGGTTCAAGGTTGACCGCAGCGAGCACAAGATGGGCATCCGCGCCTCCGACACCTGCGCGGTCACCTTCGACAACTGCCGCATTCCTGCCGCCAATATCCTCGGTGAGCGTGGCAAGGGCCTGGCCATTGCCCTGTCCAACCTCGAAGGCGGCCGTATCGGCATTGCCGCCCAGGCCTTGGGTATCGCCCGCGCCGCATTCGAAGCGGCGCTGGTCTACTCGCGTGACCGCATACAGTTTGGCAAGCCGATCAACGAACACCAGAGCATCGCCAATCTGCTGGCCGACATGCAGGTGCAGGTGAACGCCGCACGTTTGCTGATCCTGCATGCCGCCCGCCTGCGCAGCGCCGGCAAGCCGTGCCTGTCGGAAGCGTCACAGGCCAAGCTGTTCGCTTCGGAAATGGCCGAGCGGGTGTGCTCGATGGCTATCCAGGTGCATGGTGGGTACGGTTATCTGGAAGACTACCCGGTGGAGCGCTATTACCGGGATGCGCGGATTACCCAGATCTATGAAGGGTCGAGCGAGATCCAGCGCATGCTGATTGCACGGGAATTGAAAAACTATCCGCTGTAACGCAAAGGCAACGCGGTTTTTGGGGGAGCGGGCGACGCGGTGGATGGCACCGGCTTTGCCGGTGTTCGCGGGCGCGCCCGCTCCCACAGTAATGTCACCGCGGCAAACTTCTCGCCTCAGCGCCAATACCGCGCATCATCCACCACCCTGGCATGCCCCTCGAACAACGCCGGCAACTGTTCCTTGAGGTAGTCGATCCAGGTGCGCACCTTGGCGTCCAGGTAGTGGCGTGACGGATACATCGCATACAGCGCACTCTCCCGCAGCCGATACGGTGCCAACAACCGGCACAAGCGCCCCTGCCCGATCGCCTCGCTGGCGGTGTAGAACGGCAGCAGGCCAATGCCCATGCCCAGCTCGCTGGCCACCAGCATGGCGTCGGCGACGTTGGTAGAGAAACTGTCGTTTGGCGCGATCACGCACTGGTCAACCCCTTGCGGGAACACCCAGCCACCTTCGTACATCGGGTAAGCCATGCGCAGGCAGCGATGGCCGTGCAAGTCTTCGGGGCGCTCCGGTACACCGTGAGTATCCAGGTAACCGGGGGCCGCGCAGGGGATGCTGAAAATGTTGCCCAGCGGCACAGCGATCAGCTGCGAATCCGGCAGCGCACCGTCCACAGTGATCACCACGTCATGCCCTTCGGCCAGCGGGTCGGGGTTGCGCTGCGACAGCGTCAGCTCGATCACCACTTCCGGGTATAGCGTGTTGTAGCCGGCCACCAGCGGCATCAGCAACAGCCCCATGCCGTGTGGGCAGTGCAAACGCAGATGGCCGCGAGGCGTGAGGTGCGCACCTCGCGCTTCGCCCACGGCTTCTTCGGTCAGCAGCATGATCTGCCGCGCACGCTCCAGAAACCGCTCACCCGCCTCGCTCATGCGCAAGCGCCGGGTGGTGCGGTGCAGCAGGCGGGTCTGCAGCTGGTTCTCCAGCTCGGCAACGATGCGCGAAACCTGCGCTGCAGAAATATCCAGAGCATTGGCAGCTGCAGCGAAGCTGCCACATTCCACCACACGGGTGAAGGTACGCATGGCATGCAGCATGTCCATGAAGGTGCGCTCCTTATTGTTGCGTTAAAAGCAGGAATCTATCACGTTTTAGCCCATTTATTGTGGATGACCAATGAATAGATCATTAGCCATCCATTAAAAAGGAGCCTGTCATGAAACGCTCGATCGCTGTCCTTGCCATTGCCGCTGCCTTCGCCTCGTTCGGTGCTTTTGCCGATGCCGGCGACAACCAGCCCGTCAGCAGCCACTATGAATACGGCATGCCGCTGGACGTGGCCAAGGTCATTTCCATCACCCCGGCCAGTAACGCCGCCGACTGCCAGGTGGGCACCGCACACATGGTGTACGTCGACAATCAGGGCCAGAAGCGCGAAATCGACTACCGGGAAATGGGCAACTGCTCGCAGCAGTGAGTCAGGCCAGCACCTGGGTGATCCAGCCCACCTGCTGATTGAAATCGTCGATCTTCGCCTGAGGCACCGCATCGCGGGCCCGCTGGAAATTGGCCAGGGTCTGCTGCTTCTGCCGCAGCATGCGCCGCCACTTGACCACAAACGCCTCGCTTTTTTCCTGCATCAACACGGGGCCGAAGTACAGCTGTTCAGCGCTATACATCACCCTGCCCGGCTCGGCGACGATGATCTCGTAATCGAAGCGGTTTTCCCGTAGCAGCTCTTCGCTGACGATCTGGTAACCATTGCCCGCCAGCCACTGGCGCAGCTCGCGCTCACCACCATTGGGCTGCAGTACCAGGCGCGTGACGCCGCCAAGGCGCTGCTTGCCGGCCTCGAGTATCTCGCACATGGTGTCGCCGCCCATGCCGCATATGCTCACCACCGAGATACGGTCTTGCGGCTCGACCGCTGCCAGCCCATCGGCCAGGCGCACGGTGACCCGCTCTTGCAGGCCGTTCTTGTGCACATTGCGCTGGGCCGAGGCGAACGGCGTCTGTGCCACCTCACCCGCCACAGCGGCCTCGAGCACGCCACGCAGCATCAAGGCCACCGGCAGGTAGCCGTGGTCCGAGCCAATGTCGGCCAAGCGCGCGCCCTGCGGTACATGGGCGGCCACGCGCTCCAGGCGCCTGGACAAAGTCTGTTCGTTCAACGTAAACCCCTGGTTTTGCAATCGGCCGCGATTCTGACGGCGAACGCCGCGCATTTCAAACACCGAGGCACCCTCGACCGGGCGGATGCGCTCGCGTAGGCTTGCCGTTTTCCTTCCGTTGCAAGGCGAACACACCATGGCAAATGCAGACATCATCTACACCCCGGACCCGGACGCCGAGTCGATTTCCTCCGACGTTGCCGAGTACAACGGCGTGCTGGTCACCACACAAATCCCGACCCACGCCGACGGCAGCCTGGAACTGGGCGGCATCGTCGAGCAGAGCGAATGCACCCTGCAGGCGCTGAAAGTGGCCCTGGAAAAGGCCGGCAGCGGTATGGACCGCGTGCTGCACCTGACCATCTACCTCACCGACATGGCCGACCGCGCGGCGTTCAACGAAGTGTACCAGCGCTTCTTCAGCAAGCCCTGGCCGGTGCGTGCGGCGGTGGGTGTGGCTTCGCTGGCATTTGAAGGCATGCGTGTGGAAGTGACGGCAATGGCTGCCAAGCGCTGAGCTGCGCTTGTTGGGGTGCGCAACGCCCCCAACATCGTTGACTGACCGCAAAACCGCCGGGGCCGCTCTGCGGCCCTTTCGCGACACAAGGCCGCTCCCACAGTTGCGCGTGCCCGCAGCCAATCCCACCTCTCGGCACCCCAATGATGCCGCCAGCCCGTTTCACCGCTACAATGCCCGCCTAAACCGTGACAGCCCGAAAATATAACGACATGTCCCTTCCAAAGAATCACCTGGAACTGCTCAGCCCTGCCCGTGACGTGGCCATCGCCCGTGAAGCGATCCTGCACGGCGCTGACGCCATCTATATCGGCGGCCCGAGCTTTGGCGCGCGCCATAACGCCTGCAACGAAGTCAGCGATATCGCCGAGCTGGTCGAGTTCGCCCATCGCTACCATGCACGCGTGTTCACCACCATCAACACCATCCTGCACGACAACGAGCTGGAACCGGCGCGCAAGCTGATTCACCAGCTTTACGATGCCGGCGTTGACGCGCTGATCGTGCAGGACCTCGGGGTGATGGAGCTGGACATCCCGCCGATCGAGCTGCATGCCAGCACCCAGACCGACATCCGCACCCTGGAACGGGCCAAGTTCCTCGACCAGGCCGGGTTCTCGCAACTGGTACTGGCGCGTGAGCTGAACCTACAGCAAATCCGTGCCATCGCCGCCGAAACCGATGCTGCCATCGAGTTCTTCATCCACGGCGCGCTGTGCGTGGCGTTCTCCGGCCAATGCAACATTTCTCATGCGCAGACCGGCCGCAGTGCCAACCGTGGTGATTGCTCGCAAGCCTGCCGCCTGCCCTACACGCTGAAAGATGACCAGGGCCGCGTGGTTGCGTTCGAGAAACACCTGCTGTCGATGAAGGACAACAACCAGACCGCCAACCTGGCTGACCTGGTCGATGCCGGCGTGCGCTCGTTCAAGATCGAGGGCCGCTACAAGGACATGGGCTATGTGAAGAACATCACCGCCCATTACCGCAAAGAGCTCGATGCCATCCTTGAAGACCGCCCTCAGTACGCCCGCGCGTCCAGCGGCCGTACCCAACACTTCTTCCTGCCCGACCCGGACAAAACCTTCCACCGCGGCAGCACCGACTACTTCGTGACCGACCGCAAGGTCGATATCGGCGCCTTCGACTCGCCAACCTTCACCGGCCTGCCGGTGGGCGTAGTGGAAAAGGTCGGCAAGCGTGACATGCAAGTGGTCACCGACGTACCGCTGACCAACGGCGACGGCCTCAATGTGCTGGTCAAGCGCGAAGTGGTGGGCTTCCGCGCCAACATCGCCGAACCGCGTGGCGAATTCGAAGAAGACGGCCACAAGCGCTACCGCTATCGCGTCGAGCCCAACGAAATGCCCGAAGGCCTGCACAAGCTGCGGCCCAACCACCCGCTGTCGCGCAACCTCGACCACAACTGGCAGCAGGCCCTGCAACGCACCTCCTCCGAACGCCGGGTCGGCGTGGAGTGGCACGCCGTCCTGCGCGAGCAGCGCTTGATGCTTACCCTGAGCAGTGAAGAAGGCGTGAGCGTGCAAGTGGCCCTGGATGGCCCGTTCGGCGTAGCCAACAAGCCGCAGCAGGCACTGGAGCAGCTGCACGACCTGCTCGGCCAGTTGGGCACCACCCTGTACCACGCCGACCGCATCGAACTGGATGCCCCGCAGGCGTACTTCATTCCCAACTCGCAGCTCAAGGCCCTGCGCCGCGAAGCCATCGAGGCACTGACTGCAGCACGCGTGCAGGCGCATCCACGTGGCGGGCGCAAGGCCGAGACCACGCCACCGCCGGTATACCCCGAGTCGCACCTGTCGTTCCTGGCCAACGTGTACAACCAGAAGGCCCGCGACTTCTACCACCGCCACGGCGTGCAACTGATCGATGCGGCCTATGAAGCCCATGAAGAGCATGGCGAAGTGCCGGTGATGATCACCAAGCACTGCCTGCGCTTCTCCTTCAACCTGTGCCCCAAGCAGGCCAAGGGCGTGACCGGCGTGCGCACCAAGGTGGCACCGATGCAGCTGATTCAGGGTGACGAAGTGCTGACCCTGAAGTTCGACTGCAAGCCGTGCGAGATGCATGTGATCGGCAAGATGAAGAGCCACATCATCGACCTGCCGACCCCGGGCAGCGCGGTGGCCCAGGTGGTGGGGCATATCAGCCCGGAAGACTTGCTCAAGACCATCCCGCGCGGGCCGCACTGAGTTCGCCTGGCAGGGCCCTTTCGCGGGTAAACTCGCTCCTACAGGGGCTTGTGGTT
>NZ_JBICJS010000068.1:0-918 GCF_043103305.1 Pseudomonas sp. YQ_5 | reverse complement strand
GACACAGTTTTGAGTTTTTCTTCAGCTTTCGCCGGAGCCAGCCCATCGTTGAATTGATGGGGGCGGATCCAGTTGTAGTGGCTCATCAGGTACTGGCTAATGTCTCGTTGGGCTTGCTGCCCGGTCAGGTAGCCCGTGGTCGGTATCCATTCTGACTTCAAGCTGCGAAAGACTCGCTCCATCGGCGCGTTATCCCAGCAGTTGCCTCGGCGGCTCATGCTCTGGCGCATGCGATAGCGCCACAGTCTCTGGCGGAATTGACGGCTGCCATATTGCGACCCCTGGTCGGAATGGAACAGTAGCCCTTGAGGCTTACCGCGCTGTTCGTAAGCCACGTCCAGCGCTTTGACCACGAGGTCTGCGTCCGGTTTTTCTGATAGGGCCCAGCCCACGACTCTGCGTGCATACAGATCCAAGACAACTGCCAGATAGTGCCATTTTCCCTGCGCCCAAACGTAAGTGATGTCGCCACACCAGACCTGATTTGGCGCTTCGGCATCAAACGCTCGGTTCAACATATTCGGAATATCTGGCCGCTCCACTGTGGCCTTTTTGTACGCATGCGACCCTGGCTGCTTGCTGACCAACGCCAGCTCACGCATCAGGCTGCGGACCTTAAACCGCCCGATCTTCTCACCCTCTTCTTGCATCATCATCTTGATACTGCGGCTGCCGGGCGCACTTCGTCCGCGCGTGAATAACTCATTCACTCGACTACGCAACCTCAGTCGCTCAACGTCCGGAGTTCGCCTTCTATGGCGATGTGCGTAGTAACTTGAGCGAGTGACTTCGAACACCTCGCATAGCCAATCAACGGGCTCATGAGCGCTGAACTGGTGGATCAGCGAATACGCTCGAGATCTTCCGACATCAAGAGCGCGGTAGCCTTTTTTAGTATCGATTTCTCGCGTTCAAGGC
>NZ_JBICJS010000066.1:0-173753 GCF_043103305.1 Pseudomonas sp. YQ_5 | reverse complement strand
TGCCCGCGAATACGGGCGAAGCCCGTGCCATCCACCGCGGTGTCTTCTTCGCGGGTAAACCCGCTCCTACAGACCGCCAAGACTAGCTTAAGCCTTGCTGATCAGGTTGCCCGCATGCAACCCGCATTCCTTCTGCGTCGACTCTTCCCACCACCAGCGCCCTTCACGCTCATGCTGGTTTGGCAGCACCGGGCGGGTGCACGGCTCGCAGCCAATGCTGATGAAACCGCGCTCGTGCAGGCTGTTGTACGGTAGCTCGAGCATGCGGATATAACCCCATACCTCTTCACTGCTCATCTGTGCTAGCGGGTTGAACTTGTACAGCGTGCGCTCAGGCGTGGAGAAGGCGCTGTCGATCTCCAGTGCCGCCACCTGGCTGCGGGTGCCCGGGCTTTGGTCGCGGCGCTGGCCGGTGGCCCAGGCGCTGACGGTGGCCAGCTTGCGTCGCAGTGGCTCGATCTTGCGAATGCCGCAGCACTCACCATGGCCGTCCTTGTAGAAGCTGAACAGGCCCTTTTCCTTGACGAAAGGGTCGAGCTTGGCGCGGTCTGGGCTTAGGATCTCGATCGGCAGGTTGTACTGTTCGCGTACCTGGTCGATGAACCGGTAGGTCTCCGGGTGCAGGCGCCCAGTGTCGAGGCTGAATACCTTTACCTGCTTGTTCAGCTTCCAGGCCATGTCGACCAGCACCACATCCTCGGCGCCGCTGAAGGAAATCCACAAGTCATCACCGAAGTGCTCGAAGGCAAGCTTGAGAATGTCCTGCGGGGACTTGTTGGCATAGGTCGCGGCGAGGGCGGCGACGTCGAAGGGTTGGCTCATCAGGCGGTTTCCATCTTGGCTGTGGCGCTGTGCGCTCGTAGTAGGGGGATGGTAACAAAAAAATGCGGTCTGGAAGGGCTCACAAGCCCTGCAGGGTCTGCATCAGCACCCGCACTTTGGCTATCGACTCTTCATACTCGGCCTGCCATTGCGAGTCGGCTACCACCGCGCCGCCGCCCCAGCAACTGACCTGGCCATCTTTGATCAGCAAGCTGCGAATGGCGATCGAACTGTCCATTTCGCCGCGTACATCCACATACAGCAGCGAGCCGCAGTACAGTGCGCGGCGCGATGGTTCCAGTTCATCGATGATCTGCATGGCGCGAATTTTCGGTGCGCCGGTGATCGAGCCGCCTGGGAAGCTGTCACCGATCAGGTCCAGCGCATCCTTGCCGCTGGCCAGCTGGCCGGTGATGCTGCTGACCAGATGGTGCACGTTGGGGTAACTCTCCAGGCTGAACAGTTCCGGCACCTTCACTGAGCCGATCTCACACGTGCGCCCCAGATCGTTGCGCAGCAGGTCGACGATCATCAGGTTTTCCGAGCGGTCCTTCGGGCTGTGCAGCAGCTCTTGGGCATTACGCTTGTCTTCAGCCGGGTCGCTGGCGCGTGGGCGGGTGCCTTTGATCGGCCGGGTTTCCACCTGGCCTTGGCTGACGCGGATGAAGCGCTCGGGCGAAAAGCTCAGCAGGGTACTGCCGTCGGCCAGTTGCTGGTAGCCGGAGAAGGGTGTCGGGCAGGCTTGGCGCAGGGCCTGGTAGGCCCGCCATGGATCGCCTTGGCAGGGCGCGCGAAAGCGTTGGGTGAGGTTGATCTGGTAGCAGTCACCGGCCTGAATGTAGCGTTGTACCTGGTCGAACGCTGTTTTGTACTGCTCGGGCGCCAGGTCGCCGGCCATCGGTGCGAGCAGCCGGAAGTCGCCGATGGTAGCGCTTGTGTTCTGGAACAGGCTGATCAGGCGTTCGCGTTCGTCACCTGCCAGGCTCGGATGGAACACCAGCTGGCTGGTGCCAAGCAGATGATCACTGACCAGTGCCCAGGCATACAGCCCCAGTTGTGCGTCAGGCAGGCCGAGGTCGTCCACAGCCAGGCTTGGCAGATGTTCCAGGCGGCGGCCGAAGTCGTAGCTCAGGTAGCCGATCAGGCCGCCGGCGAAGGGCAGTTCTACACCGTTGGGCAAGTTGGCGTGGCCCAGTTGTGCCAGGCCAGCGCGCAGGCGCTGGAGGAAGGCGCGGCCATCTTCATCGGGCTGCGCCTTCAGGTGTTGCAGCGGCCAAGCGCTTATCAGGTCGAAACGACCGCGCTCGGCGCCGGGGCGGGCGCTGTCGAGCAGGATCGCACCGGGTGCCTGGCGCAGGTGGGCGAAATAGGCGGCAGGGTCGGGCTGGTAGGGCAGGGGGTGTAGCGTGCAGGTCGGCATCAGTATGGACGGCGATGTAAAAGCGAGGAGGGCGATTGTAGACCTGTGCAGGAAAAGCGCCTAGCGCTGGGTACGACATTCAACATTGTGTTTGGCCCGTACGCAGCACAAGGTAGCGCCTGCAGGTCGAGCGAAGCGCTTGAACCCAGTGCAGTGCTTGCAGGCGCTACCTTGTGCTGCGATGGGCTGCAAAGCAGCCCTGTATTTCAGCGGTTAGGCACATGCCCGAACAGACCCTGTGCTACCCGTACCCGCTGTTCGGCGTCTTCGGTCACACCGTCCTTGGCCAGTGCTTCGATATGCGCCTCGATGGCATGGGTGCGCTGAGTCAGGCCGCAATCGTTGGCAATCTGGATGTTCAGCCCCGGGCGGGCGTTGAGCTCCAGAATCAGCGGGCCCTTGTCCTGGTCAAGCACCATATCCACGCCGATATAGCCCAGGCCACACAGTTCATAGCAGCCAGCGGCCAGCTTCATGAAACCGTCCCAGTTCGGCAGTTGTACGCTGTCGACCGCGTTGGTGGTGTCCGGGTGCTTGCTGATGATGTTGTTCAGCCAGGTGCCGCGCAGGGTCACGCCGGTGGCCAGGTCGACACCCACGCCGATGGCGCCCTGGTGCAGGTTGGCCTTGCCGCCGGACTGGCGAGTCGGCAGGCGCAGCATGGCCATCACCGGGTAGCCCATCAGCACGATGATGCGGATGTCCGGCACGCCTTCGTAACTGATGCTCTTGAATATCTGGTCCGGGGTCACGCGGTACTCGATCAGCGCGCGGTCGCGGTGCCCGCCGAGGGAGTACAGCCCGGTGAGGATGCTGGAAATCTGGTGCTCGATTTCCTCGTGGCTGATGATCTTGCCCGACACCGTGCGGTAGCGGTCCTCGAAGCGGTCGGCGATTACCAGAATGCCATCACCGCCGGCGCCTTGCGCCGGCTTGATGACGAAATCGCTGCGCCCGCCAATGATCTGGTCGAGCTTCTCGATCTCTTTTTCAGTCTCGATGATGCCGTACATTTCCGGCACATGGATGCCGGCTGCCAGTGCGCGCTCCTTGGTGATGATCTTGTCGTCGACGATCGGGTACAGGCTGCGCTTGTTGTACTTCAGCACGTAGTCCGCGTTACGTCGGTTGATCCCCATGATGCCCCGGGCCTCCAGGGCTTTCCACGTCTTGATCAGACCAAACATCAGGAGTCAGCCTTATTCAGGAAGGCTTTGAAGCGCACGAGCTCGGTCAGGCGGTAGCCGCGATAGCGGCCCATCGCCAGCATGAAGCCCACCAGGATCAGCAGCACCGCCGGGAAGGTGAACACGAAGTACACCAGCTCCGGCACCATCATCAGCAGGTGTGCCAGGGAGGCGGCGAACAAGGTGCCGATGGCCACTTTCATGGCATGGCCGCCACCACGCTCTTCCCAGGTGATCGACAGGCGTTCGATGGTCATGGTCAGGATCACCATCGGGAACAGCGCTACCGACAGCCCGCGTTCAAGGCCCAGCTTGTGGCTGAACAGACTGATGGCGGCAATCAGCACCACGACAAAGGTCAATACCACCGACAGGCGTGGCAGCATCTGCAGCTTGAGGTGTTCCAGATACGAGCGCAGCGACAGGCCCAGGGCAGTGATCACCGTAAACAGCACAATACCGAAGCCCAGCTGGGTTTCGCGGAACGCCAGGGCGATCAGCACCGGGGTGAATGTGCCCAGTGTCTGGATGCCGATCAGGTTGCGCAGCACCAGAATTACCAGCACGCCGATCGGGATCATGACCATGATCATGAAGGTTTGCTGGGTTTGCAGCGGCAGGCCGTACAACGAGTATTCGAGGAAGTCGGCGTCGGTGTTCTCGTCGGTCAGCTTGGCCAGGCGGATGGCGTTCATCTCGCTGTTGTTCATGCTGAAGGTGACGTTGGCCTTCTTGCCGCCATCGATGGTGATCAGGTTGTCGTCACCGGTCCACCACAGCAGGCGGTCGCTCGGCAGGCCTTGCTCACCGGTGTCCGGGTTGAAGTACAGCCAGTCGTCGCCGTTGAAGCTGCGCAGCCACAGTTCCGGGGTTTGCGGGGTGTCGGCCAGCAGGCGGATGGTGTGCACTTTCTCCATCGGCACGTGGGCGATCGACAGCAGCAGGTCGATGACCTGGGCCTTCTTCATCGCCGAAGTGTCGCCGGCCAGCAGCAGCTTGACGTTGTCGTCGTTGAGGTTGTTGACCCGTTTGATGGTCTCGCTGACGAAGGTCTCGACGTCGGCCGAGTGCTGACGTATAGGCGCCATCAGGGCTTCGGCGGCGATCTTTTCGGGGCCTTCGACGGCCAGGCTGTCGCGGAAAGTCGGGCCTTTGACCTTGGTCTTCTCGCTGCTATAGCGTTTGGTCAGTACCAGGCGGTAGTAGAGGGTCTGGTTGCCGCTGGCACGACGTGCCGACCAGGTAACCTTGCGGTTGCCGTCGGCACGGTTGATGCTCACCCCGTAGTTGTTGGAGATGAAGCTCTCGTTGAGGCTGACATAGTCGCGGTTCAGCGGTGGCACGAACATCTGCACCTTGACCGGGTCCTTGCTGTTGGCCACGAACTCGACCTTGGCGTCGATGTTCCACAGGTCGTCGGTTTCATCCTCGGTCACCGGGATGCCGAGCACGAAGATCTGATAAGCCGTGACCGCCACGCCCAATAGCACCAGCACGGTGATCAGGACTTTCAGATGGAGGGTAAGAGAGCGCATCGGGATTACTCTGCTTTGGGAGCGTCGGTGGCACAGGCAGGTTTGCCGGCCGCGTATTTAAGGCTTGGGTCAACCAGTGCATCGAAGTGCTTGAGCGCCTCGGAGCCGATCAGCAGCGGGAACTGGAAGGCGCTGCGGTCGGTGAGGTTGACTTCGATGGTGCGCCTGGCCTGGCCCATGCAGATTTCGAGTTCGATGACCGGGCGGGCCGTGTAGGCCTTGCCCGATTCGGCATCATAGTCGCCGGCTCGGCGCTTGATCTTGCTGACGCGTGCCAGTGGGCGTTCGATCGGGTGCGAATGGGCCGCATCGATGGCGAGGTAGAAGCGTACCCAGCTTTCGCCATTGCGCTTGAACCGCTTGATGTCGCGGGCACTGAGCGACGCGGTCTTGGCACCGGTGTCGAGCTTGGCGGCCACTTCCAGGTCCAGGTCGCCCAAATGCGCGTATTCGTTGAGACCATACACGGTCTTGCCCGCAGCCTGGCCAAGGGCCGGCAGCAGGGTGAGGCACAGCAGCAATAAAACGGGTGTAAGTCTCATATTCCTGGCGCGGTGCATTGCAAGGTTCTAGGCAAGGTTCAGGTCAAGGTGACTGGCAATTACTGCGCAAGCTTCCTCGTTTATCTGTCAGCAAGCATGAATGCATGACAGACAGGCTATCCATACCCCATCGGAGGCGCGGCATTCTATCACGCCGACGTCTTGACGCCAGCGGTGCGCGATCTGACAGCGTTGACGTGGTGTTAGTTCGCGATTAGACGATTGTCGACAATTTTCATTTTGTCTTTGACTTGCTGGTCTTGATTGGCTAGTTTTTGACGAAGAGTTTTAAAAGGTGTCGACAATATGCAGGACCTTTCCACCCCCGGCCCGGTGCTGACAGACGAAACGGAAACCCTCTCCGAAAACGTCTTCCGGCGCATCCAGGCGGCCATTGTCAAGGGTGAGATCGCCCCCGGCAGCAAGATCTCCGAGCCGGAACTGGCGCGCACTTATGGCATCAGCCGCGGGCCGCTTCGCGAGGCTATCCACCGCCTTGAAGGCCAGCGCCTGCTGGTGCGTGTGCCGCATGTGGGCGCGCGGGTGGTATCGCTCAACCACGCCGAGCTGATCGAGCTGTACGAAATCCGCGAGTCGCTCGAAGGCATGGCCTGCCGCCTGGCCGCCGAACGCATGAGCCAGGCCGACATCGACGAACTGCGCCGGGTGCTCGACACCCATGAGCGCGATGCCGCGTTCCAGGCCGGCCTGGGCTACTACCAGCAGGAAGGCGACTACGACTTCCATTACCGGATTATTCAGGGTAGCGGCAACCAGACCCTGGTCAAGATGCTCTGCGGCGAACTGTACCAACTGGTGCGCATGTACCGTATCCAGTTCTCCGCCACGCCCAACCGGCCACGCCAGGCCTTTGCCGAGCACCATCGCATTCTTGATGCCATCGCCGACCGTGACGGCGAACTGGCCGAACTCCTGATGCGTCGCCACATCGGCGCGTCCAAGCGCAATATCGAGCGTCACTACCTGGACGCCCACAACAACAGCACACGAGGTGAGAAATGACAGTCAAGAGCACCCCCGGTCAGCGTTTCCGTGACGCCGTTGCCGCTGAACATCCGCTGCAGGTGGTTGGCGCCATCAACGCCAACCATGCGTTGCTGGCCAAGCGTGCCGGCTTCAAGGCCATCTACCTGTCTGGTGGTGGCGTGGCCGCCGGCTCCCTGGGTTTGCCAGACCTGGGCATCACTGGCCTGGACGACGTGCTCACCGACGTGCGTCGTATCACCGACGTGTGCGACCTGCCGCTGCTGGTGGATGTCGACACCGGCTTCGGTGCTTCGGCCTTCAACGTTGCCCGTACCGTGCGCTCGATGAGCAAGTTCGGCGCTGCCGCCATCCATATCGAGGACCAGGTTGGCGCCAAACGTTGTGGCCACCGTCCCAACAAGGAAATTGTCAGCCAGCAGGAAATGGTCGACCGTATCAAAGCTGCCGTCGATGCCCGCAGCGATGACAGCTTCGTGATCATGGCGCGTACCGACGCGCTGGCCGTCGAAGGCCTGAACGCCGCCCTGGACCGTGCCGAGGCGTGCGTCGAGGCTGGTGCCGACATGATCTTCCCGGAAGCCATCACCGAACTGCAGATGTACAAGACTTTCGCTGATCGGGTGAAGGCACCGATCCTGGCCAACATCACCGAGTTCGGTGCCACGCCGCTATACACAACCGAAGAGCTGGCCTCGGTCGACGTGTCGTTGGTGCTGTATCCGCTGTCGGCGTTCCGTGCCATGAACAAGGCGGCCGAGAACGTGTACACCGCGCTGCGCCGTGACGGCACACAGAAGAATGTGATCGACACCATGCAGACCCGCATGGAGCTCTACGATGCCATTGGTTATCACGCCTTCGAGCAGAGCCTCGATGCACTGTTTGCCCAGAAGAAGGGCTAAGCGCCAGCGCCCGAATTAGCCAGAAAGCATCCATAACAAATTCAAGAAAGGAGAAACACCATGGCCGAAGCAAAAGTACTCAGTGGCGCAGGCCTGCGTGGCCAGGTGGCCGGCCAGACTGCACTGTCGACCGTGGGCCAGGCCGGTGCCGGGCTGACTTACCGTGGTTATGATGTGCGCGACCTGGCCGCCGGTGCCGAGTTCGAAGAAGTCGCCTACCTGCTGTTGTACGGCGAGCTGCCAACCCAGGCCGAGCTGGCCGACTACAAGCACAAGCTCAAGGGCCTGCGTGACCTGCCGCAAGCCTTGAAGGAAGTGCTTGAGCGCATCCCGCGCGATGCCCACCCGATGGACGTCATGCGTACCGGTTGCTCGGTAATGGGCACCCTTGAGCCAGAGCTGACCTTCGAAGCCCAGCGCGACAAGACTGATCGCCTGCTGGCGCTGTTCCCGGCCGTGATGTGCTACTGGTACCGCTTTACCCACCATGGCGTGCGCATCGACTGCACCAGTGATGAAGACACCCTGGGTGGTCATTTCCTGCACCTGCTGCACGGCAAGAAGCCGAGCGAGCTGCACGTCAAGGTCATGAACGTGTCGTTGATTCTCTACGCTGAACACGAATTCAACGCCTCGACCTTCACTGCCCGTGTCTGTGCCTCGACCCTGTCTGACTTGTACTCCTGCGTTACCGCAGCCATCGGCTCGCTGCGTGGACCGCTGCACGGCGGTGCCAACGAGGCAGCGATGGAACTGATCGAACGCTTCCAGAGCCCGCAGGAAGCCACCGCCGAGCTGCTGCGCATGCTCGAGCGCAAAGACAAGATCATGGGCTTTGGCCATGCCATCTACAAAGAGTCCGACCCGCGCAACGAGGTGATCAAGGGCTGGTCGAAACAGCTGGCTGACGAAGTGGGTGACAAAGTGCTGTACCCGGTTTCCGAAGCCATCGACAAGACCATGTGGGAGCAGAAGCGCCTGTTCCCCAACGCCGACTTCTATCATGCCTCGGCGTACCACTTCATGGGCATTCCGACCAAGCTGTTCACCCCGATCTTCGTTTGCTCGCGGCTGACCGGCTGGGCGGCGCACGTCTTCGAGCAACGCGCCAACAACCGCATCATCCGCCCGAGCGCCGAGTATGTCGGCGTCGAGCAGCGCCAGTTCGTGCCGATCGAGCAGCGCTGAATAGCTACAGAGAGGCAGCCCGTTTCCCTTGTGGGAGCGGGCGTGCCCGCGAATGCGCCCGACCGGGCAACCCTATTGCACCTGCTGACGCATTCGCGTGCACGCCTGCTCCCACAGGTACGGTGAAACCTTCCGATTCCTGTGACCGAGCCTGATTCCATGATGAACACTGCATACCGCAAGCACCTGCCAGGCACCGACCTGGACTACTTCGATGCCCGCGCGGCGGTCGAGGCGATCAAGCCCGGCGCCTACGACGGCTTGCCATACACGTCACGCGTGCTCGCCGAGAACCTGGTGCGCCGCTGCGACCCCGCTACGCTCGATGCCTCGCTGAGCCAGCTGATCGAGCGCAAGCGCGATCTCGACTTCCCGTGGTTCCCGGCCCGCGTGGTGTGCCATGACATCCTCGGTCAGACTGCGTTGGTCGACCTTGCCGGCCTGCGTGACGCCATTGCCGACAAAGGCGGCGACCCGGCCCAGGTCAACCCGGTGGTGCCGGTGCAACTGATCGTCGACCACTCGCTGGCCGTCGAGTGCGGTGGTTACGACCCGCAGGCCTTCGAGAAGAACCGCGCCATCGAAGACCGCCGCAACGAAGACCGCTTCCACTTCATCAACTGGACCAAGAAGGCGTTCAAGAACGTCGACGTGATCCAGCCGGGCAACGGCATCATGCACCAGATCAACCTGGAGAAGATGTCACCGGTGGTCCACAGTGACCACGGCGTCGCCTACCCGGACACCTGCGTCGGCACCGACAGCCACACGCCGCATGTCGATGCACTGGGTGTGATCGCCATCGGCGTAGGCGGCCTGGAAGCCGAAAACGTGATGCTCGGCCGCGCCTCCTGGATGCGTTTGCCGGAAATCGTCGGCGTCGAGCTGACTGGCAAACTGGCCCCGAACATCACCGCCACTGACCTGGTCTTGGCCCTGACCGAGTTCCTGCGCAAGCAGAAAGTGGTCGGTGCTTACCTGGAGTTCCATGGTGAGGGTGCACGTGCCCTGACCTTGGGCGACCGCGCCACCATTTCCAACATGGCCCCGGAATACGGCGCCACTGCGGCGATGTTCGCCATCGACCAGCAGACCATCGACTATTTGCGCCTGACTGGCCGTGAAGAGCAGCAGGTCAAACTGGTGGAAACCTACGCCAAGGCCACCGGCCTGTGGGCCGACAGCCTGGGCGCTGCCGTCTATGAGCGCACCCTCAGCTTCGACCTGTCGAGCGTGGTGCGCAACATGGCCGGCCCGTCCAACCCGCACGCCCGTGTCGCCACCAGCGACCTGGCCGCCAAGGGCATTGCCGGCAACTGGGAAGAGGTGCCGGGACAAATGCCTGATGGTGCGGTGATCATCGCCGCCATCACCAGCTGCACCAACACCAGCAACCCGCGCAACGTGATCGCTGCAGGCCTGATTGCACGAAATGCCAACAGGCTGGGCCTGGCCCGCAAGCCGTGGGTCAAGTCGTCGCTGGCGCCAGGCTCCAAGGCCGTGCAACTGTATCTGGAAGAAGCCGGCCTGGAAAAAGAGCTGGAGCAACTCGGTTTCGGCATCGTCGCCTTCGCCTGCACCACCTGCAACGGCATGTCCGGTGCCCTGGACCCGGTGATTCAGCAAGAAATCATCGACCGCGACCTGTATGCCACCGCCGTGCTGTCGGGTAACCGCAACTTCGACGGGCGTATCCACCCGTATGCCAAGCAGGCCTTCCTCGCCTCCCCACCACTGGTGGTCGCCTATGCCATTGCCGGCACCATCCGCTTCGACATCGAGAAGGATGTGCTGGGCGTGGTCGATGGCAAGGAAATCCGCCTGAAGGATATCTGGCCCAGTGATGAAGAGATCGATGCCGTGGTGCGTGCAGCGGTCAAGCCGGAGCAGTTCCGCAAGGTGTACATCCCGATGTTCGCCATCGAGGAAGACCGTGGGCCGAAGGTGGCGCCGCTGTACGAGTGGCGCCCCATGAGCACCTATATTCGTCGCCCTCCCTACTGGGAAGGCGCCCTGGCCGGCGAGCGCACGTTGCGTGGCATGCGCCCGCTGGCGGTGCTGCCGGACAACATCACCACCGACCACCTGTCGCCGTCCAACGCCATCATGCTCGACAGTGCCGCCGGTGAATACCTGGCGAAAATGGGCCTGCCGGAAGAGGACTTCAACTCCTACGCCACTCACCGGGGTGACCACCTGACCGCCCAGCGCGCCACCTTCGCCAACCCCAAGCTGTTCAACGAAATGGTGCGCAACGACGATGGCAGCGTGAAGCAGGGCTCGCTGGCGCGTATCGAGCCGGAAGGCAAGGTTACCCGCATGTGGGAGGCGATCGAGACTTACATGCAGCGCAAGCAGCCGCTGATCATCGTTGCGGGTGCCGACTATGGCCAGGGCTCGTCGCGCGACTGGGCGGCCAAGGGCGTGCGCCTGGCGGGTGTCGAGGCAATTGTCGCCGAAGGCTTCGAGCGCATTCACCGCACCAACCTGGTAGGCATGGGCGTGCTGCCGCTGGAGTTCAAACCGGGCACCGACCGCAAGACCCTGGGGCTGGATGGCAGCGAGACCTATGACGTGCTGGGTGCGCGTACGCCACGGGCGACCCTGACCCTGGTGGTTACCCGCGCCAATGGCGAGCGCCTGGAGGTGCCGGTGACCTGCCGTCTGGACACCGCCGAGGAAGTGTCGATCTACGAAGCGGGTGGGGTGCTGCAGCGCTTTGCCCAGGACTTCCTCGAAGCGACCGCCTAACCAAGAGCAGCGCGGTCCTGTGTAGGCGCGGTCAAACCCGCGCCTACAGAGGCTGTGCAAGACAGGAATTGAACATGGCACATGTACCGCAAGTGAAAATCCCCGCCACCTACATCCGCGGCGGCACCAGCAAAGGCGTGTTCTTCCGCCTGCAGGACCTGCCCGAGCAGGCGCAAATTCCAGGTCCTGCCCGCGATGCGCTGCTGTTGCGGGTAATCGGTAGCCCCGACCCTTACGGCAAGCAGATCGACGGCATGGGCGGCGCCACGTCGAGCACCAGCAAGACCGTGATCCTGTCGCAAAGCATCAAGCCCGAACACGATGTCGACTACCTGTTCGGCCAGGTCAGCATCGACAAGGCCTTCGTCGATTGGAGTGGCAACTGCGGCAACCTGTCCGCTGCGGTCGGTTCGTTTGCCATCAGCAGTGGCCTGGTCGACCCGGCGCGTATTCCACGCAACGGTATCGCCACGGTGCGTATCTGGCAGGCGAATATCGGCAAGACCATCATCGCCCACGTCCCGATCACTGAAGGTGAAGTGCAGGAAACCGGTGACTTCGAGCTGGACGGGGTCACCTTCCCAGCGGCCGAGGTGCAGCTGGAGTTTCTCGACCCTGCAGCCGATGAAGACGGCGGTGGCGGTGCCATGTTCCCCACCGGCAAGCTGGTCGATGACCTGGAAGTGCCGGGGGTCGGCACGTTCAAGGCTACCTTGATCAATGCCGGTATCCCGACCATTTTTGTCAATGCTGCCGATATCGGTTACACCGGTAGCGAACTACAGGACGCCATCAACGGCGACCCGCAGGCGCTGCTTCGTTTCGAGACCATCCGCGCCTATGGCGCCGTGCGCATGGGGCTTATCGACAACGTCGACCAGGCTGCCGGGCGTCAGCACACGCCGAAAGTGGCGTTCGTCGCACCGCCGAGCACCTACACTGCGTCCAGTGGCAAGGCGGTGCAGGCCGGTGATATCGACCTGCTGGTGCGGGCCTTGTCGATGGGCAAGCTGCACCATGCCATGATGGGTACGGCTGCGGTGGCAATTGGCACCGCGGCGGCCATTCCGGGCACGCTGGTCAACCTCGCCGCTGGCGGGGGCGAGCGCAGCGCTGTGCGTTTCGGTCATCCTTCGGGCACCCTGCGGGTCGGGGCCGAGGCGCGCCAGGTGAATGGTGAGTGGACGGTAACCAAGGCAATCATGAGCCGCAGTGCTCGCGTGCTGATGGAGGGCTGGGTTCGCGTGCCTGGCGACAGCTTCTAACGCACCACTGGCGCTCGGCTTTAGTTCGTTGGGGCCGCCAAGCGGCCCTTCGCGGGCTTGCCCGTTCCCACAGGGTAACCACAGGTTCTGAATGCCGTGGTCAACCTGTGGGAGCGGGCAAGCCCGCGAAGGGCTGCACAGCAGCCCCGGCAATTCTGAAGGGAGCTGGATATGAGCGCCAACGTAGACCTCAACGACCGCCCGGATTACGACCGGGTGCTACAAACCCTGGCCGATTACGCCCTCGGCTACCGGGTCGAATCCCGCGAGGCCCTGGACACCGCGCGCAACTGCCTGATGGACACCCTCGGTTGTGGCCTTCTCGCCTTGCGCTTCCCTGAGTGCACCAAGCTCCTTGGTCCTCAGGTGGAAGGCACGCTGGTCCCGAATGGTGCTCGCGTCCCCGGCACCTCTTATTGCCTCGATCCGGTCAAGGCCGCCTGGGACATTGGCTGCACGGTGCGCTGGCTGGACTACAACGATACCTGGCTGGCCGCCGAATGGGCTCATCCCTCGGACAACCTCGGCGGTATCCTGGCAGTGGCTGACCACCTGTCACAGAAGCGTCTTGCTGCGGGTGAAAAGCCACTGCCGATGCGTGACGTGCTTGAGGCCATGGTCATGGCGCATGAAATCCAGGGCGTGCTGGCGCTGGAAAACGCCTTCAATCGCGTCGGCCTCGATCATGTGATTCTGGTGAAGGTCGCCTCGACCGCCGTGTGCGCCAGGCTGATGGGGGCCAATCGTGAGCAGATGCTCTCGGCCTTGTCCCATGCCTTCGTCGACGGCCAGGCCCTTCGTACCTATCGCCACGCGCCCAACGCCGGTTCGCGCAAGTCCTGGGCCGCCGGTGACGCCTCCAGCCGAGGTGTGCGTCTGGCTGACATCGCCTTGCGTGGGGAAATGGGCGTGCCGGGCGTGCTCACGGCTTCGCAGTGGGGGTTCTACGATGTTTCGTTCAGCCATACCAACAAAGACCTGGCGCTCAAGCCCGCCGGGCAGTACGAGTTGCGTCTGCCCCAGGCGTTGGGCAGCTATGTGATGGAAAACGTGCTGTTCAAGGTCAGTTTCCCTGCCGAGTTCCATGCCCAGACCGCCTGTGAGGCAGCAGTCACCCTGCACCCACTTGTGCGTAACCGTCTGCATGAAGTCGACCGCATCGTCATCACCACCCAGGAATCAGCGATCCGCATCATTTCCAAGAGCGGCCCGCTGGCCAATGCCGCCGACCGTGACCACTGTCTGCAGTACATGGTGGCCGTGCCGCTGATCTTTGGCCATCTGGTGGCCGAGCATTATGAGGACGCCTTCCATGCCAATCACCCCAGTATCGACCGCCTGCGCGAGAAGATGGAGGTGGTGGAAGACCCGCGCTTCAGTCGTGAGTACCTGGAGCCGGACAAGCGCTCGATCGCCAACGCACTTCAGGTGTTCTTCAAGGATGGCAGCAGCACCGAGCAAGTGGTGGTGGAATACCCGATCGGGCATCGCCGGCGGCGCGGGGAGGGGATACCGTTGCTGGAGGCCAAGTTCAGGGCCAACCTGGCGACCCGCTTTGCCCGGCAGCGGTGTCAGCAGATTTTCGAACTGTGCAAGGACCAGCAGAAACTGGAAGGCATGGCGGTGCACAGGTTCGTGGATTTGTTTGTGATATGAGGTGGCCTGTGCCGGCCGCTTCGCGGCTAAAGCCGCTCCTACAGGGGCATGCGCAGGTCTGGAGCACCGTGGGAGCCCTGTGGGAGCGGCTTTAGCCGCGAAATGGCCGGCACAGGCCCAAACAACAAAGCCCCGGCATCGCTGCCGGGGCTTTGCTTACAACCTGTAACTCAGCTTACGCCTGGACCACTGGGATCTTGGCGTTGGCTGCCGCTTCGCGGAACTCGGCGATCTGGTCGAAGCTCAGGTAGCGGTAAACGTCGGCAGCCATGCTGTCGATGTCTTTCGCATACTGCATGTACTCTTCGACGGTCGGCAGTTTGCCGATGATCGAAGCGACAGCGGCCAGTTCGGCCGATGCCAGGTACACGTTGGTAGCGTCGCCCAGACGGTTCGGGAAGTTACGGGTCGAGGTGGAGACCACGGTCGAACCGGTCTGCACTCGTGCCTGGTTACCCATGCACAGCGAGCAGCCTGGCATTTCCATGCGAGCACCGGCCTTGCCGTAGATGCCGTAGTAGCCTTCTTCGGTCAGCTGGTGAGCGTCCATCTTGGTTGGCGGAGCCAGCCACAGACGGGTCGGAATGCCACCCTTGACCTTCTCCAGCAGCTTGCCGGCCGCGCGGAAGTGACCGATGTTGGTCATGCACGAACCGATGAACACTTCGTCGATCTTCTCGCCTTGTACCGAGGACAGCAGGCGGGCATCGTCCGGGTCGTTCGGCGCGCAGAGCACAGGCTCTTTGACGTCGGCCAGGTCGATTTCGATGATTTCGGCGTATTCGGCATCGGCGTCAGCCGACAGCAGCTCAGGCTTGGCCAGCCAGGCTTCCATGGCCTGGGCGCGGCGCTCCAGGGTGCGGGCATCGCCGTAGCCTTCGCCGATCATCCAGCGCAGCAGGGTGATGTTGGACTGCAGGTACTCGGCGATGGCCTTTTCCGGCAGCTTGATGGTGCAACCGGCAGCGGAACGCTCGGCCGAGGCGTCGGACAGCTCGAAGGCTTGCTCGACGGTCAGTTCGTCCAGGCCTTCGATTTCCAGGATGCGGCCGGAGAAGGCGTTTTTCTTGCCTTTCTTCTCGACGGTCAGCAGGCCCTGCTGGATGGCGTAGTAAGGGATGGCATGAACCAGGTCACGCAGGGTGATGCCTGGCTGCAGTTTGCCCTTGAAGCGCACCAGGATCGATTCTGGCATGTCCAGCGGCATGACGCCGGTGGCGGCAGCGAAGGCCACCAGGCCGGAACCGGCCGGGAACGAGATGCCGATCGGGAAGCGGGTGTGCGAGTCGCCACCGGTACCTACGGTGTCAGGCATCAGCATGCGGTTCAGCCAGCTGTGGATGATGCCGTCGCCCGGGCGCAGCGACACGCCGCCACGGGTGCGGATGAAGTCTGGCAGGGTGTGGTGGGTGGTGACGTCGATCGGCTTCGGATAGGCCGCGGTGTGGCAGAACGACTGCATGACCAGGTCAGCAGAGAAGCCCAGGCATGCCAGGTCTTTCAGCTCGTCGCGCGTCATCGGGCCAGTGGTGTCCTGGGAGCCGACGGTGGTCATTTTTGGCTCGCAGTAGGCGCCTGGGCGTACGCCCTGGCCTTCTGGCAGGCCACAGGCACGGCCGACCATTTTCTGCGCCAGGGTGAAGCCCTTGCCGGAATCGGCAGGCTGCTCTGGTTTCTTGAACAGGTCGGAAGCACCCAGGCCCAGCTCGGCGCGGGCTTTTTCGGTCAGGCCACGGCCGACGATCAGCGGGATACGGCCGCCAGCGCGGACTTCATCCAGCAGCACTTCGGTTTTCAGCGCGAAGGTGGTGACCAGTTCGTCGCTGTCGTGACGGCGTACTTCACCTTTGTATGGGTAAACGTCGATGACGTCGCCCATGCCCAGGTTGGTGCAGTCGAATTCGATCGGCAGGGCGCCGGCGTCTTCCATGGTGTTGTAGAAGATCGGGGCGATCTTGGTGCCGAAGCAGAAGCCACCGGCGCGCTTGTTCGGCACGTACGGGATGTCGTCGCCGAAGAACCACAGTACCGAGTTGGTAGCGGATTTACGCGAGGAGCCGGTACCGACCACGTCGCCGACATAGGCAACCGGGAAGCCCTTGGCCTTGACGGCTTCGATCTGGGCCAGCGGGCCGACCGAACCAGGCTGCTGCGGTTCGATGCCGTCGCGGGCCATTTTCAGCATGGCCAGGGCGTGCAGCGGAATGTCAGGGCGCGACCAGGCGTCCGGGGCAGGCGACAGGTCGTCGGTGTTGGTTTCGCCAGGCACCTTGAACACGGTCAGGGTGTACTTGTCGGCGATGGCCGGACGCGAGGTGAACCACTCGCCGGCAGCCCAGGATTCCAGGACGGCCTTGGCGTGAGCGTTGCCGGCCTTGGCTTTTTCGGCCACGTCGTGGAAGGCATCGAACATCAGCAGGGTGTGCTTGAGCTGTTCGGCCGCGACGGCGCCCAGTTCGGCGTCATCCAGCAGTGCGACCAGCGTTTCGATGTTGTAGCCGCCCTGCATGGTGCCCAGCAGTTCGGTGGCGTGCTTGCGGTCGATCAGTGGGGACTTGGCTTCGCCCTTGGCGACGGCGGAGAGGAAAGCGGCCTTGACGTAGGCAGCTTCGTCGACCCCTGGCGGTACGCGGTTGGTGATCAGGTCTACGAGGAAGGCTTCTTCGCCGGCCGGCGGGTTTTTCAGCAGCTCGACCAGGCCTGCAGTTTGTTCGGCGTTAAGCGGCTGGGGAACGATACCCAGGGCGGCGCGCTCTTCGATGTGTTTGCGGTAGGCTTCAAGCACAGTTATTTCCCTCATCAGTGGTCCCTAAAGGGGGTCCGGGACGCTTATCCAGCATTCAATGCACCCATGCGCTGCCGCGGCTTTGTGGGCCGCCCAGCCAGGGTCGCAAAGAATCCTTACAGAAGCTGCTTTCAAAGTTTTACGCCTGCAGAACGGGGGCTGATGAGGGCTGGCGCGGGCATGCGAGGGATGCATGGCCCGGGCCAACGCCGTTCTACCGGATCAACTGTGCTCGTGACGCTTTGAAAACAGCTTCCAACGGACATTGTTGCCTTTGAAAAGGCCGGGTGATTCTACGGTAAAAAAAGCCCGAAGGTAAGGCGGTGTACGCGACTTTAACGAGTGACCCTGGTTAGACAAAGGGCTAACATGGGCCTGTGTTCCATCGCCAAGCTGTTGTTTTTCATGTCCAACAAGTCCATCAAGACCCCTTGCGTCGGCCTGTGCTCCACGGTGTACGGAGACACGGTGTGCCGTGGCTGCAAGCGTTTTCACCACGAAGTGATCAACTGGAACGGCTACGACGATACGCAAAAGCGCGCCGTGTGGTTGCGCCTTGAACAGCTGCTGGTGCAGGTGATGATGGCCAAGCTTGAGGTGTTCGACAAAGGTCTGCTGCGCCAGCAACTGGAGCAGCGCTCCATCCGCTTTGTCGAGCAGCAGTCGGAATATTGCTGGGCTTACCAGCTGATTGCCCGCGGGGCGCGGATGATCCGCGACCTGGAGGCCTATGGCATGGCGTTGCTGCCGGAGTTCCGTGACTGGGAACTGCCACAATTGCGCGATGCGATCGATCGCGAGTTCTTCCTGCTTTCAGAGGCGCACTACCAGCGCTACATTGCCCCCGGCTTCCTGCGCGATGCCATGGGCAGCGCGCAAGGCCAGTGAGCCGGGCGAATCAGTCGCCGGTGTATTCGCAACCGCTGGTGCAGGTTTCGTGGATGCGAACCTTGGACAGTTCTGGCATCAGTGGCTTGACCTGGTCCCATATCCACTTGGCGATCACTTCGCTGGTGGGGTTTTCCAGGCCGGGGATGTCGTTCAGGTAGTTGTGGTCCAGCTGATCATAGATCGGCTTGAAGATCGCCTTGACCTCGGCGAAGTCGCGGATCCAGCCCGTGTGCGGATCGAGCGGGCCGGTCAGGTGCAGGCCGACCTTGAATGAGTGGCCATGCAAACGGCCGCATTTGTGCCCTTCAGGGACGTGGGGCAGGCGGTGGGCCGATTCGAATGTGAATTCCTTGAAAATTTCCACGCTGTCATAACTCTGTGTGAATCAATAATGCGCGCAGTCTACCAGCATGGCCGCTACAAGGCTTGCAGGCGTTCATGCAGCCGCCCGGTGGCGGTCAGTTCCAGAAGTTCATCACCCAGGCGCTGGCTTTCGGCGATGGCCTTGTACCAATAGCGCTTGCGCCCTGGCGCATCGCCCATGAAGCGCTTGAAATCGTTGCGGTCGGGCAGTTTGCCGTAGGGCAGAGCGGCCAGGTATTGCGGCGAAGGCGTCATCAGCAGCACGTTTTGCAGGCGGGTGGCATCGCCCTTGCGCCAGGGCAGGGCCTTGTCGAACCAGCCGGGTACCACCTTGTCGGTGAAGTGTGGGTACAGCACCAGGTCGTCACCGCGGTAGGGCAGGTCGAGGTGGTAGTCGAGCAGGCCGCCGTCGCGGTAGGTGCCGGCGCCGGCACCGGGGATGTCTTTCACGCCCTGCATGACCATCGGTATCGACCCGGAAGCGAGCAGGGCATGGCGCAGGTTGGCCAGGTCCAGCGGCAGGTAGCGCGAGGGGAAGTCGGTCAGGGTGTCGAGCGGAGGGGCGGCGCGCCCATCGTGCAGAATGATGCGCTCGAAGTGGCGGGCCAGGCGCGAACGGCCCAGGAGGTTGCTGGCAACCACCGAGCCCAGGCCCAGCCCCAGGCGGCCGCGATGGTCGTGAGCGAGCTGGCCATGGCTTTTCACCACCAGAATGTTCAGGCGGTAGTGCGGGTTGGCCAGCAGTTGGCCGTCGCGGCCTTCCAGCAGGTCATCGAGCATGCGTTGGCAGCTGCGGCTGATTTCGGCCGGAGTGACGCCCTTGGCAAAATCCTGCTCGGTGTACAGCTCGCCCAGGCGGCGGATGCCGGCGATCGGGTCGTCGAGGCAGGCGCTGGCGAAGCGCCAGGCACCGATCGATGCGCCGATCAGGGCACGCTGACGGGGTGCCGAGGGTAGCCACTCGCCGAACAGCGCCAGGTCAAGGCCCTGGATGCCCAGCGGCTTCGGCCCACCCGCCGCGCCCGGCAATACCCCGACATCGGCCGCCTGCAGGCCGCGCTCGCGGATGTGTCGCAAGGCACGCCGGCCGGCCTTGAAGGTGAGGGCGGGGTATTTGATGTGGATGGCGCTCATGGCGGGTCTCTTGGGCATAGGAGCAGCCTTGTGCTGCGAGGGTCCGTTACAGATAACATAACTGCATGTGCCTGTATTGGCCCTTTCGAAGCACAAGGCCGCTCGTTGAAGGTTGCCGAGCCTGGCTAGCGCCGTAACTGCGCTATCATGCCGCCAGCTGTTTTCAGGTTGAATTAAGGACCGGTGGTTAATCTTAACCCCGTAGACAACTTGTACAGTTCTCAGGAGAGAAGAACGATGAAAACCTTGACTGCCCTGATCACCGCCGCTGCCCTCGCCCTGGGCGCCAATGTCGCCTTCGCCAAGGACGTTCAGCCTGACGAAGTGGTGAAACTGGTCAACGCCAAGACCATTAAGTCGCTGGACGAGCTCAAGGCCGCTGCCGTGGCCAAGCACCCAGGCGCCACCGTCACTGACTCGGAACTTGAAGACGAGTACGGCCGCTACATCTACAAGGTCGAGCTGCGTGATACGCAGAACTTCGAATGGGACGTCGACATGGATGCCAAGACCGGTGAGGTGCTCAAGGACGAACGAGACAGCTGATGATCCATGTATCCCGGACGGCACGTTACCTGGCGCTCTCGCTGCTTGCCGTCTGCTCCCTGGCTGTTGCCCGCGACCTGGACCAGGATGAAGCCCTGAAGCTCCGTCAGAAGGGCATCATCCTGCCGCTCGAGCAACTGCTCGAGACCGCCCTGGGGCGTCACCCCGGGGCGCGTCTGCTGGAAGCCGAGCTGGAAGAGGACGATGATCGCTACGAATATGAAGTCGAGTTGCTGACGACTGAAGGTGTGGTGCGCGAGATCAAGCTCGATGCCAGCACCGGCGCCCTGCTCAAAGACGAGGAAGATGACTGAATGCGCCTGTTGCTTGTCGAGGACAACGTACCGTTGGCCGATGAACTGACCGCCGGCCTGCAGCGCCAGGGCTATGCCGTGGACTGGCTGGCTGATGGCCGTGACGCGGTTTACCAGGGGCAAAGCGAGCCTTACGACCTGATCATCCTGGACCTCGGCCTGCCTGGCTTGCCCGGCCTGGACGTGCTGGCCCAGTGGCGCGCGGCTGGCCTGGCCACACCGGTATTGATCCTCACCGCCCGCGGCTCCTGGGCCGAGCGTATCGAAGGGCTGAAGGCCGGGGCCGACGACTACCTGAGCAAGCCCTTCCACCCCGAAGAGCTGCAGTTGCGCATCCAGGCCTTGTTGCGCCGCGCCCGTGGCCTGGCCAATCAGCCGAAGCTGGAAGCGGCCGGCCTGCACCTTGACGAAAGCCGTCAGTGCGTGAGCCGCGAGGGTGTGGATGTGCAACTGACCGCCGCCGAGTTCCGCCTGCTGCGCTACTTCATGCTTCACCCGCAGCAGATCCTGTCCAAAAGCCACCTGGCCGAGCACCTCTACGACGGTGAAACCGAGCGCGACTCGAACGTGCTGGAGGTCCACGTCAACCATTTGCGTCGCAAGCTGGGCCGCAGTGTTATCGAAACCCGACGCGGGCAAGGCTACATCTATGCCGGGAGCGGTGAGTGAAGTCGATCCAGGCGCGCCTGAGCCTGGGCCTGGTGGCGGTGCTGGTGGTGGTCGGCGTGGTGCTGGCGCAACTGACCTTGTGGCTGTTCGAAGCCGGCCTGCAACGTTATCTGGAAAACGGCCTGCGCAAGGAAAGCGAGAACCTTCTGGTGGCATTGGTGCGTGGGCCTTCGGGCCTACAGCTGGATGAGCGGCGCATCTCGGCTGCCTATCAGCGGCCGTTTTCCGGTTACTACTTCCGCATTGACCTCGACCAGGGTACCTGGAGGTCTCGTTCGCTATGGGACCTGGACATGCCCAAGCCCGCAGCGCCCGGGCTTTCCGATAGCCATGAACTCGGCCCGGAAGGCCAGCAACTGCTGACCCTGCGTGCCGACTACCGGCGCCTGGGCCAGGACATTTCGATCAGTGTGGCTCAAGACTACTCACCGGTGCGCGAAGGTTTCCGGCGCTTGCAGCAAATCGGCCTGGGCATGGGGCTGGTGGCGCTGATCCTGATTCTGGTGCTGCAGCGCATCACGGTCACCCGCTCGCTGCGGCCGCTGGAACGGGCACGCCAGCAGATTGCCCAGTTGCAGCAGGGGCAGCGCTCGCAGCTGGATGCCGAGGTGCCCAGCGAGTTGGTACCGCTGGTGGGGCAGATCAACCACTTGCTTAGCCATACCGAAGACAGCCTGCGCCGCTCACGCAACGCCCTTGGTAACCTCGGCCATGCGCTGAAGACGCCGCTGGCGGTGCTGCTGAGCCTGGCTTCCAGTGAGCGCCTGCAGGGGCTGCCGGAGGCACGCGCGCAAATGCGCGAGCAGTTGCAGCAGATTCAGGAGCGTCTGGCGCGCGAGCTGAACCGTGCACGCCTGGCAGGGGATGCGCTGCCGGGCGCGCAGTTCGATTGTGATGCCGAACTGCCGGGGTTGCTCGGGACCTTGGGCATGATTCATGGCGAGGGCCTGCTGTTGGCAAGTGATGTGCCGCCCGGGCTGTTGTTGCCATGGGACCGCGAGGACGTTCTGGAACTGTTGGGCAATCTGCTGGACAACGCCTGCAAGTGGGCTGACAGCGAGGTGCGCGTGGGTATCGCGTCGAACGCCGAGGTCTACCGGCTGTGGGTCGATGACGATGGCCCGGGTATTGCGCAAGACCAGCGGCAGCAGGTGCTGGAGCGAGGTTCACGGCTGGACGAGCAGGTGGCTGGGCATGGGCTGGGGTTGGGCATCGTGCGCGATATCGTCGACGCATGGGGCGGGCGACTGGCCTTGCTGGAGAGCCCGCTGGGCGGCCTGCGGGTGAGCATCGACCTGCCGCGCAAGGCCCGATAATGCCGGGGCCGCTGCGCGCCACGAGGGTGTCAGTACTACAAAAAAATTGCAGTACAGGCGCATTTTTTTGAATTAGCCCAATCCCGCTGCGCCCGGCAGAATCTCCCTCACGAAACCCTGCGGTTTCCATCTCTCCACGGACGGAACCCCTTGTGGTATTGCATGCGCAATACGAGGCCCAGGCCAGCTCGGCTGGGCTTTCTTTTTAATCAGAAAAACCAAAGATCCCGATTGCCCAAATGTCTGCCTCGCGTTCCGAAAGTCGTCTGCAGCGGCTGCTGCCGGCCCCCCTGAACATCCCCCCCAAAGAATGGTTGCGTGCCGGTATCGGTGCGCTACTGGGCCTTTTCCTCGCGGGCTGGCTGACCAGCATGGCCTATGGGCCCAGCATCGCCCTGCACCTGCTCGGCCCGCTGGCTGCTTCAGCGGTACTGGTGTTTGCCGTGCATTCCGGCCCATTGGCCCAACCTTGGCCGGTGTTGGGCAGCTACGCCCTGGCCGGCGCTGTAGGGCTGGCGATGCGCGAAGGCTTCGGCCCCGAGCTGTGGGTGGCTGCTGCGGCGCTCGGTATCTCGATCCTGGTCATGTGCCTGTTGCGCTGTCTGCACCCACCGGGTGGCGGGGTGGCGGTGAGCGCGGTGCTGGCCGACACGGGGTTGACTGCCATGGGCGATCACCTGCTGGAGCCGGTACTGCTCAATGCGCTGATCCTGGTGAGCGTGGCAATCGCCTACAACCGCCTGACGGGTGTGCGCTACCCGAAAGGCGCGGTGCCGCGCAAAGACCTGCACCATACCCATGACCCGCTGCCCGGCGAGCGGGTCGGCATCCGCGGTGAAGACCTGGACCAGGCCCTGGAAGAGCTGGGCGAGTTTGTCGACGTCACCCGCGACGAGCTGGAGCGCATCATCCTTGCGACCGAGCAGCACGCCCTGCAGCGCAGCCTTGGTGGTATCACCGCAGCCTCGGTGATGTCCCGCGATGTGCAGTTCGCCACGCCTGATACCACGCTGGAGCAGGCGTGGAAAATGCTCGCCAGCCATCAGCTGAAAACCCTGCCTGTCCTGCAGCACGGCAAGCTTGTGGGCATCGTCAGCCTTAGCGACCTGGTTGGCCCGGCCATGCAGCGTGGCCGTTGCGGCTGGCGCGGCCTGTTCGGCCGCAAGGCAGTGCGCATGGCGCAAGTGATGAGCACGCGGGTTGTAAGTGTCAGCAGCCAGCACCCGTTGGAACGCCTGCTGCCCTTGTTGTGCGAACAGGGCCTGCACTGCTTGCCGGTGCTTGATGGCGACAAGCTGGTGGGGGTGATCACCCAGACCGACCTGATCGCGGGCCTCAAGCGCCAGTTGCTCAGCAAGACCGAGGCTTCAGATAACCGGGTCCCAGCGTTGTGACCAGTCGCTGGCGCCGGCAGCTACCAGCCGACGCAGGATGGTGAAGGCCTGTTGCAGGGCTTCGCTGTCGCGTTTGCGTGGGTACACCAGGAAGGTCGGGTAGGTGAACTCCGGTGCCTGCGGTACCCGCTCGAACACGCCGCTGTCCAGATAGGCCTGCACCACCCGCGTGCGAAAGTAGCCACTGCCGCCTTGGTCGAGTATGAACTGCAGGGCCAACGGGCCAAGGTTGAAGCTTAACGCCGGGCGCGCGCGGTCGGGCAGGGCCGCATCATGCTGGCGGCGGAAGGCCTCGCCCCAATCGATGTAGATGTATGGTTCGGGCCGATCGACCCGGCGCACGCGAATCAGCTTTTCTTCCATCAACTGCTCCACCTGCAGGCCTGGGCCATAGGCCGGCTGGTAGACCAGCGCGGCGTCCAGCAAGCCCATCTCGACCTTGCGCAGCAGCGACTCTCCATCGCTGACCTCGCTGCGGATGGCATGGCTGGGCAGTTCGCGGTGCAGGGCACTTACCCAGTCGAGCATCATCGGGTTGCCCAGGCTCACCTCACCGCCGACATGCAGCACCTGCTGGCAACCTTCAGGCAACGGCAGGTCGCGGCGCGCGGCTTCCCAGGTTTGCACCAACTGGTTGGCATAACTGACGAACGCTTCGCCATCGCTGGTCAGGCTGGCGCCGCTGCGGCTACGCACGAACAGCTGGCAACCCAGTTGCTGCTCCAGGCGCTGCACGCGCGCGGTGATCGCGGTTTGTGACACGAACAGGCGTTCGGCTGCGGCGACCAGGCTGCCGCAACGCACAATTTCCAGGAAGGTACGGGCCTGATCGATGTCCATGGGCTGCTCGGTGTTTGAGGGGGTGCCTATTCTAGAGGCTTTGCACTGTTATGGGGCGTTATTGCGTTGTCTGCAAATTTGCAGGTCGGTTGTGACTTTAGTCCCATGGCAGGGTGGGTGTAGCGGTCCATACTCAAGTTTCGCCCTTCAATAACAACAAATACCGGGTTTCTGACGACATGAGCTACCAGCACAGCTACGCCCATTCCATTTCCGACCCTGCCGCTTTCTGGGCGGAACAGGCTGCACACCTGGCCTGGCACCGCAAGCCTGCCCTGACCCTGCAAGACAACGCCGACGGGACCCACCGCTGGTTCGCTGATGGCCGCCTCAACAGCTGTTACCTGGCCCTCGATCACCAGATCGAGCAGGGCCGGGGCGAGCAGTTGGCGCTGATCTACGATTCGCCAGTGACCGGCGTGCAGCAGACTTACACCTACAACCAGTTACGTGATGAGGTAGCACGCCTGGCCGGCTTGCTGCGCCAGCTGGGGGTGAACAAGGGCGATGGGGTGATCATCTACATGCCCATGGTGCCGCAAGCGGCCATGGCGATGCTGGCCTGCGCGCGGATCGGCGCGGTGCATTCGGTCGTGTTCGGTGGCTTTGCCGCCAACGAGTTGGCCCTGCGCATCGATGACGCCCGCCCTACCTTGTTGCTGACGGCATCGTGTGGGCTGGAGTTCGACCGGGTCATTGCATACAAGCCGCTGGTTGACCGCGCCCTGCAACTGGCCCGGCACCAGCCGCGCAACGTGTTGGTGCTGCAGCGGCCGCAAGCGCACGCTGAACTGCTGCCAGGCCGTGACCTGGACTGGCAGGCGGCCTTGGCCGGTGCCGAGCCGGTCGCTCCCGTCGAGCTGAATGCCGGCGACCCGCTATACATCATGTACACCTCAGGTACCACCGGTAAGCCCAAGGGTATCGTCCGGGAAAACGGCGGCAATGCCGTGGCGCTGTGTTATGCCATGCGCCATATCTATGGCATGCAGGCCGGCGATGTGTGGTGGGGCATTTCCGACGTCGGTTGGGTGGTCGGCCATTCACTGATCGTCTATGGGCCGTTGATGAGCGGCTGTACCACGGTGTTCTACGAAGGCAAGCCGATCCGCACCCCGGATGCTTCGGCCTATTGGCGGGTGGTGGAGCAGTATCAGGTCAACGCGCTGTTCTGTGCACCGACGGCCATGCGCGCCATCCGCAAGGAAGACCCGGAGGGCGAACTGATCCGCAAACATGACCTCAGCTCGCTGCGGCAACTGTTCCTGGCGGGGGAAAAGCTGGATTCCAGCACCCATGAATGGCTGGAACGGGTGAGTGGCAAGCCGGTGCACGATCACTGGTGGCAGACCGAGACCGGCTGGCCGGTCACCGCGCCTTGCGTCGGGCTGGAGGGCAGCGCGGCGAAGCCAGGGTCGAGCAACCGGGCGGTGCCTGGCTACAACGTTCGCGTGCTGGATGACGAAGGCCACTTGCTCGGGGCCAACCATCAGGGGTCGATCGTGATTGCCCTGCCATTGCCACCCGGTTGCAGTCAGACACTGTGGGGGGATCACGAGCGCTACCTGCAGGCCTATCTGCGCACGTATCCGGGTTACTACCACACGGGCGATGGCGGCTATCTGGACGATGATGGCTTCGTCTACATCATGGGGCGCACCGATGATGTGATCAACGTTTCCGGTCATCGCCTGTCCACCGGCGAAATGGAAGACCTGGTCGCCCGCCACCCGGCGGTCGCGGAGTGCGCAGTGATCGGCGTGCATGACGAGATCAAGGGCCAGGTACCGCTGGCGCTGGTGGTACTCAAGGATGGCGAGGGCATTGCCGAGGCGCAGTTGCTGGTGGAGCTGGTGGGCAGCGTGCGCGAGGAAATCGGCCCGCTGGCCTGTTTCAACCGGGTTCGGCTGGTGAAGCGCCTGCCCAAGACCCGTTCCGGCAAGATTCTACGGGCGGTGCTGCGCAAGATTGCCGATGGGCAGGATTATGTGCCGCCTTCGACCTTGGATGACCCGGCAGTGCTGGGCGAGATCGAAGCGGTGCTGGCGGATTTGCCCAGGGCGGGTTGATGGTTTGACCTCGATGGCCCTTTCGCGGGCGGGACACGCAACGGTGGTTCGGCAGAGGCCGTCGTAGGAGCGGGTTCACCCGCGAAAGGGCCGTCTCAGGCACTGCAGGCTCAGGGGGCAATCTGGTGCAGTTGCCCCAACCGGCTGCGGGTACGCATCAGGTCGGCCAGTGGGCCGCCCAGGCTCTCTTCCAGCGGTCGTTTACCGATCACAACCACCCGCCGATCCTGGTCATACAGCACATCTACCAGGTTGACGAAGCGCTGCTGAGCCGCCAGCGAACACTCCGAGAGGTCATCCAGCCCATCGATGACCCACTCGTCATAGTCCCTGGCCAGCACCAGGTAGTCGATGACCGCGGTGGCCTTCTCGCACAGATCGTCAAAACCAAGCACTACCCGCCGGCCATCGACGGCCAGCGCCCGCAGCGGGCGCTTGTTCACTTCCAGTATCACCGGGTGTTCGTTCGGCACGTTCAGCGCCTGGCGCTGCGCCGCATCACCCGGCCAGACATAATGGCCCTGGGTAAAACGCTGATGCTCGCGGTTGGCCGGCAAGCTTCGAAAATCGGTGTCGCCACCGACTTCGAGCACGTGCATCGAGCTGTTGATCAGGCGAATGACCGGCAGAAAACGCTCGTGATACAGCGGGTTGGGCAGCAACCCTTCGGGCGCGTAGTTAGAGGTCACCAGCACGTACACGCCTCGGGCGAACAAGGCGTTGAACAGCCGGGTGAGCAGCATGGCATCGCCTATGTCATGCACGTGGAATTCGTCGAAGCACAGCACCTGGCAACCGCCCACCAGCTCGTTTAGCGTTGCGCCCAGCGCGTCGTCCAGCGCCTGGTGGCGGTGCATGCCCTGGTGCAGGCGTGCAAAGAAGTCATGAAAGTGCAGGCGCAGCTTAGCGGTTATCGGCACGGCCTGGAAAAAGCCATCGAGCAGCCAGCTTTTACCACGGCCGACCGAGCCATACAGGTACAGGCTGCGCGGTTGGCCTTGTTCAAGCTGCGTCAGTTGTTCGGCCATGCAGTGGATTACCCGCCGCTGACCGTCACTCAACTGATAACCGCGGCTGCGCGCCTTGTCCTCGAACCAGCCGAGCAGCTCGCTCTGTTGATTGGCGGTGCCGCGCAAGCGTTGGCCAAGCTGGCGCAGGGGGGTAGGGATCCAGGCAGACAAAAGCAACGCTCCTTGGGCGATGGTGGGGCAGCCTGCAGCTTGCCCGAGGGCGGCCATTTTGACTAATAGAGAAAGTGCCGGGCAATCATCACTTCTTGCGATAGGTCTGACCGCCTGTTGTACCTGTACAGGCTATGCCTTGCGCTCCAGCTGGCGCTCGATCATGTACTTCACCGCCAGGCGACGCTCCTTGAGGTGGCGCAGGTCTTCGTCGACGAAGTTACCGGCCGAAATCGATTCGGCAGCCAGCACCTGGTTGTCGATGTCCACGTACTCGTCCAGCAGGCGGTCCAGCGCCTTGTCCTGCTGGCGGCGCTGCTGGACGATTTCGCGCGGGTAGTGCAGGTCCTGGTAGAGGTCGTGAGAGACAGGCATGGGGTCCTCCTTGGTCAATGCAATGGGCTTACCTGATTGGAAGTGCGGAATGCGATTGTGTTGAAGCGAGGCAGGCGGAAACCGACGGACGGTCGCTGCACCAGAGCCGAAATGACTAACTCGCTGTTTTTTGGCAATTTTTTTTATCGGGGGGGTTCACAGACCGAAAGTTTGTTGTTAAAGTGCCGCGCATTCCAAGACAACAACCCAGTTGTCACTCACTTGGAATTGTCAGGGCAGCAAATGCTGCATCCGATACAGGGGCGTCGCCAAGCGGTAAGGCAGCAGGTTTTGATCCTGCCATGCGTTGGTTCGAATCCAGCCGCCCCTGCCATTTTTCAGATTCAAACGTATTTCACCCAGTGCCAGGAAAGATGAGCACTGGGTTTTCGCGTTTGTGTGGTTTGCGCGCCACCGCGCCTCCTGAGCGCGGTTCGTGCCGTACCAGGTTACCCGGCAATCCCCAGCATTTCGTTCAGCGCCCTGGCCAGTTCATCAGCCTGCACCGGCTTCTGGATCACCAGGCTGCCCGGCAGTTCCAGCCCCTGCAACTCCGCATAACCGGTAAGAAACACCACCGGCACGTGGGGGTACCGTTCGCGGGCCGCCAGCGCCAGTTGTGCACCGTTGAACTCGGGCATGGCGAAATCAGTCAGCAGCAGGTCGATATCGTCATCCAGCAAGGCCAATGCCTGTTCGCCGCTGTGCGCCTGGCGCACCTGGTAGCCGTATTGGCGTAACACATCACCCAGCATGTCGCGCACCAGATGGTCGTCGTCCACCAATAGCACCGTGCGGTTATGGCCGCTTTCGCTGATCGGCTGACTGACCACTGCTGCTGCAGGTTCGTTCACCATCTCCTCTTTTACCGCTGGCAGGTATACCGCCACTTCGGTACCGCGACCGAGTGTGGTGTCGATGCGCACGCCGCCACCGGACTGCTTGGCGAAGCCGAATACCTGGGCCAGGCCCAGCCCCGAACCTTTGCCGATGTCCTTGGTGGTAAAGAAAGGCTCGAATACCTTGGCCTGCACGTCTTCGCTCATGCCGCACCCCGTATCGCGGATGCTCAGCATCACGTACTCGCCAGGGTCCGGGTCTTCCGGACGTTGCGGGCGCTTGTCGATACGGGTGTTGCGCGTTGTCAGGGTCAGTTGGCCGCCGTCGGGCATGGCATCGCGGGCATTGATCGCCAGGTTGAGGATGATCATCTCGGTCTGGGTGGGGTCGGTCAGTGCCTGCCACAGGGCCAGGTCAAGGTCCAGGCGCACCGAGACGTTGCCGCCCAGGGTGCGGCGCAGCAGCTCTTCCAGGCCGGCCAGGGTACGATTGAGGTTCAGCGGCACCGGCTCCAGACGCTGGCGGCGGGAGAAGGCCAGCAGTTGCGAGGTCAGCTTGGCGCCACGCTCGCCCGCCTCGCGGATATGGGTGAGGCGAGTACGGGCCTTTTCCAGGTCGGCCTTGGCCAGATCGCGCTCCAGAAAGCTGGCACCGGTGAGTATCACCGTCAGCAGGTTATTGAAGTCGTGCGCCACGCCAGCCGTCAGCTGCCCGACCGCTTCCAGCCGCTGCATCTGCTGCAGAGCGGCCTCGATGCGCTCGCGCTCGTTGATCTGTTCGCGCAGCCGGGCGTTGGCATCTGCCAGGCCCAGGGCGGCTTCGCGCTCGCTGGTGATGTCGCGTGCCACCACGTACAGCAGGGTGTCCTCCGGCACCACCACCCACGACAGCCAGCGTTGCTGGCCGCCGGCATGCAGAATGCGACCGACAAAGCGTGCGCTGGTGCGGCCATGGGAGAGGGCGGCCAGTTCGGTGAGTAACTGTTCCTGGTCGTGTTCCGGCAGCAGGTGCAGCAAGGAGGACTGGCTCAGGCGTTCGCGTGAGAAGCCCAGGCTGGCTTCCCAGGCGGGGTTCAGCGCGACCGGGGTCAAGTCTTTGTTCAGCACGGCCAGCAAATCTTGCGACAGCTCCCAGGCACGATCGCGTTCGCGGGTACGGCGCTCGACCCGCTCGCCGAGCATCTCGTTCAGCTGACGCAGCGCCTGGGTAGCCTGGCGTTGCGTGTGGATGTCCTGCAGCACGCCTGAGAAGCGAACGCACTGATCACCGACGAACTGGCTCTGGCCGCTGCTCAGCAACCAGCGGGGCTCCAGGCCATTGGGTTGCGCGATCCGAAACTCCACGCGGTAATGACCGTCGCTTTCCGGGCGCATGGCATGTTCCACCGCCTCGCGCACCAGTGGCAGGTCGTCGGGGTAGATGCCGGCGTAGAACACTTCAAGGCTCATTTCGGTGCTGGTGGGCAGGCCGAACAAGGTCTTGCAGCGGTCATCCCAAAGCAACAGGCCCTCTTGCGGGCGCAGGTCCCAGGTGCCCATGCCGGCGGCGTCGATGGCAATGCGAGCACGTGCTTCGACGTCCGCCAAGGCCTCTTCGGCGCGGCGACGGCGCTGGCGTTCCTGCACTTCGCTCAGGGCTCGGCGCACGGCTTTGGGCAGTAGTGGCAGGTTCTTCTTCAACACATAGTCGGTCGCGCCCAGGCGGATCATTTCCACCGCGTGCTCTTCGCCATAAATGCCGGACAGGAATATGAACGGAATATCGGGTGCCAGGCGTTGGGCGATGGCCAGCACTTCGGTACCGGACGAGCCTGGTAGCACGCAGTCACACAAGATCAGGTCGTAGTGGGCCTGGCGCAGGGCATGTTCGACACCCGCATGGTCGAACACCAGCTGCGACTGTACATGCAGCCCGCTGCGCTCCAGGCGCATCAGGGTCAGCTCGGCGTCCATCGAGCTGTCTTCGACCATCAGTAGTTTCAACGGCGTTTGATGCATCGTCGCGGCGGCCTCAGTTGCTACCGCGACGGTTCAGTCGCAGTGAGCCGGGTGGCGGTTCGTTTAGCACTGCCCAGAATACCCCGAGGTCGGAGATGGCGGCGACGAATTCCTTGAATTCCACGGGTTTGACCACATAAGCGTTTACCCCCAGCTCGTAGGCACGCAACAGGTCGGGCTCTTCGCGCGAGGAGGTCAGCATTACGGTGGGGATGCTGCGCAGTTCGGCAGTGGCGCGCACTTCCTTGAGCACCTCCAGGCCGTCGACCTTGGGCAGTTTAAGGTCGAGTAACAGCACGGCAGGATTGCCGTCATCGCGCTCGGCATAGACGTTGCGGCGCAGCAAGTAGTCGAGCGCATCGGCGCCGTCACGCAGCACGATGACCTCGTTGGCCAACTGGCTGCGCTCCAGGGCCAGCAGGGTCAGCTCCAGGTCTCGGGGGTTGTCTTCGACCAGCAGAATGGGCTTGAGCATGATGGTAGCGATGCCTCAGGTAACAGTGTTTCGGGGTAGGGTGAAGTGGAAGCTGGCGCCCTGGTCGATCTGGCCAGTGGCCCAGACTCGACCGTCATGGCGCTCGATGATGCGGCGTACGCTCGCCAGGCCAATGCCGGTGCCTTCGAAATCTTCCATGCGGTGCAAGCGCTGGAAGACGCCGAACAGCTTGTTGGCGTAGGCCATGTCGAAGCCCACGCCATTGTCGCGGATGCAGACCTCGGTTTCGCCGGGGTGCTGTACGGCACTGATGCCGATGCGAGCAGGGTTGCGGCCGCGGGTGTACTTGATGGCATTGGCTATCAGGTTGTGCAAGGCCATGTTGATGAATGCCGGGTCGCCGATCACCTTGGGCAGCGGGGCGATGTCCCAAACGATTGCGCGGCCTTCGTAATCGGGGGCCAGTTCGCTGCGAATGGCCTCGACCAGGGCGTTCAGGTCGACGTCTGACAGGCGCAAGGCCGAGCGGCCCATCTGCGAGAAGTTGAGCAGGTTGTCGACCAGGCTGCCGGCAAAATGCGCCGCCTCACCGATATGCTGCAGAAAGCGCTTGCCGCGTTCGCTCAGGCCCTCGCCTTCGATTTCGCCAAGCAGTTCGGTATAGCCGGCGATGTGCCGGAGCGGTGCGCGCAGGTCGTGGGAAACACTGTAGGAAAACGCTTCGAGCTCCTTGTTGGAGCGGCGCAACTCGCCAGCCAGTTGTGCCAGTTCTTCGGCCTTGCGCAGGACAATGCCCAGCACAGCGGTGCGCAGCTCCATCACACCCTCGATCACCAGTGGGTCCCACGCCTGACAATAGCCGCGCAGTTCTTCCTGCCAGCGTTCAAAACTGTGCCGCGGGTCGAGGGTGCCCTGTGGCCCGACCTGTTTGGTCGGCTGGCCGGCCCAGTTGACCGTGCGTATCTGCTCGGGACGGAACCACAGCAGGTAGTGCGAGTGGATCTGCGAGATGGCCACCGCCAGCACCCCGCCAGCATGGTTTGCCAGCTCGGGCAGCTCAGTGATGTCGCGCCGCAGGTTGTCGCTGTGGAACACGCTGTCTTCGTCACGTTGGCCGAGCCAGTGCACCAGCGCGGTCACCTGTGCCTCAGGCGGAGTCTGGCCGATCAGGTCACAGCGCTCGGCCGAGATCACCGCCGCGCCCTGGGCGTCGGCAAAGGCCAGCAGCACGTGGGGCAGGTCGCGCAAGCCGTCACTGACACTGTCGTGGTCGGCCATGGACGAGATCATGCGTACGATGTGCTGGCGCAGCGCCAACAGCTTGCGCGTGCTGGTGTGGGACTCGCGGGACTCCACCTGCAACGACAGCACGCTGGCCAACAGTTCGCAGGCCGTGCGGGTGCGCAAGTCCACCGGGCGTGGCTGCTGATGGTGGCAGGAAATCAGCCCCCAGAGCTCGCCGTCGACCACGATCGACAGTGACATCGAGGCCAGCGTGCCCATATTGCGCATGTACTGCAGGTGCACGGGCGACACGCTGCGCAGTACAGCGAAACTCATGTCCAGCGCCTTGCCGGTGCGTGGGTTGGTAGCAGGCAGCAGTGGCGAGGGCTGATAGTTTGCATCCTCGATCACGCGGATACGGTTGACCCGGTAAAGCTCGCGCGCCTGGCGCGGGATGTCCGCAGCCGGGAAGCACAGGCCCGCGTAGCTGGGGTAGCCCGGGTCGGCTACCTCGGCCAGCACCTGGCCGTTGCCTTCGGCATCGAAACGGTAAGCCTTGACGCGCCCAAACCCCGTGATGCGCTTGAGCTGCAACACCGTTTGCTGCAGCAGGTCTTCGATACTGCTGGCCAGTTGCAGACTGGCGACAAAGCTGCGGACCAACGGGTAATAGTCGCCTTGCCCGGCCAGGTCTACTGGCAGGCGGGGTGGTTCGAACTCGGCTATCAGCACCTGATCGTGGCAATGGACCAGCAAGTGCAGCAGGGCACTGACGGGTGCGCCCTGGCGCAAGCACACGTCGCCAATGTGGAACGGGAAGACTTCATCTTCGGGAAGCCGTGAGAGGTGTGCGTGCAGGTCAAAGCCATCGTGAACCAGGTCGGAGAAGTGGCAACCGATCAGTTCACGGGCTGGCAAGCCCAACCAGTGCTCGACATTTTCACTGGCCTGCAGTACGCACAGGTCGGTGGCATCCAGCACCAGCAGAAAGCCGTGAGGCTGGATGCTGCCCGGAACCTGGATCGGTTCCTGGGCACAGCGCTCCATGGCGTCTGCCAGTGAGTTGTCTGCAGTCATGATTGAAAAAGCTCCTGTCATGTCCGTCCGTGTACGGCACAGGTGTCTGGCGCAGGACGAGTACGATTCACCCTAACAGAATCCCGGCCCATTTACCGGCTCCTGGCCATTGGAGGCACGGGTTGGCCATGGGTTCTGTGCAGCACAGGCTTTTTTTGAGGCAACGATACCGCTTTGTCGCTAATACAAAAAAATGGCTTTATGCCACTTCGCTTGTGCCGCCTCACTGCTACGCTCAGTTCAGGACGTCTCGATAAGGATAACAAGGTGACGGAGCGCATGCTGGCCGCGCTGTTCGGCCTGTTGTTCAGCGGAAGTACCGTGGCTGCGGATTTTCTCGTGGAAGTGCGGGTGCTGGTGCAGCGTGGCTGCATGCTGGTCACCCAGACCCGCGATGCGGGAGCCCAGGCCCTGGGGCAAATCGACCTGGGTGCGACGGCGCGCCTGGATGGCCCTGGCGCTCCCTTGAGCGGCGTGCTGCTGACCCAGCACCCGCCGCGCCTTGAGTGCAACCCGGATACGCCCTATCAGGTGCGCGTCGATGGTGGCCAGCATGGTGGCGTCGGCGAGCTGCGCTACCTGGCCAGCCACGACCGCACGGCGCGGCCCATTCCTTATCGCTTGTACCGTGATGCTGCCTGGCGTGAGCCTCTGGCGGTGGGGGTAGCCCTGTCGGCGCGTGTGCCGGGCAGCGGTTCGGCTGAATTGCCGTTGTACGCACGTATCGACAAACTGGCCTGGGTGCCGGATGCAGGGGTTTATGCCGACCTGCTCAAAGTCACCGTCACCTGGTAGGGACGCCACCATGCACAAGGACGCCAGGCCATGAACCGCACTTCGATCCTGTTGCTCACCCTCGGCCCGCTGCTGGTCCCCGGTGGTGTGGCGCATGGCAGCACCACCGGTTTCATCCAGGCGCGGCTGGTGATCAGCGCGTCTTGCCAGATCAGCAGCAACGAGACGCAACCGGCCGTGCTGGGTGATCCAGGCGTAATGGACTTTGGCGAGCGCGGCCCGAACTGGAACCAACCGTTGCGCAGCCAGGTGGACGAAGTGGGTGGAGAGGGCAGCCTGCAGATCAGTTGCACGCCTGAAGTTCGGGCCTTCAACGTGCGTATCAATGGTGGTCTCTATGGCGACGATGGCATACGCCGCCTGAGCAACGGCCGTGAACTGATTCCTTATCAGCTGGCGGTCGACCCAGGTGGCAATAGCCGCTACGGCATCGGCCAGGTGCGGACCTTCACCATTCGCAGCAGCCAGCAAGTACCGATTCCCATCTACGGTGTGGTAGTGGCGCAACCGCGTGCGCTGCCGGCCGGGCTTTACCGCGACACCCTCAGAGTGACCCTGGACTGGTAAACACGCAAGGAGACTCCGATGCGCACGAACCTTTCATGCTGTGTCCTCGCAGGCCTGGGCCTGGCGTTGGCTTCCCAGGCACAAGCGGCCACCACGGTGACCGGGAGTATCAGCTCGACCCTGACGCTGATTGCGGCGTGCCAGGTCAATGGCACGTCGGGCACGTCGGGGCTTGACTTCGGTGCCTTGGACTTCGGTACCCATGATGCCTTGTTTGTCACCGCCGAAGCCCAGGTGCTGGGAGGCGGGGGGGGCGCCATGAGCGTTCTGTGCTCTGCAGGTACGGTGCCTGTGATCAAAGTGCGGGCAGGCCTGCATGACGGCCAGTCTAGTGGTGGCTCCCGTGCGCTCGCCGATGGTTCTGGCAACTATGTGCCGTATGACCTCTATACCGACGCTGGGCGTACGACGTTGCTGGCGGTCGACGACACCATCACCCTGCCGACCAGTACCGGCGCCGCCCAGACCGTCAACCTTTACGGCAAGGCGGGCCTGCCCGCAGGGGTCTACAGCGATACGATCTCGGTCGAGCTGTCGTTCTGACCCATGCGCGGCTGGCTGGCAGGTGGCCTGACTGGCGTAAGCATGCTATTGACCGCGCCATTGGGGGCAGTGACCACCAGTACCTTCACGGTGACGGCGCAGGTTGTCGCCGGGTGCCTGGTGGTAGGTGGTGTCACCAGTTACGGCACGCTCGATTATGGCTCGCAGTCGGCGCTGTCCACGGGGTTGCTCAGCACATCGCTGGGTGGTTCTACCGTGACGTTCCAGTGCACGCCGGGCGTGGCCATGAGCATGAGCCTGGACGGCGGGCAAAACAGTGCCAGTGGTACACGCAACCTGAAGCGCACCAGTGGCACGCAAGTGCTGGCCTACCAGTTGTACCGGGACGCGGCCTATACCCAGGCCTTGGGAATTGGCCAGAGCGTGGCGGTGAGCTATGCCGACCCGACAGCGATCAAGCTACCGGTGTACGGCCGGGTCCAGCTGACCGGTACGCAGCCGGCAGGGACCTACACCGATGTGGTGCAAGTGACGGTGACCTGGTAAACGCCAGCGCCACCCATGACAAGTGTCTAAGGAGAGCTGCATGCGGGCAGGCGCGAAGTGGACGCGTGGTTTGACTGGATTATTGTCGCTGGCAAGCCTGCCGGCCTGGGCGGCCACTTCGGTGCTGATCTGGCCGATCGACCCGGTGCTGGAGGCCGACCAGAAGGCAGGTGCGTTGTGGCTGGAAAACCGTGGCACTGCGCCGGCAAACCTGCAGGTGCGGGTATTCGCCTGGCGCCAGGGTGATTATCAGGAGCAGTACCAGGCGCAGCGCGAGATTATCGGCAGCCCGCCGGTCGCCAACATTGCACCCGGGCAGAAGCAGCTGATCCGCCTGACCCGCACCGGCCCTTCACCTGCCGGCCAGGAGCAGGCGTACCGCATCATCATCGACGAGATTCCGCCTGCCATCCCGGTCGACAAGGCCGAGCCTGGGGCTACGGCGGCCATTCGTTTGCAGATGCGCTATTCGGTGCCGCTGTTCGTCTACGGCGAAGGGCTGTGGGGCAAGGCTGACCCTGAAGGCAAACGCAATGCCGAGGGCGTGGGCAAGCCGCAGCTCAGTTGGCGCCCGGTGACGGTGCAGGGCAAGCCCTACATTGAACTGCGTAACACGGGCCCAGTGCATGCGCGGCTGACCGATGTGGTCGTGCAGCAAGGCAGTCAGAGCAAGCCATTGGCTGAAGGCCTGCTGGGTTATGTGCTGCCGGGTGCAAGCATGCGCTGGCCAGCCCCCGTGGCATCCGGCAGTGGCAGCGTGCTGAAGGGCAGGGTCAATGGTCAGCGCTCGGCGGACGCCATCCGCCAAGGCCAATGAGCCAGCGACCGAATGCAGGGCAGGCGTCAGGGAGGACCCGGCAATGGTTGGAAACCGTGTGTGAAATGGCTCCCGGCGACGACGTGCCGCTGGTGCCTGGGGCTGGCCATGGTCAGCTCCGCGCTGGTGCTGGCCGACGACTTGCCCCCACCGCCCACGGAGATGTCCGCCATCGCCGAGGCTACCCTTTACCTCGACCTGGTGGTGAACCAGATGCCCAGGGGTGACCTGATACCGGTGCAGCAGCGGGCCGGGCGGTTGTTCCTGGACAGCGACGTATTGCGTGCAGCCGGCGTTTCGCTGCCGGGCAACCCCCAGGGGGAGGTGGCCCTGGACAGCATCGCGGGGCTGCACACCGACTACGACAGTCAGAACCAGCGCCTGCTGCTGCAGGTTCCGCCAGCCTGGTTGCCAGAACAGCAAGTGGGTGATCGCAACCTTTACCCGGCCAGCGATGCGCGCAGCAGTTTTGGCGCCTTGTTCAACTACGACCTGTATCTCAACGACACCGATGAAGGCGGTACCTACCTGGCCGCCTGGAACGAGCTGCGCCTGTTCGACAGCTGGGGTACCTTTTCCAGTACCGGCCAGTGGCGCCAGTCTTTCAATGGCGCACAGACGGACGATACGCGGCGAGGCTTCATGCGTTACGACACCACCTGGCGCTTCACCGACGAGCAGCGCCTGCTGACCTACGAAGCCGGTGACTTCGTGACGGGCGCCTTGCCCTGGAGCAGTTCGGTGCGAGTGGGCGGGGTGCAGCTGTCACGCGATTTCGCGGCGCGTCCGGATCTTGTCACTTACCCCTTGCCTGCGTTCGCCGGCGAAGCGGCGGTGCCGACGTCGCTCGACCTGTTCATCAACGGTTTCAAGTCCAGCACCACCGAACTGCAGCCGGGCCCGTACACCCTCACCAACGTGCCGTTCATCAACGGTGCCGGGGAGGCGGTGGTGGTCACCACTGATGCCCTTGGCCGGCAGGTGTCGACCACCTTGCCGTTCTATGTCACCAGCAGCCTGCTGCAGAAGGGCCTGTCGGACTACTCGGTGGCCGCCGGCAGCCTGCGCCGTGATTACGGCGTACGCGATTTCAGCTATGGGCCGGGTATCGTCTCAGGTAGCCTGCGCTATGGGCTCAGTGACATCTTCACCCTGGAAACCCACGCCGAATCGGCTGAATCGCTGGTGCTGGGTGGGCTGGGTGGCAACATGCGCGTGGGCAACTTCGGCGTGCTCAATGCTGCCTTGGCGCAAAGCCGGTTCGAGGGCGACAAGGGCCATCAGGTCGCCCTTGGCTACCAGTACAACAGCCAGCGCATCGGCTTCAGTTACCAGCGCCTGCAACGCCATGGCGACTATGCCGACCTGAGCCGGGTGGGCTTCCCGGATATGCAACTGAGCAAAAGCAGCGAACAGGTCACTCTCAGCTTCAACCTGAACGAGTACGGCAGCATTGGCGCTGGCTACTTCGACGTGCGCGCCGGTGACGGTACGCGTACGCGGTTGATCAACCTGAGCTACAGCAAGCCGCTGTGGGGCAGCAGCAGTGTGTACCTGTCGGCCAACCGTGAAGTGGGTGACAGCCAGTGGGCGGTGCAGGCGCAGTTGGTGATCCCGTTCGACCTGCACGGCACCCTGGCACTGAGCATGGAGCGCAGCAATGAAGGCGAGACCCTGCAACGGGTCAACTACAGCCGTGCGGTGCCAGCCGGTGTCGGCGTCGGTTACAACCTGGGCTATGCCGCAGGCAGCGACCGTGATGCCTATCGCCAGGCCGACGTCACCTGGCGCCTGCAATCGGTGCAATTGCAGGCCGGTGTGTATGGCAGCAGCGGCGACATGACCCGCTGGGCCGACGCCAGTGGGTCTCTGGTGTGGATGGATGCCGGCGTGTTCGCCGCCAACCGTATCGATGATGCCTTCGTGGTGGTCAGTACCGCAGGTTACGCCGATGTGCCGGTGCGTTATGAAAACCAGGAGATCGGCCGCACCGATGCCAAGGGGCACTTGCTGGTGCCTTACAGCAGCGGTTACTACCGGGGCAAGTACGAGATCGACCCCATGAACCTGCCACCGGATGTCCTCGCACCGGACGTTGAGCAGCGTGTAGCGGTGCGACGGGGCAGTGGCTACTTGCTGGAATTCCCCCTCAGGCGCGTCATGGCGGCCAGTGTCGAATTGGTGGATGGCAACCAGCAGGTGCTCAAACTGGGTAGCCGTGTCACCCACGCAGAGAGCGGCACCCAGGCGGTGGTGGGGTGGGACGGGTTGGTGTACCTGGAGAACCTGTCGTCGCATAACCACCTTCAGGTAGTGCTTGACGGGGGTGGAAATTGCGAAGTGGAGTTCGATCTGCCTGAAGCACAAGGCTCGATCCCTTTGATTGGTCCGCTGGTGTGCCGATGAAGGCCTGGCTGCGCGGCCTGGGGGCGAGCGTGCTGCTGTTGCCGAGCGCTTCGGCCTGGGCGCTTTGCTCGTCGGTGGCCACGTTGCCGGCAGCGTTTGGCAGCCTTAATTCAACGCAGGTTCGCAACACCGTACAGACGGCCTCCAGCCTGAACTCCGGGTTGCAGTGCACCGGTTCACTACTGACCTTGCTCAGCAGCGGTGATCACTTCTACGCCACGATCACGCCAGCCTCGGGTGGGCTGGTCGGCCCGACAGGCGATGTCATTCCCTACACGCTCTATGCCGACAACACCACCCGCTACCCGATTACCCGGGGTGTGGCCTACGACTTCGCCCGCAACGGTATCCTCGACTTGCTGGGGCTGCTCGGCGGTACCACGCCCAAGGCGGTGCCGATCTACATGCGCACCCAAATTGGCAGCAATGTCGCGGCCGGGTTGTATCAGGAGGCCCTGACCGTGGCCTGGAGCTGGGATTATTGTTCGGGTATTGGCGCGTTGGGGATATGCCTTGGGCGTGACACCGGCTCGGGTAGCCAGATCTTGAACGTGAGCCTGACGGTGACCAACGATTGCCAGATCACCACCCCTGACATCAGTTTCGCCAGTGCGCCGGTGGTGGCGGGGTTCGGCACGGTGAGCCAGGGCATAAACGTGTCATGCACCAAGGGCAGCAGCTACACGGTAGGGCTGGATGACGGGCAGAACGTTTCCGGTGGGCGGCGGCGGATGAAGTCTTCGGCCAACAACTACCTGGCCTATGACATTTTCAAAAGTGCCGGGACCGTGCGCTGGGGGGCGTCAGGGGCTGCCAGGCGTTCCAGTACGGATGCCGACATCAACCCCGGCGTGGGTACCGGCACGGGTAGCCAGGTGTTCAACTACAACGCCAAGGTCTATACCGATCAGGCGACACCGCCGGCTGCGACCTATACCGACAGTGTGATACTGGATGTGCAATTCTGAACCTGTCGTCCTTCCGGTGGTTCATACCCCCTGAAGGAGCCGCCGTGTGTCGCGACGTGCTGCTCCTGCAGGGGCTGCGCAAGGCGAGGTTCAGCGCAAATCGCCTACCATGCTTGCCAGGGTCTCCAGTACCGCTCCGGCCAGTGCCTTCGAACGCGCCCCCGACCACCCGGTGACGACATCGGGTGCGTCGTCATGGTCCTTGAACGGCATCTCCAGCGTCAGCGACAGGCAGTCATGTGCCATGCCCACCGCATTGCAGGCCAGCGTCGTGTTCGCCTGTCCGGGTTCGTCACGGGTATAGCCATGCACCGTCTGGAAGTCGCGGGTCAGGCTGCACAAGGTGCTACGGAACTGCTCTTCGAGCTTGGCCAACCGAGGGGTGTAACCCGGGTTGCCCTCGCATGCGGCCGTGAACACGTGCGGGATCTCTTCGTCGCCGTGCACGTCGATGAAGGCATCCACACCGTACTGCTTCATCTGCGCCTGTGCAAAGAACACTTCCGGGCTGAATTCGACGCTGGCGTCCTGCCAGGCGCGGTTGAGGTCCTTGCCCTTGAAGTTGGTGCGCAGGTGGCCGAGGAAGGCGCCGTCGGGGTTCATGTTGGGGATCAGGTAAAGGTCGGCCTTGGCCAGTAATTGCTGTATCACTGCGTCGTTGGTCTGCAGGCGGTCGATCACGCCTTCCATGAACCATTCGGCCATGTGCTCGCCCGGGTGCTGCTGGGCAATCAGCCACAGCTTGCGTTTGCCTTCGGCACCGTCACCTGCCCGCAGCAGCGGGATATCGCGGCCCTGAATACTGCGACCGCAGGCCAGCAACTCGACCCCCGGGAGTTGGCGGGCACGTTCGATCAGCTGGTTGTGGCGGGCACGCGGGTAGGGCTCGAAATAGGCGAACCAGATCTGGTCCTGTTCAGCCGTGACCTCGAACGATAGCGCCGCACCGTCGAACTGGCTGGGCACGCGGAACCAGCGCTGCTGGTCGTAGCTGGCGACCGCGTTGTAGCCGCTCCACGCGTTCTTGTACGAGGAGCCAGAAGCGTTGTCCAGGCTGAAGCGATGGACCTGCCCCGGTGTCAGCCCGCTGACCTTGAAGTGGAACCACTGGTAGTGGCCGCTGTGGGTGTCCGGGCGAATGGCCAGGTGTACCTGGGCCGGGTTGCTGGCATCCAGTACCTGTATGTTGCCGGAGTCGAAATCGCAGTCGATCTGCAGGGGGGACAGCGTCACGGTCATGTGCCGGGCTCCTTTGCGGGCATTGTTGTAGGGGTACTGTATACGGCTTGGCGGGGATGCTGTGCAAGATCAGGCAGGGCGAGCCGTTAGCGGCCGCCCTTATGCAGCAAGCTGGTGACCGGTAAATGTGTGGACTTCAGGTTATTTGAAGAACTGGCTGGGCGTGGTACCGAACTGGCGCTTGAACATGCTGGCGAAGGCACTTGGGCTGTCATAACCCAAAGCCCCCGCCACATCGATGATTCGCTCGCCCAGCGCTATCCGCTCCAGTGCCTGCATCAGCCGCGCCTGCTGGCGCCACTGGCCGAAGGTCATACCGGTTTCCTTGCGGAACAACCGCTGGATGGTCTTTTCGTCCACCCCCAGTCGCAGGCCCCAGTCGGCAACGGTGGCGTTATCCTCGGGCTGTTCTTGCAACGCCGTGCAGATCACACTCAGTCGCTTGTCGCTGGGTTGCGACAGCTTCAGCGGCAACGTCGGCAGTACGCAGATTTCGTCGAGGATCAGGCGCATGACCCGGGCTTCTCGCGAGTCCTCGGCAAACGGAGCGGTGAAGCCCACCGAGGTCTTGATCAGCTCGCTGAGCAGCGGCGAGATGCTGATGGCCTTGCTCTGCAGGGGCAGGCCTGCTGCCGCGTCGATGCGCACGAACACACTGCGCATCTTCACGTCGCCGACACAGCGAATGGCATGCACCTGGCCGCAAGGCATCCACACGCCGCGGCTGGGTGGCACAGTCCAGCATTCGTTGCCGGACTCGACGATCATCAGGCCTTTGATGGCATAGATCAGTTGATGCTTGGTATGGCTATGGGGCTCGATGAACCAGTCGCTTGGGTAGTCTGTCGCACGGCTACCGACTTCCCAGGTCCACTCATCGACCTCCACCAACAATTCACGCTGCGGCTTTACCATCGTGACCTCATATCGGAGCAGCCTGGCAGCGCCACTTTAGCAGCAACGACCTGGGCGGGCCCGCGAGTGGGTGGCCGGCAGCAAGGCGGTGGCCAACCCGAGCAGCGGCAGGAACGCGATGGCCTGGTACACCCATTCGATGCCATGCCGGTCGGCCAGTGTGCCCAGGCCGGCTGCACCCACGCCGCTGATGCCGAACATCAGCCCGAACATCACCCCCGAAACCATGCCGACCCGGCCTGGCACCGCCTCTTGGGCATACACCACCAGGGCAGCGAATGCCGAGGACATCACCAGGCCGATGGCCACCGCCAGTACGGCTGTCCAGGCGAGGTTGGCATGGGGCAGGGCCAGGGCGAAGGGCGCCACGCCGAGGAACGAGACCCAGATCACGGCCTTGCGCCCGATGCGATCACCCACCGGGCCACCGGCAAAGGTGCCCAGCGCAACGGCTGCGAGGAACACGAACAGGTACAGCTGGCTGTGCTGCACACTCAGGCCGAAATGCTCGATCAGGTAGAAGGTGAAGAAGTTGGTGAACGAAGCGATGTAGACGAACTTGGCGAACATCAGCACGGCGATCACCACCACCGCGCGCCACATGGCACCCCGCGACAGGCCAGGAGCCTGTTGGCCTGCGAAACTCTTGAGCTGGGCCTGGCCGTGGCGCACGCTCCAGCCCGTCACCCGCAGCAGCACCAGAACAGCCAGCGCAGCGGCCAGCATGAACCAGGCAATGGCCGGTTGCCCGTGCGGAATGATGATGGCAGCGGTGAGCAGCGGGCCGAGGGCCGAGCCGGTATTGCCGCCGACCTGGAAGGTTGACTGCGCGGTGCCGAAGCGCCCGCCGGAGGCCATTCTGGCCACCCGCGAGGCCTCTGGGTGAAAGGTGGCCGAACCCACGCCGACCACGGCGGCAGCCACCAGCAGCATTTCATAGCTGCCAGCAAAGGCGAGCAGGGCGATACCCACCAGCGTCACCAGCATGCCGGCAGGTAACAGGTAGGGTTGTGGGTGCTTGTCGGTGAACATGCCGACCCAAGGTTGCAGCAGGGAAGCGGTTACCTGATACACCAAGGCGATCCAGCCGATCTGGGCAAAGCTCAGCGCGAAATCGCTTTTCAGCATGGGGTAGATCGATGGCAGTACGGCTTGAATCAGGTCATTGAGCAGGTGGGCGAATGCAGCCGCACCGACGATGCGCACGACAAAGCCCTGAGGCTGGTCGGCAGGCGTGGCGGCGGCTATGGAGGCGGCGGAGGTTGTCATGGGCAAGGTTCTTCTATGGCAAGGGAGCAAGGCATTGCCGTAGCAGGTTATCCAGTGCCCAGGTGGCCTGTCTCACGCCGAACAGGCAGCCAATGTCGCGTTTCGGGCATCCTTGCCTGCAGCCTGAAAAGAGAACGGAGGCGCCCGGCATTCCATCATTACAGCGTGAGGAAGACAGAGGTGTATCGGGCGCGGCCCGTGTGCAGGAACGGCCTTGTGTCGCGATGGGCCGCTCCAGCAGGTGATGCGATCAGGCCATATCGGCTGCGGTCCTGCCGGCGACCTTGCTGCGCCCGCCCAGCCATACCAGCAACAGTCCCGCAGCCGCCAGCACACCCCCGGCCATTGGCACGGCGGCGTAGCCCAGGTTCAGGCTGATAACCGCACCACCCAGCGCCGCGCCCACGGCGTTACCCAGGTTGAACGCACCCACGTTGATCGACGATGCCAGGCCCGGTGCCTCGATGGCGGCAGTCATTACGCGCATTTGCAGCGGCGGTACCACGGCGAAGGTGAACATGCCCCAGACCAGCAGGGCGATGGCGGCGCCGATGTGGCTACCCAGTACCAGGGGCATCGCCAGCATGATCAGCGCCAGCACGGCGAGGAAGATCTTCGCCGCGCCATCCAGCGACCAGTCGGCCAGGCGGCCACCCAGGCTGTTGCCAAGGGTGAAGCCAACCCCGATCAGTACTAGCCCCAAGGTTACGAAGCTGTCCGAGGCGCCGGTCAGTTCGGCCAGCACCGGCGCCACATAGGTGTACAAGGTGAACATGGCGCCGGCACCGAGCACGGTGGTGGCCATTGCCAGCAACACGCTGGGGCGGGCAATGACCGCCAGTTCCTTGCGCACATGCGGCACGCTGCCGCGTTCACCCTTGGGCAGGGCGTACCACAGTGCGGCCATGGCCAGCAGGCCGAGTACGGCGGTGCCGGCAAATGCCATGCGCCAGCCAATCTGCTGGCCGATCCAGGTGGCGGCCGGCACGCCGCCGATGTTGGCGATGGTCAGGCCCATGAACATGGTGGCCACGGCGCTGGCCTGTTTCTCCTTGGGCACCACGCTGGCTGCCACCACGGCTCCCAGGCCGAAGAACGCACCATGGTTGAGGCTGGTGACCAGTCGCGAAGCGAGCAGGGTGTAGTAGTCCGGCGACAGCGACGACAGCAGGTTGCCAACGGTGAAGATGGCCATCAATGCCATCAGCGCAGCGCGCCTCCCAAAGCGGCTGAACAGCAAGGTCATGATCGGTGCGCCGACCATCACGCCAATGGCATAGGCGGTGATCAGCATGCCGGCGCTTGGGATACTCACCTCCACGCCCTGGGCGATGACCGGCAGTAGCCCCATCGGGGTGAACTCAGTAGTACCGATGCCAAAGGCGCCAATGGCCAACGCGAAAAGCACGCGGCCGGGTCTCATTGTTTGAGCAGTCATCGGTGTCAGTCCCAGGTTGGCGCCAGGCCGTCAGGGCTGACCTCGCGGCCATTGCGCTCCAGCTTGGCGATGCGTGCCATGTCGTCGCTGTCCAGCTTCAGGCCACGGGCAAGCAGGTTGCTGGCCAGGTTTTCACGCTTGGTCGATGACGGGATCACGGCATAGCCCAATTGCAAGGCCCAAGCCAGGGCGACCTGGGCGACGGTAGCCTTGTGCTTGGCGGCGATCTGGGTCAGCACCGGGTCTTTCAGCACTTTGCCGTAGGCCAGGGTCATGTACGAGGTCACGGTGATCCCTTGTTCCTGGAGGAACGCGGTCAGCTTGCCGTTCTGCAGGTACGGGCTGAGCTCGATCTGGTTGGTGGCGATTTCCCCTTTGCCGACCACGGCAATGGCTTGCCTGGTCAGTTCGATGTTGAAGTTGGAAACGCCGATCTGGCGAGCCAGGCCTTGCTGCTTGGCGTCGGCCAGGGCCTTCATGTACTCGGGCAGCTCTACGCCGTTGCCCGGCGCTGGCCAGTGGATCAGCAGCAGGTCGACGTAGTCGGTGCGCAGCTTCTGCAAGCTGTCACGCAGGCTGGGGATCAGCTTGTCGGCGGCGTAGTTGTCGACCCAGATCTTGGTGGTGATGAACAGCTCGCTGCGCGGCACGCCGCTTTCGGCGATGGCCTGGCCCACTTCGGCTTCGTTCTTGTAGATCTGTGCGGTATCGATGACGCGGTAGCCGACTGCCAGGGCAGACTTGACCGAGTCGATGACGGTTTGGCCGGTGAGGCGGAAGGTGCCGAGGCCGAAGGAAGGAACGCTCATGGGGTTGCTCCTGAATAGGGGGAGGATCATGTGGTGCCCAGTGTGCAGGTTTGAACGGCAGCGAATAAGCCGCTATGGCGCCAAAGTCATTTGACCTGTAGTCACAAATACATTTTCAAGCTGTGCATTCACTACATAAATAGGGCCCGAGGGGATTGGAACCTTGTTCAGCTAGCGCTTTTTTATCAAGCGTTGAGGCTGCCCATGACCCCTTCCGTAATACCTGCCGATTCCATCGATGCGCTGATTGCCCGTCAGCTGCCAGGCTGGCTCAAACGCGCGTCTGCCCAAGAGCTGACAGGGCTGCGCGCCGCTGCTTTGCGCCAACAGCGGGCGCAGGACCAAGTCGACGCCTGGTTAGGGGCCATAACCCCCTTGGATGAGTTCGCCGAGTCGTTGCTCAAAAGAGCACTTGAGGCCCATTCGATCAGGCAGGTAGAGCTGCGCCAGGCACAGCTCAGGCTGGTGACGCTGCAGCCCAAACCGTCGATATCTCCTGCTTTACCAAGCACTTCGACACGCATCGTCAGCACCCAGACCCTGCTCTCGGCGGCACTGCATAACTTCCACGAAAAGGAAATGCAGCCTGGCTGGTTCGCAGCCGGGTCGCAGTTGGTCACTGCTAGCGGGCACCTGCTGCCGCTAAGTGCGCAAGCCTTTGTCCGCCTTTGCAGAGACCTTGATATCGGCAGGCGTTATCAAAGCCATTTGCAAGCGAAGCTTGAAGGCGAGGGGGTGGCCGTCGAGAGCACCCTGGAGGAGGCGATGAGCGCCAACCTGGCGCTTGCTGCAATCGCCGCAAGGATCAAGGGTGAAATCGATGAGCAGACCTGTCAGTGGATCAACCAGGTGGTGGGCACAGCGTCTTTCCTGCCAGCCGACGACACCGTGTTGAAGTGTCACACCCTGAGGCTGTTGGGCAAGGAAGTCATTGGCGCACTGGTGATCGAAGTGCGTCAGAACGCCCGCCTGCTTGGCGTTATCGCGTGGTTGCCTGAGGACCCGTATGCCCCGGTGAGTTGGCACACCAGCTGGGAACTGCTGTACATGACCCTTGGCATACGCTTGCGTAATGAAGCGTATCGGCGCTACTTCCAGCGCTTCGTCGCAGAGCGTGATCGCGTCGCCTTCTGCGTGACGCTGAACGCGCTGCTCAACCACGGTAATACTGTTCTTCCGCTTGAGCTGGATGGCCGCTGTTTTGCGATCGAGGGCGACGTGTTCGTCGCGCTGCGCCAAGCCCGGATCGACAAAATGCGGGATGACGCGCGGGTACTGGCGGTATCGACAGAGGATGAGGATATCGCCGACCGCCGCGCACGTTTGCAGGGTTATCTGGACTTGGGCTTGAGCGTGGCAGGCTTGGCAGCGCTGTTTGTGCCTGTGTTGGGGCAGGCCCTGCTGGGGCTTACGGTGGTGCAACTGGCGGGTGAGGTGTACGAAGGCTACCAGGATTGGCAGTTGGGTGATCGCGACGCCGCATTGGGCCACTTGTTCAACGTGGCCGACACGGTCGTGATAGCGGCGGTGACGACGGCCGGGGCGGCGGCACTTGGCAAGCTGGCACAGCGAGTGGCGCGGGTGGATGCCATGGTGCCGGTAAGCCTGGGCGATGGCCAGTTGCGGCTGTGTGATCCGTCCTTGTCGGGCTATCAGCGTGAGGGCGTCGATCTGATGGTAGGACAGGCCGTGAATGAAACTGGCCGTTCGCTGAGGCGCCTGCACGATGCTGTCTATGAAGTGAGCGAAGGGGACGATGGCGCATGGCGTATTCGTCATCCATCAAGGCCGGGGGCGTATTCACCGGCACTTGAGCACAATGGTGCCGGGGGATGGGTGCATGAGTTCGAGCAACCGCAGCGCTGGCATGACCCCGCCAGCATGGTGCGCCGCCTTGCCAGCCGCACGGCGCAGGTGCCCGATGAGGCGGTATCCGTAGCGCTGCAGGCAACCGGTTTCGATGCTGACTGCCTGCGCCGTTTGTTACTGGAAAATGCGCCCCCGCCGGCACGCTTGCTCGATGCCATCGAGCGCCAGCAATTACACCGTGATTTTCCGGCGTTGCGAGGTGAAGCTTTCGAGGAGGTCTTCAACGAGCGACAGATCAGCCCGCAAGCAGCGGACCGGGTCTTGATGCGGGACTTCCCAGGCCTTTCCCACCGCTGCGCACGGGAAATCGTCGAGGGAGCCAGCAGTGTCGAGATGGAGACCCTGACTGGCGCAGGCCGGGTACCCCTGGCCTTGGCGGAACGTGCACGCTGGGCAATACGCGACAGCCGAATAGACCGTGCCTGTGCAGGGTTGCGCCAGGCCGCTGCAGAAAATGACGATACCGGCAAGCTCGCGCTGGGCCTGATCGATGCCATCGCCCCTTGGTCGACCGGGGTCAACGTTGAGCTGCCTGCCGCGGGCAGGGGTGGGTTGCTGCAGACGTTGAGACAGCAACTGGACAGCCGTCAGCGACAGTTGCTTGGTATGAGCCAGATGACGGATGACGCACTGGGTGAGCGGCTTGGGCGTGAGGCACTCGCAGACCGTGAGTCGGCGGCCCGGATGATTGGGCTGGCCCGTGTGGGGCAGGGGATTCGCCCTCCTGTGCGGTTGTTCGATGGGCGTTTGGGCTACCCGCTCAGTGGCCACCTGACAGGGACCCGCCAGGCACTGCGCCGCACGTTGAACCACGTGTATCCGGTGATGAGCAGTGAGCAACTGGAGGTCTACCTGCAAGACCTGGCGCAGCGGGGGGTGGATCCGTGGAACCATGTCAGCCAACTGCTACAGGCCAAGGTCAGCCTCAAGCAGGCATTGCAAGCCTGGCGAAATGACGCAGGGCTGAACATTGTCCGCCGCCTGCGTCGTATCAAGGTTGTCAGGCGCATTACGGCAAGCTGGCAGCGCTTTACCCCTGGGGAGATGGCGGGTGACTACCACCTGACCCTCGTGGGTGAGCGGGTGGGTGACCTGCCGGCTTTGCCTGAAAATGTGAGCTTTGACCACATCACGCACCTGACCCTGCGCGATATGCAGCTGACGAGCCTTGATGCGGGCTTTATTGGTCGCTTCAGCAAGGTGCGCAACCTGGACTTGCGGAACAACCGGCTGACTCGCCTTCCTGCAGGTATCGAGCAACTGACCGAATTGAAAAACCTGCGCCTTGGCGGCAACCAGATCGTGCTTTCCAGCGAGGATAACCTGCGTTTGAGCCAGCTTGTGGAGCTGCACCGTTTGGAGCTCAACGGCAACCCGGTCGGTTTGCTGCCACCCTTGGCGTCTTTCCCCCTGCTGCGCCGGCTGTCCTTGCGCAACACCGGGCTGGGCGAACTGCCCGCTGATCTGGCCAGGCACGGTAATCTGGAGTTGCTGGACATGCGTGACAACCAGATCCAGACGCTGCCTGAAGCGTTGTCTCTAGTGCCGCTGCGCTTGTTGCGGGGCCTGGAGCTGCACGACAACCCACTCTCGGACGAAACCCTGCAGCGCTTGCAGTTGGCCAGGGCGTCGGCCGGGGCTGCTGAGCGTCGACGTGCAGCTCATGCCACTTCGATCCCGAACGCTGCAGCCCCTTGGTTTTCAGGGTTCACGCCAGCCCAGCGCGAGGTGCGATTGGCGAGCTGGAACCGCTTGAGCCAGGAAGCCGGGGCACAGGATCTGTTCCGCTTTTTCTATGATTTACGCGCCCTGCGTGAATACGACGCACAACCGCGCGACCTTCAGGCGCGGGTGTGGCATATCCTCGAAGCCTGCGAGCAGCACGCTGAAGTACGCGCGAGCCTGTTCGAGCAAGTTGCCCGGCCGCGCAGTTGCAGCGACGAGTTGCTGCTGACGCTCAGCGAGCTGGAGATTGGCGCGATGGTCGTCAGGGCCGGAACAGCCGGTACCGGGTTGCAGAAGGAGCGGGCGCTGGTCAGGCTGGGGCGTTCGTTGTTCCGCCTGGACAAAGTCAACGCAATTGCCGCGCGGCATATTGCGGATTACTTTTCGAACGATCCCGTTGAGGTTTACTTGACCTATCGCGTCAGGCTGGCGGATAGCCTCGACCTTCCCGTGCAGCCCAGCCATCTTTCGTATGAGAGTTTCAGCGGCGTTGGCCGTGAAGACCTGGACGCCGCGCGCAGCGAGGTGCTGCGGCAGGAAACGCCACAAGCCTTGGCTCAGGCGCTGGCAGATCGATCCTTCTGGCAGGACTACCTGCACGAGCAGCAAGCGGCGCGCTTCAGCCGCCTGGACGAGCCTTTTCAGCAGCGCCTGGATGCGTTGCTCGAACAATCGAAAACGCTGAGCGATGGCGACTATTTTGCCCAAGTCGAGCATATCTGCGCAGAGCGTGAGGCAGCGAAACGGCAGCTTTTGCTTGAGTTGAGCCGAGAGGCAATTCAACGCCACGGCCTATGAACGAAACAGCCCGCCGAGAGGCGGGCTGTTCGCTGGGGCGGGACGATCAGCGGCGGCGGAATAGCGGCAGCGGTTCGTCGGTGGCGGCCTGGTAGGTCACCGAGAAGTCCTTCAGGCTTTGCAGCGCGTCTTCCGGGTCCTTGTCGGCACGGATGGCGAATGCGTCGAAGCCGCAGCGGGCCATGAAGAACAGCTGGTCGCGCAGCACATCGCCGATGGCGCGCAGTTCGCCTTTGAACTTGTAGCGGTCACGCAGCAGGCGCGCATTGGAGTAGCTGCGGCCGTCGGTGAATGCCGGGAAGTTCAGGGCGATGACCTGGAAGTGGTGCACGTCTTCGCCGATTTCCTCCGCTTCCTGGTCGCTGTCCAGCCATACACCCAAGCCACCATCGCGGGCCTTGAGCACATGGGCATGGTCGCGCCACATCTGTAGCGGGACGATGTAGTCGTCGCAGTTGGTCAGCTCGTCGAACGAGGTTTCCTTGGGCAGCAGGTGCCAGGTTTCGTCGACGATCTGGTTGTTCTTAATGATTCGCTGCATAGACGCGTTCCTTGAAGGGGTCGATGCCGATACGCTGGTAGGTGTCGATGAAACGCTCTTCCTCGGTACGTTGCTCGACGTACACGGCGATCAGCTTCTCGATCACATCGGCCATGTCATCCTGCGCGAAGGACGGGCCAAGGATCTTGCCCAGGCTTGCGCCGCGCGCGGCGTTGCCACCCAGCGACACCTGGTAGAACTCCTCACCCTTCTTGTCCACGCCGAGGATGCCGATGTGGCCCACGTGGTGGTGGCCGCAGGCGTTCATGCAGCCGGAGATGTTCAGGTCGATTTCGCCGATGTCGAACAGGTAGTCCAGGTCGTCGAAACGGCGCTGGATGGACTCGGCAATCGGGATCGACTTGGCGTTGGCCAGCGAGCAGTAGTCACCACCCGGGCAGCAGATGATGTCGGTCAGCAGGCCGATGTTCGGGGTGGCGAAGCCGCCTTCGCGCAGTTCCAGCCACAGCGCGTGCAGCTGGCGCTGCTCGACGTCGGCGAGGATGATGTTCTGCTCGTGCGAGGTGCGCAGGAAGCCGAAGCTGTAGCGTTCGGCCAGGTCGGCCACGGCGTCCAGCTGCTTGTCGGTCAAGTCACCCGGAGCAACACCGGTCGGCTTGAGTGACAGGGTCACAGCCACGTAACCCGGGCGTTTGTGGGCACGGGTGTTGCGCGAGCGCCAGCGGGCGAACCCTGGGTACTCGGCATCCAGTGCGGTGTAGTCGACGTTGTCGAGTGCGAGGTACTCGGGGTCGACGAAGTGGCGCGATACGCGCTGCACTTCGGCTTCGGTCAGGGTGGTGGTGCCGCCACGCAGGTGGACCATTTCGGCCTCGACCTTTTCGGCGAACACTTCCGGGGTAAGGGCCTTGACCAGGATCTTGATCCGCGCCTTGTACTTGTTGTCACGGCGACCGTAACGGTTGTACACGCGCAGGATGGCGTCGAGGTAGCTGATCAGGTCCTGCCACGGCAGGAACTCGTTGATGAAGGAGCCCACCACCGGGGTACGGCCCAGGCCACCACCGACCAGCACACGGAAGCCCAGTTCACCGGCAGCGTTGCGCACCGGCTCCAGGCCGATGTCGTGCACTTCGATGGCGGCGCGGTCTTCCTGCGAGCCGTTGATGGCGATCTTGAACTTGCGTGGCAGGTAGGCGAATTCCGGGTGGAAGGTGGTCCACTGACGGACGATTTCACACCACGGGCGCGGGTCGACGATTTCGTCTGCGGCCACACCGGCGAACTGGTCGGTGGTGGTGTTGCGCAGGCAGTTGCCGCTGGTCTGGATCGCGTGCATCTGCACGGTGGCCAGCTCGGCGAGGATGTCGGGGATGTCCTCCAGCGCCGGCCAGTTGAACTGCACGTTCTGGCGGGTGGAGATGTGGGCATAGCCCTTGTCGTAGTCGCGAGCGATCTTGGCCAGGGTGCGGACCTGATTGGCGTTCAACTGGCCGTACGGCACCGCGACACGCAGCATCGGCGCGAAACGTTGGATATAAAGGCCGTTCTGCAGGCGCAGAGGGCGGAATTCTTCTTCGCTCAGCTCACCGGCCAGGTAGCGGCGGGTCTGATCACGGAACTGCTTGACGCGGTCCTCGATGATCCGCTGATCGTACTCGTCGTATACGTACATAAAAGTCCTGTCTCAGGCATGCAGCTATTCGCGCGCACGGCCGCGCACTCCGGTACGGAGCCGGGAAACGATATCAGGTTGCGGTTATGCGCTAAAGTGATGTTTTTGCATATGAAAAGAACCAAATGGACTATGTGAGATTGACTGCCATTTGTGCGTTGAGCGTCGCCAGGCGTTTATAATCCGGCGTTTGCTTCGCAGAGATGTGACCCCATGCTCAAGGCCCTGTGCCAAAGCTTGTGCCTAGCCTTGCCACTGGTGGCAAATGCGCAACCGGCTTCGGTAGTGTTCCTCAACCCGGGGCTGTCCACCGAGACATTCTGGACCAGCTATACCCGCTTCATGAAGGCCGCCGCGGACGAGCTGGGCATGTCCCTGCAGGTGCAATACAGCGAGCGCCGTGCCGACCTGATAATGACTCAGGCCCGGACGATCCTGAACGCGCCGCAGCGGCCGGATTACCTGGTACTGGTCAACGAGCAGTACGTGGCACCGGAAATCCTGCGCCTGTCGCGTGGCACCGGGGTGAAACTGCTGCTGGTCAACAATGGCCTGACCGCCAGCCAGCGCCTCAGCATCGAGGCTCAGCCCGACAAGTATGCCGAGCCGCTGGGTACCTTGATAAGCAACGACGAGCAGGCGGGCTACCAGATGTTGCACTCGATGCTCGCACAACTGCCTCGCAACGCAGGGCCGGTGGATCTGCTTGCCTTTGCCGGGGTCAAGACCACCCCGGCCTCGCAGTTGCGCGTTGAGGGCATGCGTCGCGCCTTGGCCGATTTCCCTCAGGTGCGCTTGCGGCAGGTGGTATACGGCGGCTGGAGCCGCCAGCGCGCCTACGAGCAGGCGCAACAGTTGCTGGAGCGTTACCCGGCCACCCGCCTGGTGTGGTCGGCCAATGACCAGATGGCCTTTGGTGCCATGCAGGCGTTCGAGGAGGCCGGGTATACGCCGGGGCGTGATGTGCTGTTCGGTGCCGTCAACAGCTCGGCCGAAGCCTTGCGCGCGCGTATCGATGGGCGCTTGAGCGTGCTGATGGGGGGGCATTTCACCCTTGGCGGTTGGGCCATGGTGATGCTGCACGATGATGCCCATGGGCTGGCGTTGAACCGCGACGGCCTGCGCGAGCGCCGTGTTCCGGTATTGCAGGAAATCGATCAGGCCAAGGCCAGGCGTTGGTTGAAGCTGCTGGAAAGGGACGACTACGGCGTCGATTTCCGGCGTTACAGTGCCGAAGGGCGGCCGCCCGGTTACCGTTACCCGTTTCTTGCGTCACCGGTCGAATATTGAATGACCCTGCTTGAGGGAAGGACATTGCTCGTCTTAACTGCTGGTGGTGAAGTGCATTCCCATAACCACTACAAGAGGCAATGCAATGGGAAACCCAACCAAGGTCCGCAAAGCTGACAGCAGTGTCGACGCCTGGGCGATCCTCTGCCTGATCGTTCTGGTGGTAGTCACTGCCGTGTATTGGGTCAGCCACCAGTGACTTGAAACTCAAGACCGTGATGTAGCAGGAGCGCCTGCGGGAGGGAATCTCGCAGGCGCTTTATTATTGCCTGTGCCCGCCTCTGCGCAGTGGAAACATCTGCCTTGAGAATGACGCAGGACCGTTGTAGGCGCGGGTTTACCCGCGAAGAGGCCGGCACAGGTTAGCGGGTCAGGTGCAGGGCCAACTGCACCAGGCCGATCAAAATCGCGATGAACACCAGGGTGAACAACGCCCCCAGCGCAATGAAGTGGCTGGCTTTGCCGTGGGTGAAGTCGCGTGCGCGGTTTTTGCCGCTTTGCACGCCGAAGGCGGCGGCGAGGATGCTGTGCAGCATCTGCCAGAAGGTCGGGGGTTTGCCCTGGCTGGAATCGTCCATGGTGGCTCCTGGGGAAATCAGAGGCAATCAGGGACAGTGTAGGCAATGGTTGCGAGGTTGCCTGTGTCGGCCTCTTCGCGGGTATACCCGCCCCTACAGGTAAATCACGGCCCTTGAGGCCTGTTTCATACCTGTGTGGGCAAGCCCGCGAAGAAGCCAGCGCAGTCGTTTAGCTGTCATACCCCAGGTTAGGCGCCAGCCAGCGCTCGCTTACGCTGATGTCCTGGCCTTTGCGCGCGCTGTAACGTTCGATCTGGTCCTTGTCGACCTTGCCGACGGCAAAATACTTCGCCTGCGGGTGGGCGAAGTACCAGCCGCTGACCGCCGCCGCCGGGAACATCGCGAAGTGCTCGGTGAGGTACACCCCGCTCGGCCCGGTTTCACCAATGGCGGTGCCATCGAGCAGGCGGAACAGGGTTTCCTTTTCGGTGTGGTCAGGGCAGGCCGGGTAACCAGGAGCAGGGCGGATGCCGCTGTACTGTTCCTTGATCAGCGCCTCGTTGTCCAGGTGCTCGTCGCGGGCATAGCCCCAGTGCTCTTTGCGCACCTGCTCGTGCAGCCATTCGGCACAGGCTTCGGCCAGGCGGTCGGCCAGGGCCTTGACCATGATCGAGCTGTAGTCGTCGCCCTTGTCCTGGTAAGCCTTGGCTACTTCCTCGGCACCGATGCCGGCGGTGGTGATAAAACCACCTACATAGTCGGTCACGCCGCTGTCTTTCGGGGCGACGAAGTCGGCCAGCGACCAGTTGGGCTTGCCGTCCGGCTTGATGGTCTGCTGGCGCAGGTGGTGCAGGGTGGCCAGTGCCTGGCCATCTTCGCCGTAGACTTCGATGTCGTCATCGGCCACCTGGTTGGCCGGCCAGAAGCCGAATACCGCGCGGGCGCTGATCAGCTTCTCGTCGATCAGCTTGTCGAGCATCTCGCGGGCATCCTTGTACAGCGCCGTAGCAGCCTCGCCAACCACCTCGTCGGTGAGGATGCGCGGGAATTTGCCGGCCAGGTCCCAGGAGATGAAGAACGGGGTCCAGTCGATGTATTCGGCCAGGGTGCGCAAATCGATGTCCTCCAGCACCTTGACGCCGGTGAAGGAAGGCACCGCTGGCTGGTAGCCGGCCCAGTCGTATTGCGGCTTGGCGGCGATAGCCTGGGCGTAGCTGAGGCGCTCGGTGCGGGCGCTGCGGTTGGCGGTGCGCTCGCGCACGTCCACGTATTCCAGGCGGGTTTTCTCCACAAAGCCCGGCTTCAGTTCTTTGGACAGCAGCTGGGTGGCCACGCCGACCGCGCGCGAAGCGTCGGTGACGTAGATGACCGCGTCGTTGCTGTACTTGGGCTCGATCTTGACCGCCGTGTGCGCCTTGGAGGTGGTGGCGCCGCCGATCATCAGCGGCAGTTCGAAGCCCTGGCGCTGCATTTCGCGGGCAACGTGGACCATTTCGTCCAGCGACGGGGTAATCAGGCCGGACAGGCCGATGATGTCGCACTTCTGCTCGCGGGCCGTCTGCAGGATCTTCTCCGCCGGCACCATCACGCCAAGGTCGACGATGTCGTAACCGTTACAGCCCAGCACCACGCCGACAATGTTCTTGCCGATGTCGTGGACGTCGCCTTTTACCGTGGCCATCAGAATCTTGCCCTTGGCTTCCGGCTTGTCGCCTTTTTCGGCCTCGATGAACGGGATCAGGTGAGCAACGGCCTGTTTCATCACCCGGGCCGACTTGACCACCTGCGGCAGGAACATCTTGCCTGCGCCGAACAGGTCGCCGACCACGTTCATGCCGTTCATCAGCGGGCCTTCGATCACTTCGATGGGGCGCGCGCACTGCTGGCGGCATTCTTCGGTGTCTTCGACGATGAATGCGGTGATGCCCTTGACCAGCGCGTGCTCCAGGCGTTTTTCCACCGGCAGCGAGCGCCACTCTTCGTTTTCCACTTCCTTGGTTGCGCCGCCGCCCTTGTAGTCGTCGGCGATGGCCAGCAGTGCATCGGTGCCATGCGGGGTGCGGTTGAGCACCACATCCTCGACCTTCTCACGCAGCTGGGCCGGGATCTCGTCGTAGATTTCCAGCTGGCCGGCGTTGACGATACCCATGGTCAGGCCGTTCTGGATCGCGTGATACAGGAACACCGAGTGGATCGCCTCACGCACCGGATTGTTGCCGCGGAACGAGAACGACACGTTGGACACACCGCCCGAGCTCAGGGCGTGGGGCAGGTGGTCGCGGATATAGGCACAGGCTTCGATGAAGTCGACGGCGTAGTTGTTGTGTTCTTCGATACCGGTGGCGACGGCGAAGATGTTCGGGTCGAAGATGATGTCTTCTGGCGGGAAGCCCACTTCGTTGACCAGGATGTCATAGCTGCGCTGGCAGATTTCCTTCTTGCGCGCGGCAGTGTCGGCCTGGCCGACTTCGTCGAAGGCCATGACCACCACGGCAGCGCCATAGCGCTTGCACAGGCGGGCGTGGTGCTTGAACTGCTCGACGCCTTCCTTCATGGAAATGGAGTTGACGATGCCCTTGCCCTGGATGCACTTGAGGCCGGCTTCGATCACTTCCCATTTGGACGAGTCGATCATGATCGGTACACGCGAGATGTCCGGCTCACCCGCGATCAGGTTGAGGAACCGGACCATGGCCGCCTGGGAGTCGAGCATCCCTTCGTCCATGTTGATGTCGATTACCTGGGCGCCGGCCTCGACCTGTTGCAGGGCGACTTCCAGGGCTTCGGTATAGTTCTCTTCGCGGATCAGCCGGGCGAACTTGGCGGAACCGGTGATATTGGTGCGCTCACCGACGTTGACGAACAGCGACTGGCGGTCGATGGTGAACGGCTCCAGGCCCGACAGGCGGCAGGCCTTGGCGATTTCCGGAATCTCGCGCGGCTTGTACTTGGCCACGGCTTCGGCAATGGCCTGGATGTGCCCCGGCGTGGTACCGCAGCAGCCGCCAATGATGTTGAGGAAGCCGCTGGCAGCGAATTCCTCGACCACCGCAGCCATCTCGGCCGGGGTTTCGTCGTACTCGCCGAAGGCATTCGGCAGGCCGGCATTGGGGTGGGCGGACACATGGGTATCGGCCTTGGTCGCCAGCTCTTCCAGGTATGGGCGCAGGTCCTTGGCGCCCAGGGCGCAGTTCAGGCCCACGGAAATCGGCTTGGCGTGACGCACCGAGTTCCAGAACGCTTCGGTAGTCTGGCCCGACAGGGTACGGCCGGAGGCGTCGGTGATGGTGCCGGAGATCATGATCGGCAGTTCGACGTTGTCGTCCTCGAACACTTGCTGCACGGCGAAGATCGCCGCCTTCGCGTTGAGGGTGTCGAAGATGGTCTCGATCAGGATCAGGTCGGCGCCGCCCTCGATCAGGCCGCGGGTGGCCTCGATGTAGTTTTCTACTAACTCGTCGAAGGTGACGTTGCGGAACCCTGGGTCATTGACGTCCGGGGAAATCGAGCAGGTCCGGCTGGTTGGGCCGAGCACGCCGGCGACGAAGCGCGGCTTGTCCGGCGTCTCCAGAGTCTTGGCATCGGCAACCTGGCGAGCGATGCGCGCGCCTTCGACGTTCAGCTCGTAAACCAGCGACTCCATGCCGTAGTCGGCCTGGGAAATCTGCGTGGCGTTGAAGGTGTTGGTTTCGAGAATATCGGCACCGGCATCCAGGTAAGCCTTCTCGATGGCGGCGATCACGTCCGGGCGGCTGAGCAGCAACAGGTCGTTGTTACCCTTCACATCGCTTGGCCAATCGGCAAAACGCGTGCCACGATAGTCGTGTTCCTCTAGACGGTAGCTTTGGATCATAGTACCCATGCCGCCGTCGAGGATCAGGATGCGCTCTTTGAGTGCGTTCTGGAGTGCTTGGAGACGAGCGCTGCGGTCGGACATAGGAACTACCTGGTCGGGCAAATATCAGAAGGTGCCGAATCATAACAAAGCTGCGCGGTTTTTAGGCATGTCGCCCATTTGCATGAAAACTGCTCATGTTGAGCGGGCGCTGACAGCGCAAAGCACCCAGGATGACCAGGCAACAAATCGTGATGGCTTTCAAGAACCAGGACTTTCCGCACATGGTGCATCGTATCCTTGCTGGCGCCTTCGCCCTGCTCATCAGCGGCGTGGCATTCGGGCAAGCCCCCCAGTCGAGCCCGGCCATTTCCTACACCCGGGACATTCAACCGATCTTTACCGAGAAGTGCGTGGCCTGCCATGCCTGCAACGACGCCGCCTGCCAGCTGAAGCTGGAAAGCCCTGAAGGCGCTGTACGCGGGGCCAGCAAGGTCCCGGTGTACCAGGGCGAGCGGAGCAAGGCGGTGCCCACCACGCGGCTGTTCTACGACGCACACAGTGAAGAGCAATGGCGCAAGAAGGGCTTCTACTCGGTGCTCGACAACCAGGGCAGTCAGGCCGCGCTGATGGCGCGCATGCTGGAGTTGGGCCACAAAACCCCGCTTACGCCCAACGCCAAGCTGCCCGAAGAGATCGTCCTGGGCCTGAGCCGCAACAACATGTGCCCGTTGCCCGATGAATTCGACGCCTATGCCGGCGCACACCCCAAGGAGGGCATGCCGTTGGCGGTGACCGGGCTGACCGACGACGAATACACCACCATGCGCCGCTGGCTGGCGGCCGGTGCGCCGGTGGAGTATCAGCCGATCCAGCCTAGCGCGGCCGAGGCCAGGCAAATCGCAGAGTGGGAAGAACTGCTCAACCGCCCGGGTTCCACTGAGGCGCTGGTGGGCCGCTGGCTGTACGAGCACCTGTTCCTGGCACATATCTACTTCGTTGGCGGCGAGCAGGGCCACTTCTTCCAGTGGGTGCGCTCGCGCACGCCAAGTGGCAAGCCGGTCGATATCATTGCCACCCGCCGCCCCAACGACCCGCCGGGCACGGACTTCTACTACCGGTTGATCCCGGTGCAGGGCGTGATCGTGCACAAGACGCACATCACCTACCCGATGGGGCCGCAGAAACTCAAGCGCGTGAAGCAGCTGTTCTACGCTGGCGACTGGCATGCCACCGCGCTTCCGGGCTATGGCCCGCGCCACCGGGCCAACCCGTTTGAAACCTTCGAGGCGATCCCGGCAGTGGCGCGCTACCAGTTCATGCTGGATAACGCCGAGTACTTCGTGCGCACCTTCATCCGTGGCCCGGTGTGCCGCGGGCAGATTGCCACTGACGTGATCCGCGACAACTTCTGGGCGCTGTTCCAGGAGCCGGCCTTCGATCGCTACATCACCGATGCCGAGTATCGGGGCAAGGCTACGCCCTTGCTGGCCATGCCTGGCCAGATCGATGACGTGGGCAGTGTGCTGAGCCTGTGGCACGCCTATCGTGACAAGCGCAACGACTACGAGAAACTGCGCCGTGAAGCCTATGCCGAAATGCCGGCACCGAGATGGTCGACGCTGTGGGCCGGTAACGACAATGCGCTGCTGAGCATCTTCCGCCACTTCGACAGCGCATCGGTGACCAAGGGCCTGGTGGGGGATGTACCGCTGACTGTGTGGTTGTTCGACTACCCGTTGTTCGAGCGCACGTATTACCAGTTGGCGGTCAACTTCGATGTGTATGGCAACGTTTCGCACCAGTTGCAGACGCGCCTGTACTTCGACCTGATCCGCAATGGCGCCGAGATCAACTTCCTGCGCCTGATGCCGGCCGACCAGCGCAAGGCGATCCTTGGCGACTGGTACCAGAACAGTGGCAAGGTGAAGATGTGGATGGATTATGAAGACATCGACACCGACACTCCGAGTGGTATCAAGCTCGACTCGCGCAACCCCAAGCGCGACTTTGGCCTGAAGCTGCTGCAGCGCACCGGCAGCCTGAATGCCGCGCCGGACCCGATCAATCGCTGCCAGGGCGCGTTCTGCTCACGGCCGCAGATCAGCGAAGAGTTCCGCAATGCCGAGCAGTCGCTCAGCCGACTGGTGTCGCGCCCGGCGGCCGGGCTGAAGGTGATCAACCAGTTGCCCGAGGCGACCATGCTGCGTATCGAGGGGCAGGACGGCCAGCGTCAGGTGTACAGCCTGCTGCGCAACCGCGCGCACAGCAACGTGGCGTTCCTGCTGGGTGAGGCGTACCGCTACCAGCCGGGGCTGGATACCCTGACCCTGTACCCGGGTGTGCTCACCAGCTACCCGAACTTCATCTTCAACATCCCGACCAAGGATGTGCCGGAGTTCGTCGAGGACATGGAGTATGCGAAAGATGACGCGGCGAAGTTCGAGCGCATTGTCATGCGCTGGGGGGTGCGCCGCAGTCACCCAGCGTTCTGGCACTACTTCCACGACCTGAACAGCTATATCAAGGAGACCGAACCGGTCGAGGCGGGCGTGTTGGACATGAACCGCTACGAGAACCTCTGATCGGGTTGGCTGACTTTTCCGAGTGCCCTGCGGTCGGAAACGGTGGGTGGTCTTGATCGATTGCAAAGGGGCTGCTTTGCAGCCCTTCGCGGGTATGGCGCTGCCATCAAGGCTGGCGCTGGCCTCTGCACTCGATAAGGGCCTCAATGCACCGCCAAGCGCAGGGTATTCCATGCTGTATTCGCTTCAGGCATTGCGGGCGTTCGCCGCCTGGGTGGTGGTCTGCCACCATTTCATGCAGATCTTCTTCGACTTCCACGCCACCGGCCCCATCGGCCAACTGCTTACCGACCGTGGCGCGGTGGGCGTCGACATCTTCTTCGTCATCAGTGGGCTGGTCATCTACCTGTCGACCCGTGACAAAGCCATCGAACCGCGCCAGTTCCTGCTCAACCGGGCGCTGCGCATCGTTCCTGCCTACTGGTTCTACACCGCCCTGATGGCCATGTTGCTGCTGGCATGCAGCCAATGGATGCCACATCAGGCGTTTACCTGGCCGCACCTGTTGCTGTCACTGCTGTTCATCCCGGCGGAAAACCCAGGTGGCTACGGCCTGTACCCGACCCTGAACGTGGGCTGGACGCTGAACTTCGAGATGTTCTTCTACCTGCTGTTCGGCCTGGCGTTCCTGGTACGCCAACGGCATCACCTGCTGCTGGTGACTGCCGCACTGTTGCTGGTCAGTGAGGTACTGGGGCGCATGGGCGTGGTCAGCCGCTTCTACAACAACGACATCATCTACGAGTTTCTGCTGGGCATTGGTGTCGGCGTACTGTACCGCCGCGGACTGATCCGCCAGGGCCGGTGGTTGCCGCTGGCGTTGCTCGGTGTGGCGGGCCTGGCGATCTACTATCTGGACGCTTCCCAGCGCTTGCTGCACTGGGGTGTGCCGAGCGCGATGATTGTGCTGGCCTTCGTGGCCATGGAGCCGCTGTTCCAGGGCAATCGGCTGCTCAAGGCCCTTGGCGACTGTTCGTACTCGGTGTACCTGATTCATGTGCTGGTGCTGTATGCAGGCTGGTTCGCCAGCCAGCGGCTGCAGCTGAACCCGTTCCTGACATTTGCCCTGTGCGTGCCGTCCATTGGACTAATGTCGTGGTTCAGCTACCAGTGGCTGGAGCGCGGCCTGTACCGGCGAATGCAGGCCTGGCTGACGGCGCAACGGGGGGCGGCCCCGGAATATGCGCTTTCCCGAGTCAATTGCTAGGACTTTGTTCAAGGGCCGGGTTGGCGTACACTTGGCCGCAAGTCTGTGAGGAACCTACATGAGCGCTATAACCATTACCGACGCCGCCCATGACTACCTGGCCGATCTGCTCTCCAAGCAGAATACGCCCGGCATCGGCATTCGCATTTTCATCACCCAGCCGGGCACCCAGTACGCCGAGACGTGCATCGCTTACTGCAAGCCGGGCGAAGAGAAGCCTGACGACACCGCCGTGGGTCTGAAAAGCTTCACCGCCTACCTGGACGCCGTCAGCGTACCGTTCCTGGAAGACGCACTGGTTGACTACGCCACCGACCGCATGGGCGGCCAGCTGACCATCAAGGCGCCGAACGCCAAGGTGCCGATGGTCAACGAAGACAGCCCGATCAACGAACGTATCAACTACTACCTGCAGACCGAGATCAACCCGGGCCTGGCCAGCCATGGTGGCCAAGTGAGCCTGGTGGACGTGGTCGATGACGGCATTGCCGTGCTGCAGTTCGGTGGTGGCTGCCAGGGTTGCGGCCAGGCCGATGTCACCCTGAAGGAAGGCATCGAGCGCACCCTGCTCGAGCGTATTCCGGAGCTGAAGGGCGTGCGCGACGTGACTGACCACAGCCAGAAAGAAAACGCCTACTACTGAGTTGAAGGCGGCTCTCTTAGCAACAAAGTGTTACGGTTTCAACCCCTGCGACAACAGGCCGCAGCCCGTATTCAAAGGGCTGCAGGCCATCCCCGCGTTGGTCGGGTAGAACCCCTCTGGGTGTCATGCCAGAATGCCCCGGTTTTTCGACCGGCCCGTCCCGAGGGCCGGCACCTTCCCTGTAAAGGATGGTTTCATGAATGATCTTTTGACCCGGCGTGCGGTTGTCGCCGGCATGGGCGTTCTCGGGCTTGGCCTGCTGGCAGGCTGCAGCCCGGCCCGGGGGCTCGAGTTCAAGTACGGCAAGAACATGAGCAACGAAATCCTCGGGCGCAAGTTCAGCCTCAAAGACCCGCAAGGTAACGTGCGCACCCTGTCGAGCTTCTACGGCAGCATGCCGATGGTCTTCTTCGGCTTCACCCAGTGCCCGGCTGTCTGCCCGACCACGCTGGCGCGTGCGGCGCAGATTCGCAAGCTGCTGAGGGGCCGCGACCGCGACCTGTTCCAGGTGGTGTTCATCACCCTGGACCCTGAGCGCGACACGCCCGAGGTGCTCGATGCCTACGTCAAGGCCTTCGACCCGACGTTCACCGCGCTGACCGGCACCCCCGAGGAAATTGCCGCGGTGGCCAAGGAATTCAAGGTGTTCTACGAGAAGGTTCCGGCCGGAGACACCTACACCATTTCTCACTCGTCCACCAGCTACGTCTACGATACACGTGGCACCCTGCGCCTGAGCCTGGGCCATTCCCTGAACGCCAAGGAATGTGCCGAAGACCTGGTCACCCTGATGGAGATCTGCTGAATGTCGATGCAACCGATCAAACGCGGTTTGGCTGCCCTGGTACTGATGGGGCTGGCCTTGCCGGCCCTGGCCCAGACCACCGTGAGTGATGCCTGGGTGCGTGCCAGCGTGCCGCACCAGCAGTCCACCGGTGCTTTCATGGTCCTGACCGCCAGCAGCGACAGCAAGCTGGTAGGCGTGGCTTCGCCCGTGGCCAAGACTGTGCAGGTGCACGAGATGACCATGAACGGTGACGTGATGGGCATGCGTGAGGTCAAGGCTGTCGAATTGCCAGCCGGCAAGGCAGTGACCCTGGACCCGAATGGCCTGCATGTCATGCTGATGGGCCTGCACAATCAGGTGAAGGAGGGTGACAAAGTGCCTCTGACCCTGACCATCGAGGATGCCAAGGGCGCCAAGGAAACCCTGGAAGTTCAGGCACAAGTGCGTGCACTCAACGCCGACGCGGGTGGTGGGCATGATCACATGCACATGAGCCACTGACAGATCAAAGGGCCGCGTTCAGCGGCCCTTTTCTTTTTCAACTGTGCCTTTCAGCTACGAAAGCGCGGCAGCGGTCTGTCGAGGGTCAGCGACGTCAAGGTCTTTCGAACCTGAGCCTCATCGGCCTCCAGCGCCTTAAGGCTAGCGCGGATCTTGCCAGCGGCGGGCACATCGCCCTGCCGGTCGATCCAGTCGGCAATCTCCTTGCAGGCACTGCTCAGACAGGCCTGGCGCTGGTTCATCAGCGACAGAAGGGTGGTGAGCTCTCTTTCGGACATGGCAGGATCCTCCATTCAGCCTTGTCAGTGTAGCAGAGGGTTGGCCAGGCCCTTACGGCCTTTGCAAGGCGCGCTGCGACAGCTGCAAGTGGCTGCTCTTGCGGCGCAGTAACAACTCGTTACTTATAAACAGCATGTTTAAAGTTGATGCTCGTGCCGTGCAAGGGATTCAGGGCTCGGTATCTGAAAGTGCCTGTTGAAGCGCTCAACTGCACAATCTGGTAGCTGCTGGCGGGTCTGCATTCTCGAGAGGGCGCTGCCTCTCACGCGCGTAGAGCAGAGTGAACGCAGGCTTGCCGATAGGCCCCCGGGGTCACCCCATAGGCTTGCTTGAACTGCCGGCTCAAATGGCTCTGGTCGGCAAAGCCGAGGTCGAACGCCACTTGCGAAGCGGCCAGGCCGTGCTTCAGCATTTCGCGGGCGCGGGCCAGGCGGCGTTGCTTCAGCCAGGCATGGGGTGGCAGTCCGGTGGCCTGGCGGAACACCCGGGCGAAGTGGAACGGCGACAGGTTGACTGCTGCCGCCAGCGTTTCCAGTGAGGGCGGGTCGGCCAGTTGGCTTTCCAGCAGTTCGCGGGCGCGGGCTACGGCCAGGGGTTCGTGGCCAGGGGCCGAAGGCTCGGCGCACTGCCCGTGCCGCTGCACCAGGGCCAGCACCGCCTGGCGCCAGGCCGTCTGCTGCTGCAAGGCGCTGGCGCTGGCTTCAGACAACTGATGCAGCTGGCTGAAAGCGAGGGCCAGGGCCGGGTCATGGATCACGCTGTCCTTGAAGCTGGGCATGCCGTGGCGGCCCAGTTCCAGTTCGTCAAGCACACCGGTCACCCGCTCGTGCTCGGGATAGAAGCCGCGATAACGCCAGCCGGCTTCATGGGCCGTAGCGCCGGTATGCAGTTCGTCGGGGTTGATCAGCACCATGCTGCCGACCGGTGCCAGGTGCTCGCTGCCGCGGTGCCAGAAGCGCTGGGCGCCCGACTCGATCACGGTGAATACATAGCCCTCGTGCACATGCGGGGCAAAGCGCTGCTGATAGTAGCGAGCGTGCAGCATCTCGACGTCGCCAAGGGCTGGCGCCTGCCAGAGGTGTGTCTGCTCGGGCAAGGGTGTGCTCATGCCAGCCAGCTGCGCAGAAGGAAGAAGATCAACATGCTCACCAGCATGCTCAGCAATACGCTGCGGGTCAACAGCACCAGGGCGATGGCCACAAGGGAGCCCAGCAGGTAGGGGTTGAGCAGGCTCAGGTTGAGCTGGTGGTCAGCCATGAAGATGATCGGGCCGCAGATGGCGGTGAGCATGCCCGGCACGGCAAAGCCGAGAAACTGCCGGGCATTCGAGCTCAGGCGCAAGGGCAGGCGCGGCTCCAGGAATGCGTAGCGGTTGAGGAACACGATGGCACCCATGGCGAAAATCAGGATCCAGGTCATGCGCGGGCTCCGGCAAATTTCTGGCAGATGAACCCGGCGCTCATGCCCAGCAGGCCTGCGACCACCAGGGCGGTTTCCCAGTGCCAGTAGCTGAACAGCACCGAACAGAACAGCGACACGGCTACGCACACCACTGTGGCCAGGTTGCGCACCAGCGGCGCGATCAGGGCGACGAAAGTGGCGACAATGGAGAAATCAAGGCCGAATTGGTCCAGGTGTGGAATGTTCTGGCCCAGCAGTATGCCGGCCAGGGTGAACAGGTTCCAGGCGATGTAGAAGGTCAGGCCCACCCCCAGGGCATACCAGCGGTTGAACTGCTGCTGGTCGTACTGGCTGGTCAGGGCGAAGAATTCGTCGGTCAGCAGAAAGCCCAGGCCGAGCCGCCAGCGCAAAGGCTGGCTGGACAGCACTGGGCGCATCGACAGGCCATACAGTAGGTGCTGCGAAGTCAGCAGCAGGGTGGTGAGCAGGATAGATGCCAGGTTGGCCCCCCCTTTGAGCATGCCAATGGCCACCAACTGCGCGGCACCGGCGAAGACGATGGCTGACAGCCCTTGCCCTTGCCAGGCACTGAGGTTGGCCTCAATGGCCATGGAGCCGGCCAGCAAGCCCCAAGGGGCAACGGCCAGGGACAACGGGATAATGGCAATGGCGCCGTGAAGAAAGGCTTGGCGGGCGATGTGGGGCATGATGGCTGCATTACGGCTACGTGGCAGGCCAGCATGACAGACGGGGCAGGGGATGGCTTGAACGATCTTGCTGGTCGACGTGTGTTCGCCTCAACCTCAGCGGCCACCTGACAACAGGGCCGCAAAGCGGCCCCGAATGCACCTGGGTTATGGGCGGCTGGTCAGCAGCTGTTGCGCCGTTGCGCAGCCATTGATGTCTACGGCTTTCTGCAACAGGCTCGTGCGCTGCTGTGGGTCGAGGTCGCCAAGCAGGCGGTACACCTCGGCCTGGTAGTCGCGCTGTCGCCCCCATAGCATTTCCAGGCCTTGTGGCCGGCTGCGGTTGCAGGCCAGGCGTGTGGCCGGTTGCGGGTAGTAGGGGGCGTACACGGTGGCCATGCTGGGGATGGCCTCCAGCGCTGTACGGTACTCGCTGCTGACGTTGTAGGGCCGGCACCAGGTGGCGATGGCTGGCGCGGGTGCGGCAAACCCCTGCTTGAGGCTGGCTTCGAGCAACGGGCAGGCGGCATCCGGGATTTGCGCGACGGGCAGGTACGTCATGTAGTACAGCGCCAGGCGGTACTGCGCAACCGGGTGGCCAAGCGCTACCGATTTTTTCAGCAGGGCTACCGCTGTCGGCAAAGTGTGGGCCATGGCCTGGCCCTGGCGGCTAAGCTCGGGGTCGCCGCCCACTGCGGTGCGCAGCGTGCTGGCAGCATCGCCCTGGTCATCGGCCTGCTCCAGCAGCGGCAAGGCCTGACGGTAGAGCAAGTCAGCATGAGGGTCAATGCGTACCTCCAGCGCTTGCGCGGCCAGTGGCACCAGCGCAGCCAACAGCGGGGGCAGGCGTCGCACAAGGCTCACAGGCGAACCCCATGGATGGCCAGGTACGGATGGACGGCTTCGGTGTTCATGGCGGTCAAGCGTGCGCCTCGGGCAAATCGTAACGACGACGTATTCTACCCATCCAAGAGGGGTGGCCGAAAGACCACTCGGCAACTGTCAGACGAGCTTGATCGGCGTGACCTTGCGCTGGGCATGTTTTTCCTGGGCCAGCCCAAGCTTGGCGGTGATCACCTTGGCCAAGGCATTGTTGCCCAGATCGTTCAGGTGCAGGCGGTCGATGAACAGGTCGGCGCCGAACACTGGCGAGCTGTCGAGCATGCAGTTCATGTCGTAGCAGGGCACCGGGTCGGCCTGGCTTTTGATGCGGCGGAAAAATGTCGAATGCAACTGTCTGTCGAATGCGCCCTCCAGCAGCCGGTCGAAGTTCGCCGGTTGTTGCTGAAGCGCGGTCAGCATGGCTTGCTCACCGGCGGGCAGAGTATCCCTGCACCAGGGCAGCAAGGGTTGCAGGATGAAGGTGAGCGTGGCGTGGCTGTCTGCTAGCAAGCGGTCCCATTGGCGCAAGGTACGGCCAATGTTGTCGGCGGCACGGGCCAGCCGTTTTTCCGGGGGCGACAGCGGCCAGCTGACCGGGGCCGCGGCCGCAGGAGGCGCCAGCGCCTGGCCGATACGCCGCCACAGCGACTGCCGACGGGGTGGTGCGCAGGGCTGCAGGCCTTCGCTGAAACTGTTGAGAAAGGCCTGGTAGGCCTTGGCATGCTGCGGGTCGTTAGTACCTGTGAGGACTTCACACAGGGCTTCGTGGGCCAGGCTGTTGAGGCCACTGAGCACCACCACATGGCCGAGCTGGCCAAGGCGGTGCTGGTGGGTCAGGAACATCATCAACTCCTGGGTGGCATTGAGCCCGCAGCCGGCCAGGCTCAGCCAGACTTCGCCGGTGAGCATCGACAGGTGCGAGGCCACCGTGTGTTCGTCGGAGCTGGCGCCGATGCCCAGGGCTGTGGAGCCGCCGACCAGCAGGTTGATGCGCGACGCACCACCGTGCTCGGCCGCCGAAAAGCGCTTGCCGGCGCAATGGCTGTAGCGCAAGCCAAGGGCATCGGTGTTGATGGTGCCGGAGCGGTAGCCGGTTTCGTGCACATGCAGGGTATAGGGCGCACGGCGACTGCCCAGCAGGAGAAAACGCTGGTAGTCCTGCTGCAGCGGAGAAGGAGACGGGCGCGTGTCAATCGTGGTCATGGTCTCTCCTTCGCCGATGCCAGGCGCGGTGCAGCAGATTCAGGCCGCCAGTTCCTTGAGGTTGTAAAGCAAGCCGCCGGCGGCGATCAGCAGCAGGGCAACGCCCGAGGCCAGGCTGATGACGCGGTTGCTGCGCTGCGAGGCGATCTTGCCGATGGCGAAGATGTACAGGCTGAGCACGGCGAAATCGATGGCCACCCACAGTAGTGACAGCACCACCATGCTCTTGCCGAATGATTCGGTGATCTGGATGAACTGCGGAAAGAAGGCGATGAAGAAAATGATGTCTTTCGGGTTGGAAATGCCCACCATGAAGCCTTGCATCAGCCCGCCGCGCCCAGCCTTGGGGGCCTCGCTCGCCGCGTCTGACGCGGGTGCGTGCAGGGCGTCCCTCAGCGTGCCGATGGCAATGTAGCCGATGAACAGGCAGCCCAGCAGGCTCATGGTGCTGAGCCATGCCTTGTCGATGGCGGCACTGGTGAGGATGATCCAGGCTGCGGCGCCGATCAGCACCAGTGAAGCCCAGTTGGTGCCGACGGCGGTGAACATGGCCTTGCGCGAGCCGGAGGCGGCCGCAGTGTTGACGATCAGTGCCACCACCGGGCCGGGAGTGGCGATCAGTAGCAGCACGGTGAGGGCATAGGTGGCGGTGAGTGCGGTATTCACGGTCAGTTCTCGATCAGTATGTCGGGTGTCGCCTGGTGTGCGGCATGGGCGTGGAACGGGCAGCGTGACGGGTTGAGCGAGCCTGTCTCCTGCAGTTGATACTGCTTCCACTCGTAGTTGTCGGTATCGCCGAAAAAGCCAAGGGTGTCGGGCACAACGCCGTCGTTGTAGTGATGCACGCGCTCGCGAATGCGCTCGCGGATGCGCTTGCCACTCTCGGTGTTGGCGTTGGCCACTTCGTCGAAGTTCTCCCGCGGGTTGATGACGAAGGTGATGTGCTGGCCCAGATTGCGGCTTTTCATCTGCTGATGACCGGGAAAGTTCATGTTGATGAACAGTGGCATGCCGGCATAGCAGAACGACCAGCCGGCATCGTCGGGATCGGTCGGGATGCTCTGAGGCCAAGGGTGTGGGTCGCGTGCGTGCACGCCGCGCAGTACCTTCCAGGCCAAGGCCTGCTGCTCGGCCAGGCTGCTGCCGGCTGCGGTTTCGAGAAACACCACCAAAGGGCTGCCGATGCGCTGCTTGGGGGCGATCGGTGCGACGGTGCGCACATAATTGGCCAGGCCCTGTGCGATGTCATCGGCCAGTTGCTCGGCGCGGGCGAAGAGAATGTGGCAGGTTTCGCCGTTTACCGCCTTGCGGCCGAACAGGCAGGGGAATTCGGGGTTGGCAAGAATGCTGCGGAAGTGTTCTATGGTTTTGAACGTCCAGTGTTGCATGTTGTAACCATGTTCGGCGGCGAGCTCCAGCGCATCCAGGCGATAGCAATTTCCATATCCCGTAAACATGATTTCCCCAGGCGTTGATTTAAGTGAACGTTCCAGTCACATGCAGGCAGGATCTTGGTGATGTTTGTTATTTAACTGCATTTTCCGAGACGCTCCTGTCGTTGTAAAACGCGTGGAACTATGACCTACTATTAGTCTTACTCATGCTCGGGACGCCGCCATGTCGGAACGGATTCAGGCCTTGCACGCACTGCGTGCCTTCGAGGTGGCCTCTCGCTATGGCTCTTTCACCCGTGCGGCTGAAGAGCTGGCCCTGACCCAGGGCGCCGTCAGCCACCACATCAAGACCCTCGAAGCCCTGTTCGGCTGCGACCTGTTCGAACGTCGGGGGCCGAAACTGAGCCTGACCGAGCACGGCCGCCTGCTGGCGCAAGAGCTGAAGGTGGGCTTCAAGATCATCGAAAATGCCTGCGCACTGCTGCGTCAGGATCGCTACGGCCTGCGCCTGAAGGCGCCGTCCACGCTTACGGTGCGCTGGCTGCTGCGGGCGCTGGATGCGTTCAAGAAGGTCGAGGACAACTGCAGCGTGCAGCTATCCAGTGTGTGGATGGATATCGACAGCGTGGACTTCTATTCCGAGCCCTACGACTGCGCCATTCTCCTGGCCAGCGGGCGTTTTCCCGCCGATATCGAGAGCTTCAAGCTGTTCGATGAATGGCTGATCCCGGTATGTCATCCGGATTACATGACGCAGGCACATCCGCAACTGTCTGACCTGCCCCGATGCGAGTTCCTGCACCCGTCGCCCGACCGGCGTGACTGGCGGCGTTGGCTGGCGCGAATGGATGCGCTGGACATCAGCATCGACCAGGGGCAGGTGTTCGATACCCTCGACCAGGGCATATCGGCCGCCCAGCAAGGCCTGGGCATTTCAGTGGTCGATCTGGTACTGGCCAGTACCGACCTGGCCGCCGGGCGTTTGGTCACGCCTTTCAAACATGCCGTGGCCACCGGCGACGGTTACTACATGACCTGGCTCAAGGCCAGCCCAAAAGCGCGGCAGATGCACAAGCTGCGTGACTTCCTGCTCGGCCGGGTACCGCCGCTGGTCTACAAGGACATCAACTACCTGTACGGTTGAATACCCGATCGAGCATCAGTCGGCGAGGATGCACCGGCTGCGTAACAGGCGCTAAAACACTCATGCCAGGCACGACACAGGTAGAATAACGCCATCTACAGACAATCCAGAGGTCGACGCAGTGGAGTTGCAGCAGGGTTTTGTCCTGACCCGGCACTGGCACGATACGCCGGAAGGCACCTGCGTGGAGTTCTGGCTGGCCACCGATGCCGGGCCGCGGCTGTTGCGGCTGGCGGCGCAGGAGTCGGTGGCTTTCATTCCTCAGGCGCAGGCCGAGCATGCCCGTGTGCTGCTGGCCAACGAGGCAGGGACCAAGCTCAAGCCACTGCGCCTGAAGGACTTCGAGCATCGCCCGATGCTCGGCCTCTATACCCGCCAGCATCGCCAGTTGATGCAACTGGAGCAGCGTCTGCGCACGGCCGGTATCGACGTGTTCGAGGCCGATATCCGCCCGCCGGAGCGTTACCTCATGGAGCGCTTCATCACGGCGCCGGTGCAGTTCACTGGTCAGCCGGATGCGCAGGGCGTTTACCGGGAAGCCCAGCTCAGGCCGCTGCCAGGCTATCGCCCGGCGCTGCGTCTGGTGTCGCTGGATATCGAGACCAGCGAGCGTGGTGAGCTGTACAGCATCGCGCTGGAGGGCTGTGGCCAGCGCCAGGTGTACATGCTCGGCCCGGCCAACGGCGATGCCAGCGGGCTTGACTTCGACCTGGAGTATTGCGCCGATCGCGCCGCCTTGATCACCCGGCTCAACCAGTGGATGGCCAGGCATGACCCGGACGCGATCATTGGCTGGAACCTGGTGCAGTTCGACCTGCGCCTGCTGCATGAGCACGCCAAGTCGTTGCAGGTGCCTCTGGCCCTGGGGCGCAACGGTGCGGTCATGACCCTGCGCAGCCATGCCGGCGGCGGCCATGTCTTCGCCGATGCGCCGGGGCGGCTGCTGATCGATGGCATCGAGGCGCTGCGTTCGGCTACCTGGAGTTTTCCCTCGTTCAGCCTGGAGAACGTTGCCCAGACCCTGCTGGGTGAAGGCAAGGCCATCGACACGCCGTACCAACGCATGGACGAAATCAATCGCCGCTTCGCCGAAGACAAACCGGCCCTGGCGCGCTACAACCTGAAGGACTGCGAACTGGTCACGCGCATTTTCGCCCATACCCGGCTGCTCGACTTCCTGCTCGAACGTGCGTCGGTGACGGGGTTGGCCGTGGACCGCAGCGGTGGGTCGGTAGCCGCGTTCTGTCACTTGTACATTCCACAGATGCACCGCCTTGGCTTCGTCGCGCCCAGCCTTGGCAGCCGCCCGGACGAAGCCAGCCCCGGCGGCTTTGTCATGGACTCGCGGCCAGGGCTTTATGACTCGGTGCTGGTGCTGGACTACAAGAGCCTGTACCCGTCGATCATCCGTACCTTTCTGATCGACCCGGTCGGGCTGATCGAAGGCCTGCGTCTGCCTGACGACGCACATTCGGTCGAGGGCTTTCGCGGTGGGCGTTTTTCACGCACACAGCACTGCCTGCCAGCCATCGTCGAGCGGGTGTGGCAGGGCAGGGAAGCGGCCAAGCGCGAGGGCAATGCGCCGCTGTCACAGGCCTTGAAAATCATCATGAATGCCTTCTACGGAGTGCTTGGCTCCAGCGGTTGCCGTTTCTTCGACCCGCGCCTGGCGTCGTCGATCACCATGCGCGGCCACCAGATCATGCGCCAGACCAGGTCCTTGATCGAGGCGTGCGGCTACGATGTGATCTACGGGGACACCGACTCCACCTTTGTCTGGCTCAAGGGCGCCCATGCCGAGGCAGACGCGGCGCGCATCGGCCGCGAGCTGGTGGCAAAGGTCAACCAATGGTGGCAAGCCCATCTGCACGAAACCATGAACCTTCAGAGTGCGCTCGAGTTGCAGTTCGAGGTGCATTACCGGCGCTTTCTGATGCCCACCATCCGCGGTACCGACGAAGGCAGCAAGAAACGCTATGCCGGCCTGGTGCAGCGGCCCGACGGTGCTGAAGAAATGGTTTACAAGGGCCTGGAATCGGTGCGCACCGACTGGTCACCGCTGGCCCGGCAGTTCCAGCAGGAACTCTACGGCCGTGTGTTCCGCAGCGAGCCCTACCGTGATTACGTGCGCGAGTATGTGCGGCGAACGTTGGCGGGCGAGCAGGACGAACTGCTGGTTTATCGCAAGCGCCTGCGTCGCCCGTTGGCCGATTACCAGCGCAACGTGCCGCCGCATGTGCGTGCCGCGCGCCTTGCCGACGACTACAACAGGCGTCTGCAGCGCCCCCTGCAGTACCAGCGTGGGGGCTGGATCAGTTACGTGATCACCACCGCTGGCCCTGAGCCGCTGGAAAACCTGCAGGCACCGATCGACTACGATCACTACATCAGCCGTCAGCTCCTGCCGGTGGCCGATGCCATCCTGCCCTTTGTCGGTGATGATTTCGCGCGTCTTACCGACCATCAGTTACTGCTGTTCTGAGCGGGTGGTAGATAGCTAGGCGTCAGCATGACGCTGCAGTCTTCAAACTCGGTCCTCCATGTCGTCGCGGAGGCAGAGATGCAGAACAATAGCAGTCAACCATCGGCTGTGGTCGATACCCTTGCCATGGCACAAGCATGCCAGGATCACTACATTGCACAGCGGCTGCCGGCCTGGATGAAGCGGCTGAGCATGGCCGAATTCACCCTGCTGAGCGAGGCGCTGCCTGAACTGCTGGCCTGCCGCGCAGGCTTGTCGTCAGCGCTGGCGCGGCTACGCAACCTGAATGCATTTACCCAGCCCTTGCTGCAGCAGGCGCTCGGTGCCCACGGTGACCTTGACGCCGATCGCCTGTACTTTCGCCAGTGGTACACCTTTACCTCGCCCACGATCCATTATGTAACCAGTCGGCTTCCAGTTGTTGGCAGCGATTACTACGACATCCCTCTGCTCGAGGCCGCCTTAGGCAATTTCACCGCAGAACAGCAGCGCGACCAGCCACAGGGCAATTGCCTGGTCGATGTGCGCGGCGCAAAGCGTAGTGAACTGTCTGCACCGGGCTTCGCCAGGCTGTGTCGAACGCTGGATCTTGGGCAGAAATACCAGGCGCATCTGGATTCGGTACTCCAGCCCGAAGTCAGAGGATTGCTGACACGACGGCAACGCTACAGCATGCTGGTGGATGCCCTGCAAGCCAGGGCTCAGGGCGTATTGAGCGCAGAGGAACTGCAGTGGGTGGTGGCGCTCTGCACCAAGGACACGCTCGGCAAGCTCGAAGGCGCATCGGTTCGCGTGCGACAGTTGGCGGTGTTCGGCTGCCGCTTGCAGCAGATCGTTGTGCTGGACGTAATCGACGCGGGCCTGTTGTTCAACACCAGCAAGCGCGTGTTGGTCTATGTACCGGGTGACCCGCACGGCCCCTGGAGCGTGCGCAGCGACCTGGAAGATTACGCCCGCCGGGTGCTTGGCAAACGCCTGCGCGAAGATGACTACCGGCGTTTCTTCAACCGCTTCGTACGCCGGCGCGATAGCCAGCGATTTTTCTCGGCCGTCAGTGAGCGCCTCGATGACGTGCCCGGCTGGGCAACCCGGGACCTTGATGAGCAGACCTTTGCCTATCGCCTGCCACTGTTCGAACACCTTGCTGACGACTGGATTGCGCGGATCAAGGACGATGCTGCGGTCATCGCCCCGCCCGTGGCCTTGCTTGATCGCGAGGTCCAGGCCGAACACGCCCGCCGTTTGCGCGCTGAAGGCTGGACCCTGTTGGGTGTTGCAGGGTTCTTCGTTCCGGGCATCGGCGCGGTGTTGCTGGGGGTGATGGCCTGGGAACTGCTTGAGCAGACGTTCCAGGCTGTAGGGGACTGGCAGGACAACGAACGCAATGCGGCACTGGCGCATCTGCTGAATGTAGGCAAGGGGCTGCTGGCTGTCGGGGCAACCGTTGCCGTCGTTGCCACGGCCCGGCGCGCCTGGAGCGTGGTGGACAAGCTGGTGCCCGCGCAGCTGGAAAACGGTGAGGAAAAACTGTGGAACGCAGACCTCAGCCCCTATCGCTGCGAAAGCCCGCCAGACACGGCGGAGCCGGACATGGAGGGTATGCACCGCCTGGGCGAGCGCCGCTGGATCAGCATGGACGGGCACTGGTATGAGATGACCTGGCACGACCACGATGAACAGTGGCAATTGCTCCCTTATCAGGGCTATGCGCCGCCGCTGCGTCACAATGGGGCCGGTGCCTGGCGGCTGTGGTGCGAGCAGCCTGCCGAGTGGGGCGACACACGCCAGTTGTTCCGCCGCCTGGGCGGGCCATTCAGCGACCTTGACGATGCGCAGATCGACCGGTCGCTGGCGATCCATGGCCTCGATGATCAGCACCTGCGAGCTTGGCATGTGTATGGCCGACCGCCGGAGGCAGCGTTGGTCGACACCGTCACGCGCGTGCGGCTCGCTGGCAGGATTGATACGTTGGTCAACCAGTTACGCGAGGGCGGTGTAACCGCAGACCCGCAACTGCTGCAGCGGGTCGTGAGCCTTCCACAGGCGGCCGGCAAGAGTGGGGCAGCGTTGGCCGATGTGGCGTGGGCCGGGCGACGAGAACTGCTACAGGCGATGTACGAGGAGCAGAATCCTGACACGGACACTGGCCGCCTCTTACGACAGAATTTTGCCAGCCTGCACCGCTTGGCCGCTGATGAGGTGTTGCGCGATGCCAGCGAGGATGACCTGCAGCTTTTACGTGAGACGGGGCGCGTGCCGTTGCTGGTGGCTGAGGCTGCAAGGTTGCAGGTTGCGCGAATCCGAATGGCGCGGGTGTATGAGGCGCTGTGCATCGATACGCCGCAAAACCTCGATCTGGCGCGTGTGGTCTTGAATATGCTGGTGCATGTGCCGGGGGCTGGCGGGCCCGGGTGGCGGTTGTTCGACGGTGATGCTGGCGAGCCGTTGTTGACGGTCGAGGGATCGGGGCAGACATTTGACGTGCTTCATCGTCATGGGCTGTTCCGCCTGCGTGCCCGAACGCAAACGGATATCGGTGAGACAGGCGAGTTGTTCGAGACCTTGGCCGCAGCCTATGACGGCGCCTCGCAAGCGGCCATCGGCCAAGGCCAGCCCTTTGTGCCTGCGCTGCGCCAGGCGCTGACCAACCTGGCTTTCGACCAACGCCAGACTGTGGTGAATCTGCTCAGGCTGGAGCAGCCGAGCGGCTCGTTTCTCGCGCCGCAACGTCTGGCTGATGGCCGGATTGGTTACCCCATGGCGGGCGGCAGGCTCTGGGGGGCGTCAGGTCGAAACAGGCCAAGGGCGCTTCAGGCCCGGTTGCGAGACCTGTATCCGGCCTTTACCGACGAACAGATCGAGCGCTGGTTGGCCTCAAGTGACGCACAGGCCAGGTTATCTATGCTGGAGCAGCAATATGGGGTGCTCAAGAGGCACTTGACCCAGTGGGCACGCAGTGCCTTGCTGTCACCAGAACTGGCCGCCCGGCGTGAGTTCAGAAAGGGGCTGATCAACTGCTGGCGCTGTCTTGTGCCGGAACTGCAAGGGCAAGCAGCACTGGAGGACGGGCGTTTCATGCTGACCCAGACCATCAGCCGTTTGCGCCAACTGCCGGCCCTGCCCGCGCAAGTAGGCTTTCCCCACGTTTCGATCCTGGCCTTGCGCGCCATGCGTGTGGAGCACGTTCCGGACGAGTTTCTGCGGGCGTTTCCCAACTTGCGCAACCTGGAAATCACCCATTGCCGCCTCACGCGTTTGCCATTGCCTATGATGCTTGCCCAGAAACTGGAGGTACTCGACTTGTCTGGTAACCAGATCTCGCTCGACCAAGGCCAGGCGTTGGTCTTGGCAGATTGCCGGTCCCTGGTGTACCTGAACCTTTCGGACAACCCGTTGCGCAGGGCATTTTCCGTCCAGGCAATGACCGAGCTGAATGCCCTCTACCTGTCGAACACTCAGTTACCCGAGTGCCCCTACGGGCTGATGGACGCGCCAGAACTGCACACCCTGAACCTCAGCGACAACCGTATTTCTGAATTGCCCGAGGGTTTTCATCAGTCGCAGTTGTGGCGTTCGGGCAGGGTCGAGCTTTCCGGCAATCCGCTAGGGGGCGCGCATGACGGGGTTTCAACCTGGCATTTGCTTGAGGCCAATCGCGTGCCTTACCGGTTGCGCATTCTGGATGCGTTGCCTGGCGACCGTCGAGATGAAATGGCTGCACTGTGGGCCCATCTGGAGGCCGAGGAGCAATCGGAAGAGTTTTTCAATACCCTGTCGATGTTGACAGAATCCGGTGCCTTCAGTTTCTCATCGACTGCATCCGCGCTGGCGGCCCGTGTGTTCGACATGCTCCAGGCGATGTCTGAGCATGATGCCCTCAGGCAAGAGCTGTTCGAGCACGCAGCTGCGACCGGTTGCCAGGATAATGCCACCGCGCGTTTCGCCGACTTGGAACTGCGAGTGATGATATGGCGCACGAGGCACAGCGGATCTGCCCGGCCTGAACGGGCCTTGCTGAAGCTCGGTGCCCGGATGTGGCGGTTGGCGGTGCTTGAGCAAATTGCCGCTGAACATGCTTATCGGGTGGGGGCGGGTGCTGAATCGATCGAATTCGCCTTGGCCTATCGAATCGGCTTGAGCAAGTCTCTGGACTTGCCTGCCCAACCCGATGAAATGCTTTATGCAGGGATCCCCGCCTTGAGTAATCAGGACCTTCTCCTGGCCCGTGAAAGGATCCTGGCGCGACAGACTCGGGAGGGCATTGCTGATTACCTGTCACGCCAGTGGTTCTGGCAGGATTACTTGCGCAAGGCCTCCGCGGTTCGCTTGCAAGTGCCCCAATCCATGCACGCTGAGCTGGAACGGCTGATGGCGCTGGGGAATCGGGACGAGGAAATCGCGCGGCTGCAGATCCGCAATCAGCAACGCGAGCATGCGGTGTTGCTGCAGTTGACGCTGGAGGCGCTGGACCGGAACACGGTGCAGCGTCCGCTCCGCTAGCGGGTTGGCGGTTGTCTGAACGCAGGCATTAGCTATATAGCGCCTGGCGGGGAGCAGGCAACTTAGTCTGGCCTCTTTGCATGAAGAGGCCCCCGCTATGGACACCACTTTGCCGTCAGATGCGCAGGCCGCCATCGACGCTTTCCAGGACGGTATCATCGGCAGGCGCCTGCCACCCTGGTTGCGTCATGCACCTGCTGAGCAACTGCCTGAGATCGGCCGGGCATTGGCAAACAGCCTTCGCTGCTGTGAGCAAGTGAACACGGTGCTGCGAGGTATCGAGGGCATCGACAGTTTCGTCGCATCAGCCCTGGGGAAGGCCCTCGACGAGCGTTATGGGCTTGGCCGTAACCCTTACTCGCTCAGGTTTCTGGAAGGCCGCCGGGAAGCTGTGATCAATAGTCAGCCGGTGGGCGCGCACCTGACGGCCGTGGTCTATGAAGAAAAGCCGCTGCTCGAAGTGGCATTGCGCAACTTCACGGCCGCCCAGGCACAGGAAGGTGGCCAGCCGCGCGGTAACCGATTGCTGCTTCCACGCCACGGTACGGTCAAACCCCCTACGAGCATCGAGTTTGCCGGACTGTGTCGTGAGCTGGACCTGGGTGAGCGCTATCAACGTCATCTGGATGCCATCCTCACGCCCGCTGGCAGTGCCGAGCGCCTGGTGTCTCAGCTTGTAGATGCCAGGCGCTACACCATGCTTGTGGACGCCTACAAAGCCAGGCAGGAGGGAACGCTGGATGCCAGCGAACTCAATGTGATGGTTGCTGTGTGCGAGAAGGGTGAGCTGCCGCGCTTGGCGGGCGACCTTGTGCAGGCCAGGCAACTGAAGTTGCTGGGCTGCCAGATTGAGCAGGTGACTGTGTTCGTTGTAGTTGAGCAGGGCGTTTTGTTCAACACGACGCGTCGGGTGTTGCTTTACGTGCCTGGGGACCCTTTTTCGCCTTGGCGCGCGTTCGAGAGCCTCGACAAACTGAACCGCGAACTGGGCCGCCGCTTGCGAGACAAGGCCTATCAGCGCTTCTTCCGCCGCTTCGTGCTGCGGCGTGACAGCCAGGCTTTTTTTGCCCAGGTCGCGGAGCGCTTCGATGATCTGCCGAGCTGGGCTTTTCGCGATCTCGAACCGAGTTTGCAGGCTTACCCGCAGCCGTTGTTCATCAGCCTGGCGCAGGCACGTATCCACCAGATCAAGGAAGATGCGGCGATGATCGCGGTCCCTGTGGCCAGGCTGGATCGTGAGGTTCAGCGTCAGCATGACCTGCGCCTTGCCGCCGAAGGATGGGCGCTGCTCAACCTGGCCAGTTTCTTTGTGCCTGGGGTTGGCCTGGCGCTGCTGGCCGTGACGGCCTGCGAACTGCTGGGCGAGGTCTACCATGGCGTCGAGGCCTGGCAGGAAGGCGATCGCCAGGAGGCGCTCGACCATTTGACCCATGTGGCGACAGACCTTGCCGTGCTGGCGACCACGGTCGCCGGGGTGGGTGTGGCTCGACGGGTTTGGGCACGCTCTGCGAAGGTCGATGCCATGGTGCCGGCTCGGCTGGAGGACGGCACTGAGAAACTCTGGCAACAAGACGTGACCCCGTTTCAAAGCCAGGCACCCGTTGCCGCCTCAAGCCCGGACGCCTTGGGTATTCGGCGTCAGGACGGGCGGGCCTGGATCGAAATGGACGGGCATCACTATCGCGTGACCGAGGCAGGTGATGATCAATGGCAGTTGTATCCAGTCGACGGCCACGGGCCGTTGCTGCGCCACAATGGCGCAGGTGCCTGGCGGTTGTGGAGCGAGCAACCGGCTCGGTGGACTGACAGATACCGCATGTTCCGGCGTTTGGGTGAGCCCTTCAATGGGCTGAATGACGAACAGATTGATCAGGTTCTGCTGTTCCATGGCCTTGATGGCGACGATGTGCGGGGCTTGCATGTACACGCCCAGCCTCCGAGCCCCGGGATGATCGACAGTGTGGAGCGGGTCAGGCTTGATCAACGCATCCGCAGCATGATTGGCCGTCTGCGCAGCGGCGAGCCGGTAGAAGATGCAACAGTGCTCGATCACGCTCGGCGCTTGCCAGGCGCGAGTGGCCTGACAGGTCAGGCACTGGCCGCGCTGGCATGGACGCAACGCCGAACACTGCTGCAGCACCTTTTCGAAGCCTTGCAGCCCAGCGACACCCCTGGCAGCGCGGCGCTGCGTCGGGTGTTCCCGGGGCTGAGCGCGCGCACTGCGCAAGCACTGGTACAGGCCGCCAGCAGCATTGATCGCACGCGGCTGCTGTCCAGTGGCAGGGTTGCATTGGGGCTGGCCGAGGCGGCAAGGGGCAGTGTGCTGGCGACACGCCAGGCTCGGGTATTTGAAGCGTTGTACCTTGATACCCCGCAGCAAGCAGACCTGGCACGGGTGGCCTTGGGCTTGCTGCGGTATCTACCCGGAGGCGACCAAGGTGTGTGCTGGCGTCTGTACGAAGGTAGCCTGGGCGGGCCGATGCTGGCGAAGACTGAGCAAGGGCCGCGGGCGTTCGATCTGGTACACCTGAACGGCAGGTTTCAACTGCATGGCAGCCAGGGCACGGCGCTGGGTGAGGCAGGTGAGTTGTTCGACGTCATGGCGCCTGCCTATACCGAAGTGCAACGGCAGGCGATGGGGATCGGCGATCCATTCGCGCACAACCTCAGGGTGATGCTGGCGCGCGAAGCGGCACGCCATCGTGATGAGATCTGTCGTTTGCTTGGCGCGGTACGCCCAGGTGCTGTCCGAGGGCCCATGCGCTTGGCCGATGGACGTATTGGCTACCCGCTGGGTGGTGGCGGAGTAGGTGGTTTCGCATCAAGGGGCAGTGCCCTGAGGGCAACGCTGCGTGATCTCTTTCCGTGGTTGAGTGATGAGCAGGTCGAGACCTTCGCCGATGACGCCAGGCGTTCAGGACATCAGATTGAACACGTACTGGCTGACCTTCGCAATGAGTTCGCCATCCTGCGTATGACACTGAATACCTGGGTGGCACGAGGGCAGGGCGATGTCAGGGAAGATCGAGAGGCTTTACGCCAGACGTTGTTCAATTGCTGGCGACGGTCGGTAGGCGTGGGGGAACTGCAAATCAATGCACAGGAAAACCTCCATGTCATGTTCTGCAATTTCAGATCGAGCGGCTTGCCCAACATACCCGCACAGGTCAGCTTCAGAGGTGTGACCAGCCTGTCGCTGCTGCACCTTGACCTTCTGGAGGTGCCCAGCAGCCTGTTGCTGGCTTTCCCTAACCTGCAAACCCTCGATCTGGGTGGGAACCTGTTGACACGCCTTCCGCAGCCGTTGCTGCAGATAGCGCAGCTGCGGCATCTGAGCCTGACCAACAACCGGATCGTCCTGAACATTACACAAGCCGCCACACTGGCCAGTTGCACGAGCCTGCAGTCTCTCGACCTGTCCCACAACCCCCTGGGGAGCAGGTTCACGTTGGCGGGCTTGGCTGAGTTGCGTTGGCTGAACTTGCGCGACACACAGATCTCGCAGTTTCCACTGGGCGTGTTCGACAATGCTCAGTTGGTATCCGTTGACTTGCGGGATAACCGGATCAGGCACATTCCAGAGGGTTTCTACCAGTTGCCCGTGTGGCAGCGGCGGCGGTTCCGCTTGAATGCGAACCCCTTGGGCGAGGCCCAGACGTTACGCTTGCAGGCTTCGTTGAGTAGCGTCGATCCGGCCCTCGACGAGGAGCAAGTGCTTCTGCGGCTGCAGCACGCGCGTGAAGTATGGGGGGATGCCGTGGCCCCGGAGCATCGCGGCTTGATGCTTGCTGCCTGGGACTCGCTGGATTCAGGGCAGGACGCCGAGCGTTTCTTCCGGGTGCTTCGCCAGTTGTTGCTGTCCGAAGACTTTCGTGTCAACGCGCGTGCACTGGGCAATCGGGTCATGGCGGTATTGCAAGCGATGGCCATTACGCCAGAGCTGCGGCAGAACTTGCTGTCAGTGGCCAATGATGAGTGGGGGTGCCAGGATGGTGCAACCTGGTGCTTGAGCAACCTTGAACTGAACCTGCTGGTTTGGCAGGTTGAGCACGCGGCTCAGGGAGAAAGCGAACGTGCTTTGCTAGACCTGGGCAGACGTTTATGGCGCCAGGATGCAGTCGACATGTTCGCTACCCGATGGGCGCTACAGCATGGCAGGACGCTGGAAGGAAGCGAGGTGGGGCTGGCTTTCAGGGTCGGGCTGAGGGAGCGTCTCGACTTGCCGCTGCAGGTGGGAGAAATGAGCTTTCTTGCGATCTCAGGCGTCCTGGATGCGGACCTTGTAGAAGCGGAGGCTGCGGTGCGGGATGCAGAAACGCCGGAAGAGGTTGCCCGCTCCATGGTTGACCGTGAATTCTGGCAGGCGCACCTGGAGCGTTCTCACCCTGAGCGATTCGCTGCGGTCGACCTGCCGTTCAGAAGGCAACTTGAAAGCGTGCTTGACGACGAAGCGCTGAGCGAAGGGGCCATGATCGACCAGGCGGATGCCATTCGTGATGCACAGCGCGCTGCACGCAGAGGGCTGATGCTGGATATGACGATTCAAGCGATGGAAGCTGGACCCAAGGGGCCATCGATCGATGTGCGTTGACATGCGCTCAGGGCAAGGGGGGGGGGCCTGGCCCTGCCACAGCGGCTTTGGGCTATGCTCAATCAAGCTGACAGTGGTTTTACCAGCGCCGTAGTCTTGGCTTCAGGTGGCTCGGAAATCGACAGTTACTTTTGCACACCCCTTTCTGGAATGAAGTGGTTTAGGCTCCCTGTCGGATTTTTCTCCGTGATCTGTAGTCATTGGTATATCGAGACAATAAGGAGATACGCATGCTTGTCCGGTCACTGACCCTCGCAACCTTGCTTGCTGTTGCCGGCCCCCTGTTTGCCGCAGACAGTGATGCGCCTCTAGCCAAGGAACTGGGCAAGGCCAGACCATTGGTGGTTATCGCTCCCAGCAGTGCCGACCCGACGTTGCGAGGGTTGAACAAGGCGCTCGAGGACCCGGCCACCCAGGCAGCGTTCAAGGAGCGCAACCTTGTCCTGTACAGCGTCGCCAACATGATGGGCAAGCGAGAGGACAAGAACCTCGAGCAGCAGACCACAATGGCCCTGATTCGGGAGCTGAAGCTGGGTGCGAGCAAGGGTACCAAGGTGATTCTGGTGGGCAAGGACGGTGAGCGGCACATGCTCAAGGACGACGACAGCGGCGAGGCCATCGACCCGCAGGTGATCTTCAAGGCGGTCGATGAACTGCCCGCCAGTGAAAAGGCACTGGCGGCGCCCGAGCCCGTAGCGGCGACCCCGCAAGCCAAGGCCAAGGACAGCAAGCCGGCCAAGCCCGCAGCCCCGCCCAAACCGCTGGAAGACTAAACACGGCTCATGGCCCCAGGGCACCTTGGGGCCCGTTGCCGGGTGGTGTGTATCGCACTGTATCTGCCTGTGCTGCAGACCTACTGCCATACAAAAGCGCGCCTGGCACGATACATCCCCGACAAACCGCAACGGCCTAATGGCTCCACTTTCCAACCCAGTGGAGCTGCATCATGACTCAAGCAAAAAACACCCTCGGCTTGCTCGGCGCCGCCCTGATCGGCAGCATGGCATTGAGCAACAGTGCGTTCGCCGTCGAGCCGCTGGCCCAAGGTTACCAACTGGCTTCGGCCAAAGTGGCCGGCGAGGGCAAGTGCGGTGAAGGCAAGTGCGGCGGCAGCGGCAAGGCTTCCCAAAGCGAAGGCAAGTGCGGTGAGGGTAAATGCGGCGCCGGCGCCAAGGCCGGGGCTGAGGGCAAGTGTGGTGAAGGCAAGTGTGGCGACGCCTCGTTCGCCAAAACCGACAGCAATCACGATGGCAAGGTCTCGCGCGATGAGTTTTTGGCGGTGGCCAAGGACCGTGCCCGTGATTTCGACATGATCGACCGCAACCATGACGGTTTCATCTCCGAGCAGGAAGCGGCGGATCATCTCAAGGCGATTTATCAGGCCAATGGCAAGGCCATGCCTGATGGCTTGTTCAGCCACCTGACCGGCAAGCCCTGACTTTCTACCCCATGAAATGCCACAACGCTCCTCCTGCTGGCCAGGTGGGGCGTTGTGCCTGTTGGAGAGCTTTTATGTTTCCCGCAATGTTGAACATCGGGCTAGGCCTGCGTCGCGGCCTGTTGCCGGAACTGCTGGCCATGGAGGCGGGTGCAGTGGACTTTCTGGAGTGTGCGCCGGAAAACTGGATTGCCGTGGGCGGCGCCTACGGCAAGGGCCTGGCCCAGCTGGCGGAGCGCTTTCCTGTCACCTGTCATGGGTTGTCTTTATCGCTGGGTGGCAGCGCGCCGCTGGACCGCCATTTTCTTGAGCAGACCCGGCAGTTTCTCGACCGATACCAGGTGCGACTGTACAGCGAGCACCTGAGCTATTGCAGTGATGACGGGCACCTGTACGACCTGATGCCCATCCCGTTCACCGATGAAGCCGTACGCCATGTGGCCGCGCGCATACGCCAGGCTCAGGAGCAGCTGGAGCGGCGCATTGCCGTGGAGAACATCAGCTACTATGCCGCGCCGTATCAGGCGATGAGCGAACTCGACTTCATCCGGGCGGTGCTTGATGAAGCTGATTGTGACCTGCTGCTGGACGTCAACAACGTCTATGTCAACGCCTGCAACCATGGTTACGACGCCCGGCAATTTCTTGCAGGCCTGCCCCAGGCGCGCGTGACCGGTATGCACGTTGCCGGGCATTACGATGAAGCGCCGGACCTCAAAGTGGATACCCACGGGGCCGCCGTGAAGGAAGATGTCTGGACACTGTACGCCACCGCTTGTGCGCGCTTCGGCGTACGGCCGACGGTGCTGGAGCGTGATTTCAACTACCCGCCCTTGGCCGAACTGTTGGCCGAGACGGCGCGTATGCGTGCTGTGCAATGCGCTGCCGGAGGGCAAGCAGATGAATGAGACCTTGCGTGCGCAGCAGTATGCCTTGGCCCGTCACCTGCGCGACCCGCAGCGCCATGCCCCGCCGCCCGGCATCGAGGCCCGCCGCCTGAGGGTTTACCGCGAATTGTTCTATGGCGCCATCGAAGGCTTGCTGGCAGGCAGCTTCCCGGTCATGCGCCAGGCGTTGGGCGAGCAGCGCTGGCATGCGCGAGTAGGTGATTTCTACGCCAGTTACCGTTGCCAGACGCCATTGTTTACCGAAATTGCCGAAACGTTCGTCGACTACTTGCAAGGTGTGGCGCTGGACACCCCTTGGCAGCTGGAGCTGGCGCATTATGAGTGGGTCGAGGCGCAGCTGTACCTGAGCGACGCCGAGGACCCGGCGCATGACCCTGATGGTGACCTGCTGGATGGGCAGCCGTTGTTGTCTTGTGTGGCGCGCGTGTTGGCCTATCGTTGGCCGGTGGACAGCATTGGCGTGGACTACCAGCCAACGGCTACCCCGGCGTCGCCAACCTTGCTGCTGGTTTATCGCGATGCCCGGTTGCAGGTGCGCTTTGCCCGGTTGGCCCCTATGGCGTACCGGTTGCTGGTGGAGCAGGGGACTGGAAGAGAGCGGCTGCAGGCATTGGGCGGGGATGTGCAGCAAGGGTTGGCATTGTTGCAGGCATTGCGCGAGCAGGGTGTCATTGTCGGAACCGTTTGAAGGCATTGGGGGCTGCGCAGCAGCCCCCGGTCCTTATCTGCCGAACCGCGTGCCAAGCCAATGATCGAGGCTAAGGCGCCCGGCGCCCTTGAGTAGCAGTGGCAGCAACGCTATCAGGTAGATCAGCGGCAATTTGTAATTGCCGAAGCCCTGGTCGGTAATGGCATAGCCTTGGGCCAGCTCCGCCAGGCCCGACCAGTGCGCCGGCCAGTGCACTGCCGCTATCGCTACAACGGTCACCACCATCAAACCCAGCGATGCCAGCCGGGTACCCAAGCCCAGCAACAGCAGCAGCGGCAGTACCAACTCGGCCCACATCGACAGCTGCCAGTTCAGCTCTGCGGGCAGCAGGTTGAAGGGGAACGGGAAGCTGGACTGCAGGTCGGCGAACCAGTTGCTGCCGTTGAATTTCTCCAGGCCGGATTCGAAAAACTCCCAGGCCAGAAATACCCGTAATGGCAAGTCGGCGCTCCAGCTGCCGATGCGATCAACGGTGGTCAGGGTACGGGTCAAGGTCGTCATGTGCGGTGCTCTCTTCAGGCAAGGGCGCGGGTGCTGCGGCGTTGTTTACGGGCCACTTTGGCGGTGAGCTTGACGGCGATGGCGCTGAACATCAGGGCGAACGCCAGCGGGTACCAGCCCCCCATGGGAATGCGTTTGTAGAACGACAGGCAGAACACCCCAGCCAGTACCCACATGCCGCTGCTGTGCAGCGCTTGCCAGGCACGGCCGCCCAACAGCCGCATGGGCGCCTTGAACGAGGTGGCGGTGAGCAGCAGCAAGAACAGGTAGCCGACCGTACCGGGCAGGCTGGACGTGAGCGTGCGGCCTGCCCAGAACAGTTCGGGGAACTGCTGGGCGTAGCGATAAATCAGCACGCCATGCACGGTGTGGGAGAACGCGAATGCCAACCCCAGGTAGCGTCGCTCCTGAAGGATGCGGCGGCTTGAGGTGCCAGGCAGCAAGGTCACCAGCGACGAGGCCAGGAACGCCAGCAAGAACAGTGCGAACGAGCTGCGTGCGGTGGCACGAATGGCACTGCGCAAGCCGTCCGGGTCAGGTTGGCTGGCCAGGACCACGGCGCTCATCGCCAGGGTCAGGCCGGCAAGGGCGGCGAACAGCTTCCAGCCGGAGGGCAAGGTGAAGGCTTTCATGAGGGTCTCCCGGGGTGTGGTTGTGTGACCGGGAGTGTCTCGAGGCGGGGTATCTGCAGTGTGTCAGGGGGATGCAGTTGTGTATCTGTTTGTAGAGGCGACCTCGCTTTTTACAGGAGCGGCCCGATCGAGATCCAAGGCCGTTCCTGCCAGCGATCGCAGATGCACTTCAGGTGAGTTCGATCTGCGCGCACAATCCGCCCTGTTCGCGGTTGCTCAGTGTCAGCCGCCCCCCCATGGCCTGGATCAGCTGGTGGGCAATGGCCAGTCCCAAGCCGGTGCCACCCGTGCTGCGATTGCGTGAACCTTCCACCCGGTAGAACGGCTTGAGCACTTCATCCAGCTCGTCACCGGGTATCCCTGGCCCGTTGTCGAGCACGCGGATGATGGTGGTACTGCCCTCGCAGGACACATGCAGCTCGGCAGCACCTGCAAACTTCAGGGCATTGTCGACCAGGTTCACCAGTACCCGACGCAGCGCATGCGGGCGGGTTTCCAGCAGGGTACCGCTGTTGCCGTGGCGTTCGACCTGGGCGCCGCTGTCCTGGTAGTCGAATACCAGGCTGTCGAGAAAGGCATCAAGGTTGACCCGGCATGTCGCTTCGGTGCTGCTGTCCATGCTGCGGGCATAAGCCACGCCTTCGCGCACCAGGTGTTCCATTTCATCCAGGTCGTTCCAGAACTTGTCCCTTTCGACCCCCTCATCCATCACTTCGACCCGCAACTTCATGCGAGTGATCGGTGTTTGCAGGTCGTGGGAAATGGCCGCCAGCAACTGCATGCGTTCCTTGAGGTGGGCAGCAATGCGCGCCTGCAGGGCGTTAAAGGCCACGGCAGCGTAGCGCACTTCGCGTGGGCCGCTTTCATCCAGTTGCACGCCGGGCTGGTCCGGGTCGAGGTTGTCCACGGCCTGGGCCAGACGGGTTAGCGGGCCGATGGCCAGGCGTACGGCCAGCCAAGTGCACAGCAACAGCACAGCGAGCTGAATCAGCAGCACCACGGGCAACCAACGGGCTACCGGGACCGGTGTTGGCGTTACGTCGATGGTCAGGGGCGCGCCGTCGGCCAGGTTCAGGTGTGCCTGGAAATGCGCATTGGGCCCAGGGATTTCCAGAAAGGTCAGGCGGTAGTCGCTGCCAATGGCCTTGACGATCGACGCGGCGGTCATCGGTGGGTCACTGCTCGGCATCGCTTCGCCGGCCAGGCCCTGGTCGAGGCGATAGCGATAGGTGCGCCGTTCCAGGCGCGGCAGCCAGGCGGCACGTTCGGCTGCGGGCAGGCGATCAAGGATGGCAACCGAGGTCGCCACGTCCTGCTCGAGGTTGCTGAGCATCATCGAGCGGCTGCTGATATAGCGCTCGTAGGCCTGCAGGCCAAACGACAGACCATAGGCCAACACCAGGCCGGTGAAGAAGATCAGTGCCAGGCGCGAGGCCAGGGTGCGTGGCCATTTCATGAGGGGGACTCGAGCAGTTGCACCGGCAGCGAGAACACGTAGCCCTCGCTGCGCACGGTCTTGATGCAGCTGGGCTCGCGGGCATCGTCACCCAGGCGCTGGCGCAGGCGGCTGACCAGCAAGTCGATGGAGCGGTCGAAGATGTCGGCTTCGCGGCCCTGGGTCAGGTTAAGCAGCTGTTCACGGCTGAGCACCCGCTGCGGGTGGTCGAGGAACACCCGCAGCAGGCGGTACTCGGCGCCGCTCAGGGCCACCAGGGTGCCTTCGCTGTCGAGCAGGTGGCGCGCGGTGGTGTCCAGGCGCCATTGACCGAAACCCAGCAGGCGGCTGCTTTCACTGATGGTCAGGTTGGGTGGCAGCATGCGTGTGCGGCGCAGCACGGCGTTGATGCGGGCGAGCAGTTCGCGGGCCGAGAACGGTTTGGTCAGGTAATCGTCGGCGCCCATTTCCAGGCCGATGATGCGGTCGGTTTCGTCATTGCGGGCGGTCAGCATCAGCACCGGCGTGTTGCGGTGCTTGCCGGCGCGCAGCTCGCGGCACAACAGCAGACCGTCGTCGCCGGGCATCATGATGTCGAGCACGATCAGGTCGACGCTGTTGGCTTCGAGAAAGGCGCGCATCTGCCGGCCATCGGCAACGATGCTGGTGCGCAGGCCGTTCTTCTTCAGGTAATTGCCGACCAGTTCGCGGATCTCGCGGTCGTCGTCGACGATCAGGATGTGATCGACGTGTTCCATGCGCTGGATTCCTGTGCAAAGGGGGTTGGGCGCAGTGTACCGAGCGCGTTCGCCCTTGCCTGCGGGAGTTTGTATTGCAGTGTATCTGGCACGGGCAGGGATACAGCAGGAAGCACATCACAACGCTGGACGACACATGCGCGATACCTGGCAGGCGTGAAATGGCTCTCGACCGGGGAGCAACACTCCCCCCCAATTGTTACTCAGGAGAGATGCCATGAACGTCAAGACTATCGCCAGCGCCAGCCTGTTCGCCGTGCTCAGCTTCGGCGCCATCGCTGCCCAGGCCAGCACTGCCCCGATGCAGGATGGCGGGGTCATGCAGTACCGCTACGGTGAGCCTCTGGATGTGAAGAAAGTGCTGTCGGTTCAGGATGACCAGAGTAACGCCTGTGGCCTGGTGAATACCCGAATGGACTACCTTGACTCCCATGGCCAGCGGCAAAGCGTGCAGTACCGCACCTACGCCACGGGCGGTTGCCATGACAACTGATCGCCGCCGGATGCTCAAGGCAGGCGGTTTTGCGCTGGCGCTGACGGGTCTTGGATTGGCTGGGCACCTGAAGGCCCGCGACAGCTACGGCGCCATGCCGTCGCTGTCCGGCGCCAGCCAGTGGTTGAATTCGGCGCCGCTGGATGCCCCGGGGCTCAAGGGCAAAGTGGTGCTGGTGGACTTCTGGACTTGGGACTGCATCAACTGCCGGCGCAGCCTGCCGCATGTGAATGAGTGGGCGCGGCGCTATGCCGATCAAGGGCTGGTAGTGGTGGGGGTGCATACGCCCGAGTACGACTACGAGCATGATGTCGGCACTTTGCGGAGCAAGGTTGCCCGGTTGGGTATCGGGTATCCGGTGGCGGTAGATAACGACTACAAGGTGTGGAATGCCTGGGGCAACCAGTTCTGGCCGGCGCATTACTTTGTCGACCGCAAGGGGCAGGTGCGCCATGTGCACTTTGGCGAGGGGGATTATGGCGGGCAGGAACAGGTGATACAGGCTTTGCTGGATGAAAAAGAGTGATTCTCCTGTTCCGGCCTCTTCGCGGGCATGCCCGCCCCCACAGGGAGAGTGCAATCAGTAACGTTTTCGCAGTACCTGTGGGAGCGGGCGTGCCCGCGAAGAAGCCAACACTGTTCTATCAGGTGAAACTGGCAAAGTGCGCCTGCATTCGTGCCGCATCCGCCTGCCGCCCGCTGAACAGCTCGAATGCCTTCACCGCCTGGAACACCGCCATGTTGCTGCCATCCAGCGTGCGGCAGCCCAGTGCCCGGGCCGCGCGCAGCAGTTCGGTCTCCAGCGGGAAGTAGATGATCTCGGCCACCCACAGGCGGGCATGCAGCAACTCCACCGGCAGTGGCGTGCCCGGTAGCTTGGCCATGCCCACTGGCGTGGTGTTGACCAGCCCGTCCGCCTCGGCCAGGGCTGTGGCCAGGTCGGTGCCAAGCACGGCGCGCCCTGCGCCGAAATGGCCGTTCAGGTTATCCACCAGCGCCTGCGCACGGGCTGCGTCCACTTCGAACAGCACCAGCCGCTCTACCCCTTCACCCAGCAGGGCATGGGCCACGGCCGAGCCAGCGCCACCAGCCCCCATCTGCACCACCTGGCGCCGTGCCGCACCGGGCAGGCCACGGCGCAAGCCTTCGGCAAAGCCCAGGCAGTCTGTGTTGTGGCCGACTCGCTTGCCGTCCTTGAGCACCACGGTATTTACCGCGCCGATACCACGGGCCTCGTCGGACAGTTCGTCGAGCAACGGCAGGATCGCCTGCTTGAACGGGTAGGTAATGTTCAGCCCGGTGAAGCCGGTATGTTGCGCGGCTTCGAGCAGGCCGGGCAGGGCGCTGTCGTCCAGTTGCAGCTGGTCGGCGTCGATCAGCCGGTACAAGTAGCGCAGGGCCTGGGCGTCGCCTTCGTGTTCATGCAGGGCCGGCGTACGTGACAGTTGAATGCCGCGGCCGATCAGGCCGGCGAGGATGGCTTGCTGGCTCATGCCGTACGCTCCTGCAGCAACTCGGCGAAGTGGCTCAGCGCCATGCGGTAGCCGTGGCTGCCCAGGCCGCAGATGACACCGACGGCGATGGACGATACGAACGACAAGTGACGGAACGGCTCGCGTTTGTGCACATTGGAGAGGTGCACCTCGATCACCGGCAGTTCGCTGGCCACCAGGGCATCGCGGATGGCCACCGAGGTGTGCGTCCAGGCGCCAGGGTTGATCACGATGCCGGCGCAGCGACCACGGGCAGCGTGGATCCAGTCGATCAGTTCGCCTTCGTGGTTGGTTTGGCGAAACTCGATTTCCAGGCCGTGGGCGTGGGCAGTATCGGCACATCCCTGAGCCAGGTCAGCGAGGGTTTCGTGGCCGTACTGGGCAGGCTCGCGGGTGCCCAGCATGTTCAGGTTGGGGCCGTTGAGCACGAGAATAAGGGGCTTCATGACGGGCATCGCTTTGTTGTTGTTGAATGCACGTAGTTTTGTACTGACTGGTTAGTTCCGTCAATTGGACAAGATCGTCGCACCGGGAAAGTGGGCGATTATCGAACTTCTTGGGCGTTCACCGTCCTGTGCCCAGCAGCACAAGGCTGCGCCTGCAAAGCAACGCAGCGCGTCATTACAAAATTGTAATCTTGCCGCCACCGCCCCGATAACAGGCCCTTTCTACAGTCCCTCGCCAATGCTTCGCCGAGAGGACCTGTGTCGTGCCCATCCCCCGCAAGATCGCCTTGCTCTGTCTGTTGCTGGCCAGTGCCACCGGCGCCCAGGCCAGCCAGGCGCTGAGCCTGCCCCAGGCGCTTGCCGCCGCTTTCGCCCAGAACCCGGAGCTGGCTGCAGCCGGCCGTGAAATTGGCATTGCCGATGGCGAATGGCGCCAAGCCGGGCTGATCCCCAACCCGGAGCTGGCCTGGGAGGTCGAGGACACCCGTCGCGACACCAGCACCACCACCGTCACCCTCAGCCAGCCGCTGGAACTGGGCGGGAAGCGCGGCGCGCGTCTCGCCGTGGCGGGGGCCGGCCAGGTCATTGCCCAGCTCGACCTGGAGCGCCAGCGCAACGCCCTGCGGGCCGATGTGGTGCAGGCTTTCCACGCTGCCTTGCGTGCGCAGACCGCGCTGGAGCTGGCGCAGCAGTCGCAGGCATTGACTGAACGCGGCCTGCGGGTGGTGCAAGGGCGGGTTACGGCAGGCCAGTCATCACCGGTGGAGGCCACCCGTGCCCAGGTGCAACTGGCCCAGGCCCAGACCGAAGTGCGCCGCGCGAAAACCCAGCGCAGCGTGGCCTACCAGGCCTTGGCCCGGTTGACGGGCAGCCCGCTGGCAAGCTTTGACCGGTTACAGGCGGCCAACCTTTCGCCAGGCATCGCGCCGGGTGCCGACACCTTGCTTGAACAGGTCGAACAGACCGTTGAATGGCGCCTGGCCGCTGCCCAGGTCGAGCGCGGCGATGCGTCCCTGGGTTCGGAAAAAGCCCAGCGTTTCCCCAACCTCACCGTCAGCCTTGGCAGCCAGTACAGCCGCGAAGACCGGGAGCGGGTGAACGTGGTTGGCCTGTCCATGCCGTTGCCGCTGTTCGACCGCAACCAGGGCAATGTCCTGGCGGCTGCGCGCCGTGCCGATCAGGCGCGCGACCTGCGCAATGCCGTGGAGCTGCGTCTGCGAAGTGAAACCCGCAGTGCCATCAGCCAGTGGGAGACGGCGATGCAGGACGTTGAAGCCTATGACCGCACCATCCTGCCGGCTGCGCAGCAGGCCGTGGACACCGCCACCCGCGGTTTTGAAATGGGCAAGTTCGCTTTTCTCGATGTACTCGACGCCCAGCGCACGCTGATCGAGGCACGCGGGCTGTACCTCCAGGCGCTGGCCTCGGCGACCGACGCGCGCGCACACGTGGAGCGGATCTACGGCGATCTTGATGGCCTGAGCAACAAACCCGATAGCAGGAGCAACAATGACTAACCCACGCAAGCTAGCCCTTCTGGCCACTGCCGTTGCGGCGCTTGGCCTCGCTGGCCTGGCCTGGACCGGCACCCTCGGCCAGGCGTCCAAGGCTCAAGCCCCCCATGACGACCATGGTCAAGACAGCCACGGCCACGCTGCAGAGCAGGCCGCCGAAGGCCCTGCAGAGGAGGGGCATGGCGAAGAAGAGGGCCAGTTGCACCTGTCTGTCGCGCAGATCGAATCGGCTGGCGTGCAACTGGCTGCCGCTGGCCCCCGTGAGTTGGGCACCGCCATCAGCTTCCCGGGTGAGATCCGCTTTGACGAGGACCGCACCGCACATGTGGTACCCCGCGTGCCGGGTGTGGTCGAAGCGGTGCAAGCCGAGTTGGGCCAGGCGGTCAGGCGCGGCCAGGTACTGGCGGTGATTGCCAGCCAGCAGATCTCCGACCTGCGCAGCGAACAGCAGGCCGCCCAGCGTCGTCTGGAACTGGCGCGGTTGACCTTTCAGCGGGAGCAACAGCTGTGGCAGGAGCGAATCAGCGCCGAGCAGGATTACCTGCAGGCGCGCCAGGCCCTGCAGGAGGCCGAGATCGCTCTGGCCAACGCTCGGCAGAAGGTCGCGGCGGTGGGCCCGGCCGGTGCCGGCAACCGCTATGAACTGCGCGCACCCTTCGATGCGGTCGTCGTGGAAAAGCACCTGACCGTGGGTGAGGTGGTCGACGCGACCAGCAACGCGTTCACCCTGTCCGACCTGAGCCGGGTGTGGGCCACCTTCGCCGTGGCCCCTCGTGACCTGGACAAGGTGGTGACCGGCCGCGATGTCAGGGTCAGTGCGCCGGACCTGGGCGCCGAGGTCCAGGGCAAGGTCAATTACGTCGGCAGCCTGCTCGGCGAGCAGAACCGCGCCGCCACTGTGCGCGCCACACTTGCCAATCCCAATGGCGCCTGGCGCCCCGGGCTGTTCGTCAACGTGGCGGTCAGCGTCGACCGCTTCGAGGCCGCCGTGGCGGTGCCGGAAAGCGCCCTGCAAACCTGGGAGGCGCAGACCGTGGTGTTTGCCCGCACTGCGGAAGGCTTCGAGGCGCGCCCGGTGAAGACTGGCCGCCGCGATGCTGGCCAGGTGGAAATCACCAGCGGCCTGGCCGCCGGTACTCAGGTTGCGGCCGCTGGCAGCTTTGTCCTCAAGTCGGAACTGGGCAAGGGCTCGGCCGAGCACAGCCACTGATCACGGGGACACCTGCATGTTCGAACGCCTGATTCAATTTGCCATCGAGCAGCGCCTGGTGGTGATGCTGGCCGTGGTCCTGATGGCCGCGGTGGGTATCCACAGCTACCAGAAACTGCCGATCGATGCTGTGCCGGACATCACTAACGTCCAGGTGCAGATCAACACCGCCGCCCCCGGCTATTCGCCGCTGGAGACCGAGCAGCGCATCACCTTTGCCATCGAAACCGCCATGGCCGGCCTGCCAGGGCTCAAGCAGACCCGCTCGCTGTCGCGCTCGGGCCTGTCGCAAGTCACGGTCATTTTCGATGATGGCACCGATATCTTCTTCGCCCGCCAACTGGTCAACGAGCGCCTGCAGGTGGCCCGCGAGCAATTGCCTGAGGGCATCGAGGCGGGCATGGGGCCGATCTCCACCGGCCTGGGGGAAATCTTCCTGTGGACGGTGGAAGCCCAGGAGGGGGCGCTCAAGGAAGACGGTACACCTTACACCCCAACCGACCTGCGGGTGATTCAGGACTGGATCATCAAGCCGCAGCTGCGCAATGTGCCGGGTGTGGCCGAGGTCAACAGCATCGGTGGCCATGCCAAACAATACCTGATTGCACCAGAGCCCAAGCGCCTGGCGGCCTACAAGCTCACCCTCAACGACCTGATTGCAGCGCTGGAGCGCAATAACGCCAACATTGGCGCTGGCTATATCGAGCGTAATGGCGAGCAGTTGCTGATTCGCGCGCCTGGCCAGGTGGCCTCGGCCGAAGACATTGCCAACATCGTTATTTCCAGCGTCGACGGCACGCCGATCCGCGTCAGCCATGTCGCCCAGGTTGGCCTTGGCCAAGAGCTGCGCTCGGGGGCAGCCACCGAAAACGGTCGGGAAGTCGTGCTGGGCACGGTGTTCATGCTGATTGGCGAGAACAGCCGCACGGTGTCGCAGGCGGTCGCTGCAAAACTGGTCGAGATCAATCGCAACCTGCCCAAGGGCGTAGTGGCAGTGACGGTGTACGACCGCACCCACCTGGTGGAGAAAGCGATCGCCACGGTGAAGAAGAACCTGATCGAAGGTGCAATCCTGGTGATTGCCGTGCTGTTCCTGTTCCTCGGCAACATCCGTGCTGCGCTGATCACGGCCATGGTTATCCCGCTGTCGATGCTGTTCACCTTTACCGGCATGTTCAGCAACAAGGTCAGTGCCAACCTGATGAGCCTGGGCGCGCTGGACTTCGGCATCATCGTCGACGGCGCGGTGGTGATCGTGGAAAACGCCATCCGTCGCCTGGCCCATGCCCAGCAGCGCCACGGTCGCATGCTGACCCGCGCCGAACGGTTCCATGAGGTGTTTGCCGCCGCCCGCGAAGCACGCCGGCCGCTGATCTATGGGCAGTTGATCATCATGGTGGTGTACCTGCCGATCTTTGCCCTGACCGGGGTCGAGGGCAAGATGTTCCACCCCATGGCCTTCACCGTGGTCATGGCCCTGTTGGGTGCGATGGTCCTCTCGGTCACGTTTGTTCCGGCGGCCATTGCCCTGTTCGTCACCGGCAAGGTCAAGGAGGAGGAAGGCCTGGTGATGCGTACGGCACGTCAGCGCTATGCCCCGGTGCTGGCCTGGGTGCTGGGCCGGCGCAAACTGGCGTTTGCTGCTGCCGCTGCCCTGGTGCTGTTGTCCGGCGTGGTGGCCAGCCGCATGGGCAGCGAGTTCATCCCCAGCCTCAGCGAGGGTGACTTCGCCCTGCAGGCCCTGCGAGTGCCGGGCACCAGCCTGTCGCAGTCGGTGGACATGCAGCAGCGTCTGGAGCAGGCGATCATCGCCCAGGTGCCCGAGGTGGAGCGGGTGTTTGCCCGCACCGGCACTGCCGAGATTGCCTCCGACCCGATGCCGCCGAACATTTCCGATGCCTACGTGATGCTGCGCCCGCGCGAACAATGGGTTGACCCGGGCAAGCCACGGGATGAACTGATCGCCCAGGTGCAACGTGCCGCTGCCAGTGTACCGGGCAGCAACTATGAGCTGTCGCAGCCCATTCAGCTGCGCTTCAACGAGCTGATTTCCGGGGTGCGCAGCGATGTGGCGGTGAAGCTGTTCGGAGATGACATGGAGGTGCTCAATCGCACAGCCGCGCAGATCGCCACCAGCCTGCAAGGGGTGCCAGGCGCGTCCGAGGTGAAGGTGGAGCAGACCACGGGCTTGCCGGTACTGACCATCGACATCGACCGCGACAAGGCCGCCCGTCATGGCCTGAATGTGGGCGATGTGCAGGACGCCATCGCCATTGCCGTGGGTGGCCGCACCGCCGGTACGCTGTATGAGGGCGACCGCCGCTTCGACATGGTCGTGCGCCTGTCGGAGACCTTGCGTACCGATGTCGACGGGCTGGCCAGCCTGCTGATTCCCGTACCGGCCAGTGCTGCTGAGGGGGCCGGGCAAATCGGTTTCATCCCGCTGTCGCAGGTAGCCACGCTGAACCTGCAGCTGGGCCCGAATCAGGTGAGCCGCGAGGATGGCAAGCGTGTGGTGGTGGTCAGTGCCAACGTGCGTGGACGCGACCTGGGCTCGTTTGTGCAAGAGGCCGAGCAAGCCCTGATCGACCAGGTGCAGGTGCCACCGGGGTACTGGACGCGTTGGGGAGGCCAGCTCGAGCAGTTGCAGTCGGCGGCCGAGCGCTTGCAGGTGGTGGTACCGGTAGCCTTGCTGCTGGTCATGGCACTGTTGCTGATGATGTTCAACAACCTCAGGGACGGCCTGCTGGTGTTCACCGGCATCCCCTTTGCCCTGACCGGCGGGGTGCTGGCGCTGTGGGCGCGTGATATTCCGCTGTCCATTTCTGCCGGGGTCGGGTTCATTGCATTGTCGGGAGTGGCAGTGCTGAACGGGCTGGTGATGATTGCCTTTATCCGCGGGCTGCGCGAGGAAGGGCGCACGCTGCGGGCGGCGGTCGAGGAGGGTGCGCTGACCCGATTGCGGCCGGTACTGATGACGGCGCTGGTGGCCTCGCTGGGGTTCATTCCGATGGCCTTGGCCACCGGGACCGGTGCGGAGGTGCAACGGCCACTGGCAACGGTGGTGATTGGCGGGATCTTGTCCTCTACAGCGCTGACGTTGCTGGTGTTGCCGGCGTTGTATCAGTGGACGTATCGGCGGGAAGAGCAGCAGGAAGGCTGAGCAGTCGGGGCTGCAAGGCAGCCCCGGAAATTTCAGACGGTGTTTCGGGTTCCGGCCCGCACACCGTCCATGCTCATGTCCTCATGCAAAGAAATCCGCGAAGTTTCCGGCAACGCCAAGCCGCCCACCAACGCCACCAGCGCAATCACCACCAGGTAGAACGCCGGTGCCAGGCTGCTGCCGGTTTGGCCGATGAGCCAGGTTGCCACCAGCGGCGCAGTGCCGCCAAATAGCGTGTAGGCCACGTTGTAGGTAATCGCCGAAGCGGTATAGCGGGTACGTGTAGGGAAACTTTCCGACAGCAATGCTGCGGTAACCACCCCACTGCACAGTGCCCCCACCGCTAGCAGGATCACCCCCAGCAACGCACCCGACATCGAGCCAGAGCTGGCCAGCCAGTACGCCGGGAACACGCTAAGCATCATCCACAGGCAGGTAAAACCGATGGTCTTGCGCCGCCCCACCCGGTCCGAAAATGCACCGGCCAGCGGGCAGCCCACGGCGGCGAACAGCAGGGCCACGGTGGTCACCAGCAGTGACTGCGCGCGGGTCAGGTTGCCGACCAGTTGCAGGTAGGTGGCGAAGTAGGTGGTGAACATGTAGAACGACAACGCGGTCAGCGAAATGAACGCCCCCAGGTTGCGGATGACCCGGCCATGGTGGCGCAGGGTTTCCTTCAGCGGTGAATGCTCGTGCTCCTTGCCTTGGGCGACGGCTTCGCGGAACGCCGGGGTTTCCTCCATGCGCCAGCGCAGGTACAGGCCGACCAGGCCCAGCGGTGCGGCAATCAGGAACGGAATGCGCCAGCCCCAGGCATTCATCGCCTCGGTCGACAGGCTGGCCTCCAGGCCATAAGCGATCACCGCTGCGCAGGCAAAGGCGGAAAAGGTCGACACAGGTACGAAGCTGCCATAAAAGGCGCGCTTGTCGTCAGGCGCGTGCTCCATCAGGTAGGCGCAGGCCCCGGCATATTCGCCACCGGCAGAAAACCCCTGCAGGCAGCGGGCCAGGGTCAGCAGCGCCGGGGCTGCCAGGCCGATGCTGGCATAGGTCGGCAGCAGGCCGATCAACGTGGTGGAGCCGGCCATCAGCAGGATGGTCAGCGACAGGATGCGCTTGCGACCCAGTCGGTCGCCCAAGGCACCGAAGACGATGCCGCCCAAGGGGCGCAGGGCGAAGGCCACGGCGAACACCGCGAAGGTTTTGAGCAAGGCCACGCTGGCGTCTTCGCTGGCAAAGAACTGGCTGGCGATCAGCGTGGCGAGAAAGCCGTACACGGCGAAGTCGAACCATTCGACGAAGTTGCCGATGGCCGAAGCGGCTATCACCCTGCGCAGGGTGGCGGGGGATACCTCATGATGTGCGGACATGCGGGAGCTCTCCGGTTTCCTTTGGCAGCCATGATGAAAGTGGCGCGGTAGGGCCGCGCCATCGTTATTGTGCTTGCCAGTAGATAGCCGGGCGCTGCAAGGCGCTTTGTCGAGGGCGACCTCGGTATACCTGATTCAACCGATGCAGCAGGTTACAGCCGGAGTGGCTCAAAAGGCCTGTCAGGCCGCACGCTCAAGCACATCCAGCAAATCGACAAATTCCAGGGCCAGTTTATGCCGTGGCGCCAAATGCACCAATGGCACCGAGGCATGGTGCGATTCACGCATCTTGATCGAACTGCTCAGGTACACCGGCAGCACCGGCAGGCCTTCGCTGCGCAGTTGATCGACCAGAGTCTGGTGCAGTGCGGTGCGGCCGGCGAACTGATTGACCACCACACCTTCCACCTGCAGCGCGGGGTTGTGGTCCTGGCGCAGTTCTTCGACCTCGGCCATGACACTGTGCAGGGCCTGGCGCGAGAAACTGTCGCAGTCGAACGGAATCAACAGACGCTCGGCCGCCACCAGCGCGCTGAAGGTGTAGAAGTTCAGTGCGGGCGGGGTGTCGATGTAGATCCGCTCGTAGTCCTCGCCCAGCGTCACCAGCAACTTGCGCAGCTTGTTGATCTTGAACTTGCTCTCCAGCTTGCTTTGCAGGTCGCTGAGGTCAGGGCTGGCGGTGACCAGGTGCAGGTTGCTGTAGCGGGTTTCGGTGATTGCCACGCGGTGCTTCTTGCCGGCGGCAGTAACCGGCGACAAGGTCTGGCGGAAGAAGTCGGCGATGCCGGCAGGAATGGTGTCGTTGGCCAGCCCGGTCAGGTAGAAGGTGGCATTGGCCTGTGGGTCGAGGTCGACCAGCAAGGTTCGGTAGCCCTCGGCGGCACTGGCTGCGGCGAGGTTGCAGGCAATGCTGGATTTGCCAACGCCACCTTTCTGATTGAAAACCACACGACGCATGAGACGCTCATCCATGAAGTGAAAATGTCAGGTCGGGGTCAATCCTATGACTGAAACGCTGCAGTTTTATGACAGGAATTGTTACAGGGCAGCGATGCATCGCTGCCTGTATCGGCATTTTCACGGGCGAGCCCGTTCCATGGTGACAACACAAGGCGTTCAGGCAAAAGCGACCCGGTTGCGCCCCTCTTGCTTGGCCCGGTAAAGCGCCCGGTCAGCCTCGCCCAATGCGTTCATGGGCTCGCCGTGCGTCTCGCCATCCCAGTGCGTCACCCCCAGCGAAATTGTCACTGCCCCCACCGGTTCCACCGGCATATCCTGTACGGTCACACGCAACCGTTCGGCCACTGCGGCCGCCACATTCAGGGTTGCCCCAGGCAGCAATATCAAGAACTCCTCGCCGCCGGTGCGACACAACAGGTCGCCCTCGCGGCAACAACGGCGCATGAGCTCCGCCAGCTGGCGCAGCACCTGGTCGCCCACTTCGTGTCCATGGCTGTCATTTATCCGCTTGAAATGGTCGATATCCAGCGCAATGGCTGCAAACTCCCGGTTTTCAGCTTCCAGTAACGACAGGCTGAATTCCAGGCTGCGGCGGTTGCCCAGGCCGGTCAGCGGGTCGGTCTGGGCGTCCCGATTGAGCCGGCCGATGCGTTCTTGCAGCAAGTTCAGGCTGAACAGCAATGCGCGCTTGAGCTCTGCCGCCTCGAAGTACCATGCCCGCACCTGATGCAAGCGTTCGGCGGTACCGGCGCGGTCCATCGTGCGGGCACTCGCGGCCAGTTTCCACAGCGGCCGGGCGATGGTACGAGCCAACCACCACAGCAGCAGGCTGCCAACCAGCGCCAAAGGCGCCGAACTGGCGACCACGTTCAGCACCAGATGGTTCAGCGGCGTCACCGTTTGCGCCAAAGGCTGCTGCGCTACCACGCCCCAGCCGGCGCTGGGTACAGTGGCGAAACCGGCGAGCATTTCCACGCCCAGGCTATTGGTTAGCTGCCGGGTACCGCTGTCCAGTGTCGCCAGCTGGTCAACCAGCGCATTGCCCTCCACCACCGTGCCTACCCGCTCGCTATTGGGGTGGTACAGCAGGCGTCGGTTGCGGTCGACCACATACAGGTACGAACCGTCCTTGTAGAAATGCTCGCCCAGCAGGCTGTTGAGGATGTTGTGTTCACGCAGGTACAGGCTGCCACCCACATACCCCAAGTAGCGGCCGTTGTTGTCGAAAATAGGTTGCGAAAGCACCACCACCAGGTTGTCGGCCGCCGACAGGTAGGGCGTGGAAACCAGTGGACGGCGTTCGTGCAGGGCTTCCTGAGCGCCGGGCGACTGCACGTGGGTGCCGATCAGGTGGCGTAGCGGGGCGGGGGATACTGCCAGCAGTACCCCGTTGGCATCGATCACGAAGGTGGAGTTGAAGGCCATGCTCTGGCCCAGTACGCGGTCAGTCTCTACCTGCAGCGCTGCGGTGTCGCTCAACTGTCGGCTTTGTACACCGGCGCTGAACATCAGTTGCTGCAAGGCGCTGCCAATGAAGGTTTCGGTGATGCTGGCCAGCTTTCTCGCGTACACCCGGTTGGCTTCCAGGGCATTGTCGATCAGTAGCTGGCGCTGCACCCGGTAGCTGGCGAAATAGCTGGCGCACAGCATGACCACTGCGGTCAGGGCGCAGAGCACCAGAATGAGTGTACGTAGATCCAGGCGCAATCCATGCTTGGTGTGTGGCAATCCTGACCTCGGGTGATCGTAAAGGGTTGCTGAACGGGAGTTACCTTAGCGGGTGGCGCTCAAGAGCCTGCCTTGTCCAGTGCATCAAGCTCATCTTCCACCTGTTGCATGCGCTGTTCGACCAAGGCCTGCACGCTCACATCGCGGGCGGTTTCGCGCATCAGCGCGGTGAGTTTTTCGCTCAAGCGTTTGCCGGCTTCGGTGTCTTCCAGGGCGCGCGCTTTGGCGGGGTCCTGGGTGGCGGCGACGATGGTGGCGAATTCGGCGTCGCTGAAGTTCTTTTCGCTGTACAGGCGGAACAGGTCCCGGCGCTGGTCCTCGACGGTCAGGTGCTTGCGCAGTACGTCCTGGATGGTCGCTTGCGACAGCTGCGGGTGAGTGCGGCCCAGCAGCGCGGACATGCGCTCGATGTTGTGCGTGTAGGCGTCCTGCAGCGGCAGCTGGGCGAGGATCTGTTCTTCACGGGAGGGTTTCTGGTCGCAGGCGGTGAGTGCAGCAGCCAGCAACAGCGGTAACAGCAACTTCGGGAGGCGAGGCATGGTGTGGCCTGGTCGGGCAGTGAAGACTGCCGATTATAGCGATGTCCGCCGTGCCGCGACGAGCCCTGTGATTTGCCTTGAGCGGCACACTGCGGTAGAACCGTGCGCTCCCGATCACACTGGCAACCGCCCGATGCCGAACTGGACCCTGCAACCTGTAGCGCGTGACGCCATTGCCGAAGTGCTGGCGTTTGTCGACAGCGCTCGCCGCGCGCTTTTTCCGATGCTCGCCAATGCACCCTTGCCGCGTGACCTTACGCATTTCGCCGACACTTACCTGGACGGCGCGGGTTGTTTTCTGGAAGCCCGTGAGGGTGAGCGGCTGGTCGCGGTGATAGGTTACTTGCCCTATGACCAGCGCTTTGCCCAGCTTGATTACCGCGCAGAGCGGGTAGTCGAGGTGGTGCGGCTGTTCGTGTTGCCGGCCTACCGCAGGCATGGCCTGGCGGCTGCCTTGTTTGGTGCCTTGCGCGAACGGGCGATGCAAGCGGGCGTCGACTGCCTTTACCTGCATACTCATCCGTTTCTGCCGGGCGCCATTGCGTTCTGGGAGCGGCAAGGGTTCACGCTGGTGGATGTGGAGCAAGACCCGGTGTGGCAGACCACGCACATGCAGTTGCGATTACGCTGACCTGTGGGAACGTGCCTGTTGGCAATGACGCAACAGCATGGGCAGGGCTACTTGGTTCAGGGGGCGCGAAAGCGCAGGATGCGCGCGCCGTCGAAAGGGTCGGTGAGGTAGTGGGCGTGGACGCCGAAGGTGCTCAGCAGGCGCTTGGGGGTAAGCACCTCGAAGGGTTTGCCGAGGGCGATCAGGCGGCCTTTGTCAAGAACCGCGACACGGTCGCAGGTCAGCGCCTGGTTGAGGTCATGCAGCGCCACCAGGGTGGTTACCGGCAGCGCCTGCACTTGTTGCAGCAGGCTTAGCTGATGCTGGATGTCCAGGTGGTTGGTCGGCTCGTCCAGTAGCAGCACCTGCGGCCGTTGGGCCAGCGCGCGGGCAATGTGTACACGCTGGCGCTCGCCACCGGACAGCGACCCCCACAGGCGCGTGCGCAGGTGCAGGGCATCGAGGTCGGTCAGGGCTTGCTCGACGATGGCGCGGTCCTGCCGCGAGAACGGTGCCAGGGCCGAGAGCCAGGGTGTGCGGCCCAAGGCAACCGCGTCGAACACGCTGATCGCATCGAGGGTGTCGGCCTGTTGCTCGACCAGCGCCAGCGCTTGGGCAACACGGCGGCGGGGCATCTGTGCCAGCGGTTCACCCAAGAGCTGTACGCTGCCGCAGGCCGGTTTGCGCAACCCTGCCAGCACCTTCAGTAGCGAGGATTTGCCCGAGCCGTTAGGGCCGACGATGCCCAGGGTTTCACCGGCGACAACGCTGAGGTCGATATCGCTGAGCACGGTATTGCCGGCCAGTTGCAGCCCCAGCCCATGGCAGGCCAGCGGAGGGATGCGAACTGCTGTCATGGCGGTCATGGGCGCCCCCGACGGCTGACCAGAATCAGCGCGAATACGGGGGCACCGATCAGCGCAGTCACCACGCCCACCGGGATCACCTGGCCGGTGATCAACGTGCGTGAAAGAATGTCTGCCGCAATCAGGAACAGCGCACCGCCCAGTGCGCTGGCGGGCAACAGACGGCTGTGCCCGGGGCCGAGCAGAAGGCGCAGAGCATGGGGTATAACCAGCCCGACAAACCCGATGGCGCCGACAATGGACACCATCACAGCTGTCACCAGCGCTGCACAACTGATCAGCAGCAACTGGGTGCGCCGCACCGGGATGCCCAGCGAGGCGGCCGAATCGGTACCGAAGGTGAAGGCATCCAGCGCACGGCGGTGCCACAGGCACACCAGCAAACCGAAAATCGCCACCGGCACAGCCAGCCACACCGAAGGCCAGCGCACGCCGCTCAGGTTGCCCAGCAGCCAGAACAGGATGCCGCGCGCCTGCTCGGCGGTGGCCGACTTGGTGATCAGGAAGGCAGTCAGTGCATTGAACAGCTGCGAGCCGGCGATACCGGCAAGGATCACCTGGGCGTTGTTGCTGCTTGGGCCGGCCGCGCGAGCCAGCACCAATACCAAGGCGAATGCGGCCACGGCACCGATGAAAGCCCCTGCGGACATGCTTAATGCCAGGCTACCCAGGCCCAGCAGGCCGACGAGTACCGCGCCGGTCGAGGCACCGGCAGACAGCCCCAGCAAGTAGGGCTCGGCCAGTGGGTTGCGCAACATCGCCTGCAGGATGACACCGCAGGTGGCCAGCCCGGCGCCACAAGCGGCTGCGACCAGGGTGCGGGTCAGGCGGTAGTTCCAGACGATGCCGGCGTCGATCGGGTCCACCGGGAAGTCGGCTTGCCACAGGTGGTTGGCCAGCACCTGGCCGACCACGCTGGGCGACAGGCTGGTTTCGCCGATGGCGGTGCCGGCCAGCAGGGCAGCCAACAGGGCGGCCAGGGCAACGGCGATGCAGGGTAACAGGCGAATCATCACTGGGCTGCTTTACCGCTGGCGAAGGCCGTGGACAGCGTTTGAACGCCGCGGAACAGGCGGATACCGGCCTGCATGGCGTCGGCGTCAAGGATAATGATGCGGTCGTGCTTCACTGCGTCCATGTTGCGGGTTACCGGATCACTGCGCAGGAATTCGAGCTTTTTCTGGTAGTCGTCGGCGGGGAAACGGCGGCGGTCCATGCGCGCGATGATCAGCCAGGTCGGATTGGCCTTGGCCAGGGTTTCCCACCCTACGCTTGGCCATTCTTCGCTGGACTCGACCACGTTGCGCACACCAAGGGTGCGCAGCATGAAGTCGGCGACACCCTGGCGGCCGGCCACATAGGGGTCGATGTGAAGGTCGGCGCTGGAGAACCAGAACAGCGCCGAAGTTGCCGACAAGTCCTTGCCGGCCAGCCGCGCCCTGGCGCTGTCCAGATGCCCTTGCAACTCGGCGTTCAGGGCCGCACCGCGGTCCTGAACGTCGAAGATCTCGGCCAGTTGACTGACGCTCTTGTAGATGCTGTCTACCTGGAACGCTTGCAGGCGGGTGCCGTCTGCACCGACCAGGTTGTCCTTGCCTTCGCAGTCCGATGGCAGCACGTAGGTGGGGATCTTCAGTTCATCGAACTGCTCGCGGGTGGCGACCGAGCCCTGGGCACCGACCATCCATTCGAACTGCACCGCGACCAGCTGCGGGTGCTTGCCGACCACCGCCTCGAAGCTGGGTTCGTTGTCGGCCAGGCGTGGAACCTTGGCGTTCACTGCCTGGTATTCAGGCAATACGTTGTTGAACCACAGCGCGGTGCCCGCCAGCTTGTCACCCAGCCCCAAGGCATAGAGCAGCTCGGTACCGGCCTGGCCGATGGTGACGGCGCGCTGCGGTGCCTGAGCAAAAGTCTGCGGCTTGCCGCAGTTGTCGACCGTCAGCGGGTAGTGGGTGGCAGCGGCCTGGGCCAGGCCGGTGAGGCCTAGGCCCGCGAGCAGGGTGGCGAAACGGGGCAGCATGCTGGGCGATCTCCTATCGGACAGTTCTGGTGAGGAACGCACGGACAGGCATCGCCGAGCCCCAGCGGGTGGCTGGGGCAACACTGACGGCCAATCCCGGACACCCCGCCGGTTGGTGAATGCAGGCCGGCAGGTCTCCTGACTGGTGCGTCATGGCCTGGCTCCGGCCTTCCCGGGCGGTAGGCCCAGTGGCATGGGTGGAGCAGGCTCGGCACCTACAGTTGCGGGGGCAGTTCCGTTTGGCCCGTATTGGCGGGCCTGGGATTCCCTGTTAGTTCCGTGGTGGAAACCGGCGGCCCGCATGGTAGACCATCGCGGCGCCGGGGGAAAACGCTTTTCAGAAGTACTTCATCCAGCTGATGTCGCGGCGGCGCTGCTTCAGCCGGGCGAACCCGCGCACCGGCAGGTACAGCGAAACCGCCAGCAGTACCGCGCCCAGCCACACCGCTGCAATACCGTCGAAACCGAAGTAGTCGCCATGGTTGAGCCCGAACAGCGCCACGCAGGCCAGGTACAGCAGCTTCAGCACATACAGGTGCAGCAGGTAGAAGAACATCGGTGCCGCACCGAACACCGCCAGTGCCGTGATCCAGCGCACTTGGCCGGCCCGCTCGAAGGCGCGTAACAGCAGCAGGCCACAGCCCAGGGTCAGGGCCAGGAACAGAAGCGACGGTGGGTACTTGGTGATGTTGAAGAAGCTCATCAGGGTTTGCGTGAAGGTTGGATAACCGCTCCACGGCGCCTCACCGTAACCGTTGAACATGCGCAGCAGGGCAAAGCCAAGCAGCGCGAGCAAACCGGCTACCAGCAGGTGTTGCTGGCGTTGTCCGGCATCGCTGCCACGGGCGAACCAGGGCCCCAGGCCGTAACCCAGGGCGATGACGCCGATCCACGGCAGCACCGGGTAAGACGTGCGCAGGTGCAGGGTCTCGGAAAACACCAGCCAGCCACGATCATGCAGGATTGCCCACGGCACATGCAGGGCTGACTCTGTGCCAAAGTGCACCCCGTCGAGCAGGTTGTGGCCGGCGATGATGATGGCGCCCAGGGCGAGCAGCGCGGCGCGTGGCAGCCACACCAGCAGCGACAGGGCGATCATACTGACGCCGATGGCCCAGATCACTTGCAGGTAGATCACGCTGGGGGGCAGCTGGAAGGTCCAGGCGAAGTTGACCAGGGTGAACTCCAGCACCACCAGGAACAGCCCGCGTTTGAACAGGAACGCCGAGACGTCGCCACGGCCCTGATACTTCTCGCCATACAGCCAGGCCGACAGGCCGGTCAGCAGGACGAACACCGGCGCACACAAGTGGGCGAGGGTGCGGCTGAAGAAAAGCGCCGGTTCCGTGGTGTCGATGGCCATGGGGTCGCTGACCTGGTGGTGCAGGAAGAAAGTCTCGCGGACGTGGTCCAGGAGCATGAACAGGATCACCAGGCCGCGCAGGGCATCGATGCTCTGCAGGCGCTGGGTGATCAGCGTGGGCGTGGCGCTGGCACTTGTCATGGGGTATCTAACAGGAATTAATTTCATGTGAAACGTTATCGTATAACATGGAGATAAAAGGGGACAGAGGTTTTTGTGTGGCCTGTGCCGGGCTCTTCGCGGCACAAGCCACCCAGATCAGAAGCTGTAATCCAGCGTCGCGAAGTACGACCGCGGCATCCCCATCAACCACTGCTGCCCGCTGAACGCCGACTGCACATACTCGCGATCGAACAGGTTGTTCAACTGCACCCCCAGCTTCACATCCGGCAACACCTGCCAGGCGATGTTGGCATCGACCACGGTGTAGCCGGGGGCGTTGTGGTTATTGGCGGTATCGGCATAACGCTCATCCACATAACGCGCCCCCAAGCCGGCCTCTACCTGCTGGCCGAAGCCTTTGCTCAACCAAAGGTTGGCGGTACGCCGTGGCACGTTGGCCGGCCGGTTGCCTGCGCGGTCCTGCGGCAGACCGCCGACCATTTCGTCGAAGTCGTCGTACTTGGCGCGTACCAGCGATGCATTGGCCGACACCTGCCACTGATGGGCCAGGGCCAGCTCCAGCGTCGCTTCCAGGCCATCGGAGGTCTGCTGCCCGGCTTGTTGCTTCTCGTGCGTGATCGGGTCGTCGACCAGCAGCTTTTTCTTGACGATGTGGTAGGCGGCAAGCGTCCATTCGCCACGCCCCTCCCAAAAGCGCTGCTTGATGCCGGCCTCGGTCTGCTTCGCCTTGGTCAGGTCATAGTGCATCTGCGCGGGGCTGAGGCTGATGAGGTTGTTGACCCCGTCCTCGCTGGTTGAGTACTGGCCGTACAACGACAGGTCGTCGTTGAGTGCATACACCAGCCCCACGCGCCAGTTGCCACCTTGCAGGCTACGATCGCTGCGGCTGTCGTTGGTCAAGTTGTTGCGGTCGATGTGGTTCTGGTCGCGACGCACGCCGGTAACCAACGACAGGCGATCGCTCAATTGCAGGCGGTTTTCGGCAAACAGGGCAAAGGTATGGGTGGTCGAGAGCGTTTGCGGCCGCAACGGCGAGGCGCTATGGAACCCGCCGGGCTGTGGCTGCCACGGGTCGACGTAGTCGCCGCCGACATCGTTGTAGGGGGAATTGCTGTCGACGTTGAAGCGCACCTTGTTGTACTCGGCACCGAGCACGGTCTTGCTGGCCAGGCCGAACAGGGTGTGGTCGAAGGTGAAGGTCTGGCGGTCGCCGAACTGCTCCTGGTTGTGCTTGATCTCCAGGTAGCTGCCGCGCAGCAGTTGCTGACGCTCTGCGTCCCAGCTGTAGTCCTCGGCGTTGCGCCAGTGGCGGCGGCTTTTGATGTAGTACAGCTGGTTGCTGGCGCTGATCTGGTCGTTCAGCGCCCAGTCGGTTGTCAGCCGGGTCCATTCATCAACGTACTGCTGCACGTCGTTCTGTACGTTGTAGTTCTTTTTGCGCAGGCTGCTGCGGTAGTGGCCGTCGATCAGCGGGGTGCCATAGTAGTTGGCAGGTTGTGCATCGCCGCGGTCATGGGCCAGCGTGAAGCTGAGGTCATCACTGGCATCGAAACGCAGCGCGGCGCTCATGGCCAGGCTACGTGAAGCGGTGCGGTCGACCCAGCCATTGCCGGCCTGCTGGTTCAGCGTCAGGCGGTAGCTCAGGCGCTCGCTGAGGCTGCCGCCGCTGTCCAGGCCGAGCTGCTGGCGGTCCCACGAGCCGTAACCCAGGCGCAGGTGGTTGCGCACTTCGCCGGCAAAAGGTTTTTTCGGGATCACGTTGATCACCGCGCCGGTGGCGCCTTCGCCATGCAGTACCGAGGCCGGGCCGCGAATCACCTCGATGCGTTCGACCATCCACGGGTCGACCGGGAAGGTTTGGGTGCCGGCACCGGTGTACAGGCGCGCGCCGTCGAACAGGGTCATCACCGAGCTGTGGCCGGCAAAGCCGCGGGCAGACAAGCCTGTACCGCCGTCCCCCGGGGAGCCGACGAAGGTAATGCCCGGCGAGCGGGTCACTGCATCCTGCACTGTGAGGTTGTTGCGCTGCTGAATCTGCCGTTCGCTGATACTGCTGGTGCTGGCCGGCGTCTCCAGGGCACTGAGGCCAAGGCGCGAGCCGGCCTGGGTCGGCGTGGCCAGGTCGATGGTGCGGCTGTCGAAGGTGTCGGTGATGGCCGTGGAAGGCAGGGCCAGAGGCTGCGGGTCGCGGTCATCAGCCAGCGCCGGCAGGGTGACGGCCAGGCAGGCCGCCAGAGGGTGAAGCTTGAACATACGGGACATGTCGTTCCACTGCTGCAGGAATGAATGGATCCCGGTGGAAAACACGCAAAGGCGAACCATGCAGGCAGGCGCGCGCACGGATTCCGGCCTGCGCCCGCCCACCGCGGGTTGCCAAGTGAAGCTCCAGGCCGGTCTCCGGGCTTGCGAGGGGCATGAAACCTTCACCTTCCCATGCCTGAGCACAGTGGTATCTCGAAGGGTTCGCTCGCTTACCGTTGCGGGGGCAGCACCGGACTTGTCGTGGGCAACACGACGCACCGGTTTCCCGTTTCACCCTGCGCGCGGCGGCGCAGGGCACCTGAAACTGGCGCGCATCTGACCATTGAAAGGCTGGGGCGTCAAATGTGGGTGTGCTGTGAGTGTCGCGAAAAAATCAGGTTGTGAGTTTGAAGGCAGGTTTGCCTGAACAGGCTAGCGCCCGCGGCGCCGCGATACCCGTGCCTCGATGTTCTTGCGCCCGATCAGCAGCGGCGGCTTCTCCACCACCGGCTCATCCGCCAGCCATTTGTACATCACCAGGCAGTCCACCAGCCCCAGGCGGGCATGACGGTAGGCCTTGGGCAAACGGCCGACTGTTTCAAAGCCCAGCTTGTGCCATAGCGCCACGGCCACTGCGTTGGTGGCTACCACCGAGTTGAACTGCAATGCCAGAAAGCCTTCCTGGCGCGCCAGCTTTTGCGAGTGCTCGCACATCAAGCGCGCCACGCCCCGGCCGCGCGCCTGTTCGCAGACCATGTAGCCGCAATTGCCTACATGCGCACCAGGCCCGGCAGCATTGGGCTTGAGGTAATAGGACCCCAGTAGCTCGCCATCTTCTTCGGCCAACAGCGTGTGCAAGGGCAGCTCCAGCCACAGCTGGCGGGCCTGCTCGAAGCTCAGCGCCGGGTCGAAAGCGTAGGTTTCACGGGCTTGGACAATGGCCTGGAAGGTGGGCCAGAAACGATCAAAATCGTCCGGCATCATGGGGCGAATGTGGATCATGCGGGTTCCTGCGCGGGGTGAGCCGCCCAGTCTGGGTGGCGCGGCGCCGTCGCGCAAGGGCGACGACGCCGTTTGTGCTCAACCGTTGGCCTTGCCCACCGCGTCCATTGCGCGGGCCGAGTACACCAGCGCGGCACCGGCGTTCATGGCCACGGCCACGCCGAGGGCCTCGGCAATTTCCTCGCGGCTGGCACCCTCTTTGACGGCTTGCTGCGAATGCACGGCGATACAGCCGTCGCAGCGGGTGGTCACAGCCACGGCCAAGGAGATCAGCTCGCGGGTCTTGGCATCCAGGTGGTTGGTTTTGGCGCCTGCACCGCTGGCGGTCATGTAGCCGGCTACGGTGTCGGGTGAGAGTTGCTTGAGATCGCCGATGCCGGCCATCAACTGCTTACGGTAGGCGTCCCAGTCCATCATGCTCATCGTCTTCACCTTGGGGTGGTTGCAAGTGGAGCTTTCAGGCTAGTCGAAGAGTTGCACGTGTGAGGCGGTACTTTGGTTGGTAAACGCAGGTCACTCGTACAGTGGCCTGCGTTGAGCCTTCAGATGTAGATGAACACCAGCACCAACGCCGCGACCACTGCCCATTTTTCCAGGTAGTAGCGCATGCGGTTGCGCTTTTTCAGCGCCTTGCCACGCTCGCGGATCTTGTAGATGCGGGTGAACAGGCGGTTGATGCCACCGGTCTTGTCGCTGGCGTCGTTGGGCGCAGCGGCAGCGGCCATCACGTTGCGGCTGAACCAGCGGTTGAACGCAGTTGCCCAGCGGTACTTGAGCGGGCGTTCGACGTCGCAGAACAGGATGATGCGGTTGTGCTCGGTGGTGTTGGCCGCATAGTGGATGTAGGTTTCGTCGAAGATGACCCCCTCACCATCGCGCCACGCGTATTTCTCGCCGTCCACATCGATGTAGCAGCCGTCGTCATTCGGTGTGTCCAGGCCCAGGTGGTAGCGGTAGGAACCGGCATACGGGTCACGGTGGCGCACCAGCTTGGCACCAGGTGGCAGGGTGGCGAACATGGCCGCCTTGACCGTGCCGATGCCTTGCAGCAGCTCGGTCGTGCGTGGGCAAAGGGCCATTGCCGACGGGTGGCTTTCGCCATACCACTTCAGGTAAAAGCGCTTCCAGCCGGTCTTGAAGAACGAGTTGAAACCGACGTCATCATAATTGTCGGACTTCTTGATTTCACCCACGTGCAGCAACTGGCGGCCTTCCTCGCGGATCTCCTGCCAGTGGTCCTGCAGCGGTTTCAGTTCTGGAAAGGCCTCGACCGGCAGGTAAGGCTTGGCCGGGTGTTTGGAGAACAGGTACAGGAAGCTGTTGATCGGGGCCAGGAAGCTGGAGTGGTCGCCCAGCTGGCGAGTCAGCTTGTGGCGAACCCGACCGCGCAGGTGAACATAGGCGATCGAGAGGACGAAGATGAGTACGAGTGCAATTTTCATGGACGTTTACTGGTCGAAGAATGGCCATGCGCCATGGCATGAGCCCGCCAGCATAAACAATCATGGGGGTAGTTTGTACTGATTGTTACGAAACTGTGGGGCGACATTGGTGTAATACCCTACAGTCTTGCGCAAACGTTTCATGTCAGGGAGTTGGTATGGTTCAGGATATACGCCCCAGTGGTAGTCCGTTCAAGCGGCTGTTCTTCGCCTTGCCGGTCAGCGACGCCCAGCGCCGTGACCTGGCCCAGTGGCGGCGAGGGCTGAACCTGCGCAGCGGCAAACCGGTGCCGGCAGCCAACTTCCACGTCACGCTGCTGTTCCTCGGTGATGTGGACACCGCGCAGGTGCCTGCGATTTGCGCGGCCGTCGACCAGCTGGCGCTGCCAGCCTCAGCGCCGCGGCTGTTGCTCGACCGTTTGCAGGTGTGGCAGCGGGCCAGCGCCCTGGTGCTGGAGGCGCAGCAGGTACCGCCTACCCTGTTGCAACTGGTGTACGGTTTGCAGCAGGCGCTGCTGCCGTTGGGGATGGAGGCGGCCAAACGTGAGTATCGACCGCACCTGACGCTGTCCAGGGATTACCGCGGGCAGCCGCCCGAGGCCAGCAGCGCGCCGGAGTTTTACCTCACCGCACGACACTTCACGCTCTACGAGTCGCGCAAGGGGGCTTACTGGCCCTTGGCGCAGTGGCCGCTGGTGGACTGACCTGCAGGGGCCGTCCAGGTCAAGCAACTACACCGGCAAGCTCTGGTAAGGCAATTCATCCCCCGGGCTACGTTCGAACTGGCGCTTGTACTCGCGACTGAACTGCGAGGTGCTCTGATAGCCCACCCGGTGCGCAGCCTGTGCCACGCCCAGGCCTTCGCCGATCAGCATCTGCTGCGCCTTGAGTAGCCGCAAGCGCTTGAGGTACTGCATCGGTGCCATGTCGGTGCAGCGCTTGAAGTGTTCGTGGAAGGTCGAAACGCTCATGTTGGCCCGCGCGGCCAGTGCCTCCACGCTCAGCGGCTCGGCGTAATGCTCGCGCAGGTGGGCGAGGGCGGCGCCGATGCGGGCGAAGTGCCCCTGTTGCTCCACCAGTGCTCGCAACACACCGGCCTGCGGGCCGCGCAGCGCGGTATACAGCACCTCGCGTACGCGCGCCGGGCCCAGTACCTTGGCGTCAAGCGGGTCCTGCAGGCAGTGCAGCAGTCGTTCCACGCTTTCGCGCATGGGCGCATCGAGTGCCGCCGACGTCATCGATTGCGGGGTTTGCGCCTGCACTTCAGCGTCCGGTGCCAGGCCCATGCTCTGCACCAACTCGCCCAGCACGCCACGGTCGATGCCCACCGCCACACCCAACAGCGGCGCCTCGCGGGTGGCAAAGGTTTCACACATGAACGGCACCGACAACGCCTGTACCAGGTAATGCCCTGCACCGTACTCCAGCGTACGCGGCCCCAGGCGCGCCAGTTTGCTGCCCTGGGCCAGGATCATCAGGCTGGGTTCGTAGATCTGCGGGCTGCTGGCCACATAGTGGTCCCAGCTCAGCACCTGCACCTGGGGCAGGTGCGTGGGCACAAAGCCTGGGCGCGTGGCGAGGCTGCGGATCAGTGCGCAAAGCGGCGCATTGGCATCGACGTGACGGGTCAGTTGCATGGTGGACCAAGGGCAGAGAATCAGACAGCTTGATCATCGCAGATTGAGGGCGTGGCGCCAGCTACGGGTCGGCATCTTCGTAGAATCAGGCATGCATGCCGGAGAATCAGCCGTGGGCGAGGCGGCAAACGGCGCGCAGAATGCGTCGCCTGAATCGTTTCACTTCACTGCGAGGCCCTGCATGTATACCGCCATCGGTTACGCCGCTCAAACCCCCACCAGCCCCCTGGCCCCCATGACGTTCCAGCGCCGCAGCCCGCGCCCAGACGACGTCGCCATCGACATTCTGTACTGCGGCGTGTGCCACTCCGACATCCACCAGGCGCGCAACGAATGGGGCATTGCCGTGTACCCGCTGATGCCGGGCCACGAGATCATCGGCCGGGTCACGGCGGTGGGCGACAAGGTCACCGCGTACAAGGTCGGTGACCTGGTGGGCGTTGGCTGCATGGTCGACTCGTGCCGTACCTGTGAAGCCTGCGCCAAGAATCTGGAGCAATACTGCCTGGAAGGCCCGACCATGACCTACGCCACCCCGGACCGGGTCGATGGCAGCAACACCATGGGGGGGTATTCCAGCAGCATCGTGGTCAGCGAGCACTTCGTGGTGCGCATACCAGCCGGCATGGACCTGCCCAGCGCTGCGCCTATCCTGTGCGCCGGCATCACCACCTATTCGCCGCTCAAGCACCACGGCGTGGGCCCGGGCCACAAGATCGGCATCCTCGGCATGGGCGGCCTGGGCCACATGGGCATCAAACTGGCCAAGGCGCTGGGTGCGGAAGTGACCCTGTTCACGCGCTCCCAGGCCAAGGCCGAGGAAGCGCGCCGCCAGGGGGCCGACCATGTGATCGTCTCCACCGATGCCGAGCAGATGCGCGCCGCTGCCGGCCGTTTCGATTTCCTGCTCGACACCATTCCGGTGCAGCACGACCTCAACCCGTACCTGGAAACGCTGAAGTTCGACGGGGTGCACATCCTGGTCGGCCTGATCGAACCGATCGACCCGGCATTGCATGCGGCCAACCTGGTGATGAAGCGCCGGGTGCTGGCGGGGTCGTTGATCGGGGGGATTGCCGAGACTCAGGAAGTGCTGGACTTCTGCGCCGAGCACGACATCCGCTGCGATATCGAGATGCTGGATATCCGCAACATCAACCAGGCCTATGAGCGGATGATTGCCGGTGATGTGAAGTACCGGTTCGTGATCGACATGGCCACGCTACAGGGCTGATTGATCGGTTGCCTGTACGGGCCCCTTCGCGGGCAAGCCCGCTCCTGCACAGGGGTGATGCAGGGCTTGCCCGCGGTGGGGGCAGTACAGGCAGCAACGATGCAGCCGTTTTACCAGGCCATTGGCTTGTCCCAGCCCTTCCAGAACAACCATCGCCGCACCTCGCCGTGCGCCCCGGTACCGATCTGCCACTCGGGCCGCCCGCTATCCAGCGCAATCACCGAAATAACCCCCGCATGGCTCGCCGCCACCAGTGTTTGCCCGTCGGCGCTGATATCCATCGCACTGATGGTCGATCCCAGGTAATGCTGCCAATGCTCCGTACCCTCTTCGCCAAACGCCCGCAGGTAGCCATAGGCATCACCCACAATGTACTCGCCACCGCGCGCTACCCCCGCATACACCCTTGCGCCATCCTGCACCAGCGGGGTACGCGGGTCCTGGCTGTAGTAATCGGTATCCAGCCCCTGCAGGTCTGCCACCCTCACGGCCAGCGTGGCACCGCTGTAGAAATGGCAGGCATTGACGATCAACTGGTCACCGGCGCGGTTGAACAAGGCAAAGTGCGGGTATTCGCTGCCCGGGCCAATGTGCGCCAGCGGCTTGAACTGTTCGTCCAGAACAAGGTGCCGGCTGCCTTGCTCACCCACGACGATCAGCCGGCCATCCGCCGACACCGCACCATGCTCCATGCTCAGCCCCAGGCTGATGTCGTCAGGGTCGGTGCCCTCGGCCAGCTCATCGAGCACGCGTGCTTGCTGTGGCAGCAGGCGGGTCGCACCTTGGGTGGCCAGCACAAAGATACCTTCGGCACTCACCAGCAGCACGCGCTGGCCGTCGGGGAAGGGGATCAGCGCGGTCGGTGTGGGCGGCAGGTCGAACGGCTCGAACGGGTAACCTGGCGGCAACCCCTCCAGCCCCGTGGGCCAGGCCAGACGTTGCACCTGCGGGCCACCCCAGCCATCGGTCACACGTACGCCCTCGGCATTGGCCAGGGCGAAATAGCGCCGCGCCGGGCAGCGGCCAAAGTGTTCGACACCGATGACCGGGGTTACCCCATGGTGGTCTATACGCACCACCTGGCCCTTGTCGTAAGGCATGCCGATACGTGCCAGCAGGCTGCCATCTTCCAGCAGCAGGACACTGCCGATGCCTTGGCCGTGCGCTTCGAGCAACGGTACCAAGGGCTGGTGCGCGGGTGGCCAGGCCTCACGGAATGCCTGGCGCTGCAGTTCGTCGACGCCAGGGTGGTTGGCTGCCTGCAGGGCTGTCAGCCAGGCGTCGAGCAGGTGTTCGGTGGCGGGTGCCTGCGGCTCTTCGAGGTTGTCCCAGCCGTGCGCACGGCCCTGCGCGACGTAGTCGTTGACGGCCTGGGCATAGGCGGTAACTGCCTGCTGCCACTGCTGCTGGGGGTGCTGCTTGTCCATGAGCGGATCGGGCTCCTTGTTGCACACGCGTTTCACACAAAGCGTGCATGGTACTCCTTCTGCCTGCCCTGCGGTTGTGAGGCCCCAGCTTGACGCGTACCATGCCGGGCATTCCTATCCATAACAAAACGTACGTTGGCACCCCTGCAAGCGGGTCGCTGGCGTGCGACTTGTTGCGTTGCCTGCGGAGAAGCAGTTTCCACCCATGAACGAACCCATCCCCACACACCTGCCGCCCACAACGGGCAGCGGCAGCTGGCTGAGCGTCATCGCCCTGGCCTTGGCGGCCTTCATTTTCAACACCACCGAGTTCGTCCCGGTGGCGCTGCTCAGTGACATTGGCCGCAGCTTCGACATGAGCACTGCCCAGGTCGGCCTGATGCTGACCATCTATGCCTGGATCGTGGCGCTGGCCTCGTTGCCCATGATGTTGCTGACCCGCAACATCGAACGGCGGCGTCTGCTGCTGTTCGTGTTCCTGGTGTTCATTGTCAGCCACTTGCTGTCGTGGCTTTCGCAGAGCTTCGCCATGCTGCTGGTCAGCCGTATCGGCATTGCCCTGGCGCATGCGGTGTTCTGGTCCATCACTGCCTCGCTGGCGGTGCGTGTGGCGCCGCCGGGCCAGCAGGCCAAGGCGCTCGGCCTGCTGGCCACCGGTACTACCCTGGCCATGGTCCTGGGCATCCCGCTGGGCCGCGTGGTGGGCGAGGCACTGGGCTGGCGCATCACGTTCCTGAGCATCGCCGGGGTAGCGCTTGCCACCATGCTGTGCCTGATGAAATCGCTGCCGCTGCTGCCCAGCCAGAACTCCGGTTCGTTGCGCAGCCTGCCGGTCCTGTTCAAGCGCCCGGCACTGGTCATTACCTACCTGCTGGTGACGCTGGTCATTACCGCGCAGTTCACGGCCTACAGCTACATTGAACCGTTCGCCCTGCACGTAGCGCAGATCGGCGGCGACCGTACCACGCTGTTGCTGCTGTTGTTCGGCGGTGCCGGGGTTTTTGGTTCGTTGTTGTTCAGCCGCTACAGCGACCGCTTCCCGCATGGCTTTCTGGTGGGGTCGATCGGGTTGCTCGCCGCGTGCCTGTTGCTGATGTTGCCGCTGTCGGGCAACTTCCATGTGTTCGCAGTGCTGAGCATGTTCTGGGGCGTGGCAATTCTCAGCTTCAGTCTGTCGCTGCAGTCCAGGACCCTGAAGCTGGCGTCCGACGCCACCGATGTGGCCATGGCGCTGTTCTCGGGTATCTACAACATCGGCATTGGCGGTGGTGCGCTGCTGGGCAGTATCGTCAGCAGCCAGATGAATGTGGCGCATATCGGCCTAGTGGGCGGTAGCGTGGCAGTGGTCGGGCTGGTACTGGCCGTTGCCAGTACCCGGCGCTTTCGCGAGGCGCTGACTCGCTGAGCCGAGGCCGTTCAGGCCACTTGCAAGCCAAGTAGCGACTCAGGCCAATACTGCAGCCCATGCCGATATCAACAAAACCCCCGCCAACACCTGGTTGAACACCCGCAACCGCCCCGGTGCCTGCAGCCACCGGGCGCTCCCCACCCCCAGCAGCGCCCACGTTGCCATGCTCGGCAGAGCGATCAGCAAAAACACCAGCGCCAACTGCCACACTGGCAACGACGGCGCGGCAAATACCCCGACCACCGCCACGGCCATCAACCACACCTTGGGGTTCACCACTTGCAACGAGGCCGCGCTGAGCGCACTGAAGCCTGGCGCCGTGGTCGTGTGGAGCGGGGCGGCGGCACTGCGCAGCATCTTCCACGCCAGGCTGCTGAGCCACAGCACCCCGGCCCAGCTCATCAGCTGTTGCGCCAGGGGGTAGCGCAGCAGCAGTTCGCCCAGCCCCAGCCCGACGAGCAGCACAATGGCTGCAGCCGCGCCACACGCCGCCACGATCGGCGCCAGGCTTGCGCGCAGGCCCCGGTGGGCGCCATGGGCCAGGATCAACAGGTTGGTCGGCCCCGGGCTGATGCTGGACACCAGGGCGAACAGAATGAAGGGCAACAACGACTGCGACATGGTTCAGGGCTCCGTAACATTGAAGCACCATGCTCGCTGCCCGCCGGCCCTCAGTCTGGAAGGTTTGAGCAGCGCCTGCGGTAGTCGGCCGGGGTCAACTGGTAGGCGCGGCGGAACCAGCGCCCCAGGTGGCTCTGGTCGGCAAAGCCCAAGGCCACGGCCACTTCGGCAGGTGTCTGGCCCAAGGCGAGCAGGCGCCGCGCCCGGGCCAGGCGCAGCTGGATCAGGTAGGCATGCGGTGCAATGCCAAACGCTGCCTTGAACGCACGCGTCAGGCGAAAGCGGTCAATGCCGCATGCCTGGGCCAGGTCCTCCAGGCCGATGTCGCGCTCCAGATTGGCATGCAGGAAGTCCCGGGCGCGCTGTGCGGTCAGCGGCAGGCGCGGGTCGGGGTTGATGCGGCGGCGCCAGTGCAGGTGGCGGGTCAGGCAGGCCAGCAAATCGTCCATGGCCGTTTGCCTGACGATACGCAAGTCCTGGCCATGCACGGCCCTGAAGGCCAGGGCGGTGGCCCGCGCCAGGCGTTCGTCGTGGCACAGGGTGTCGGCAAAGCTGGGCAGGCTGTCGCCCGGCGCGTGCTCGTACAGCGCGCGCAGCTGTTGGTCGAGCCAGGCGGGCTCCAGGTACAGCGTCGAATAGGTGAAGCCTTCTTCGGTGGGCGCCAGGCCGTCGTGGATGTCGCCAGGCTCAAGTAAAAATACCTGCCCCGGCGTGCTGCGGTGCCGCACCCGACGGCAGTTGAACTGCTGCACGCCCTGCTCGGTCACGCCGACCAGGAAGCTGTCGTGCCAGTGGGGGTCATAGGCATGCCCGACAAAATGCGCACGGACCGACTCGATGCCGGTGTCGGCGTCTTGTTTGAAGTCGATCCAGTTGCTCATGGACGTGTACCGTGGGGTAAATCGCAACCTTAGCGCAATGCCCCCGACTCAGTCTGGAACGATTGTGCAGCCGTTGGTCAGTGCCCGGGCGCGCAGGGCCTCGAAGCGTTCGCGTAGCCACAGGTGCAATTGCGTCACGGCAGGCGTGAGTTGCTTGCGATGAGGGCAGACCAAGGTGAGCGGGGTAGGTTCGCCGAGCAATTCGGGCAGGACGATTTCCAGTTCACCGGCCGCGATGTTGGCGCTGACATCCAGCCACGACTTGTAGACGATACCTTCCCCCTGGATGGCCAGGCGGCGGATGACGTCGGCGTCGTCACTGACCAACGGCCCACGCACCTGCACCGTGCGATTACCCAACTGCCACTTGTCGTACACCCGGCTGTGCTGCATGTACAGCAGGCAGGCATGCTGCAGCAGCGCGTCGGGGGTGAGCGGGCGGCCGTGGCGCGCCAGGTAGTAGGGCGAGGCCACCAGTACTCGGCGGTTCCATTCGGCCAGCGGCAGGGCGATGTAGTTGGCATCCTGGTTGAGGCCATAGCGGATGGCCACATCCACAGGGTCGCGGTTGAGGTCGGCCATCTGGTCGGACAGAAAGAAGCGCAGTTGCAATGCCGGGTGGTCGTGGCGAAAGGCGCTGAGCCAGGGCAGCAGCATGTTGCGGCCCATGTCGGAAGGGGCCGACACTTGCAGGGTGCCGCGCAGGCTATTGGGGTTGCCATGCAGATCTTCATGGCCCTGGCGCAGGCTTTCCAGCACATTCAGCGCGGTTGGCAGGTAGCGCTCGCCCTCGGCGGTCAGGCGCAGGCTGCGGGTGGTGCGGGCGAACAGGCGTACGTCCAGGTCGCGCTCCAGGCGTTTGATCGCGGCAGCCACCTGGCCCGGCAGCAGGCCTGCTTCATGGGCGGCGGCAGTGAAGCTCCCCAGCACGCTGCTGCGGGCAAACAGTTCGAGGTCGGTGATGCGCAGCATTTTCATTCCAGGGATGAAAGTGTTGTTACATTGTGCCGCTTTTTCTTTTTTGCTGGGAAGATAAGATGCGCGGCACATCCACTGTTCATTCCGGAGTTGTCGCATGGATACCGTATCGCTGGCCAAGCGCCGTTACACCACCAAAGCTTACGATGCCTCACGCCGCATTCCCCAGGCCACTGTCGACGCCCTGCTCGAACAACTGCGCCACAGCCCGTCGTCGGTCAATTCCCAGCCCTGGCATTTCATTGTCGCCGACACGGCCGAAGGCAAGGCCCGCCTGGCCAAGAGCACGGCGGAAGGTTATGCCTACAACACGCAGAAGCTTCTCGACGCCTCGCATGTGATCGTGTTCTGCACCCGTACCGAAATGACTGAAGAACACCTGAACGCCGTGCTCGATCAAGAGGCTGCCGATGGCCGTTTCCGTGATGAGCAAGCGCGCGCCGGGCAAAACCAGAGCCGCCGTCACTACGTCAACCTGCACCGCTTCGACCAGAAGGACGTGCAGCACTGGATGGAAAAGCAGACCTACCTGGCGTTGGGTACTGCCTTGCTGGGGGCGGCGGCGCATGGGCTGGATGCCACGCCGATCGAGGGCTTCGACAGCAAGGTACTGGATGCCGAACTGGGCTTGCGTGAGCGTGGCTTTACCAGCGTGGTGATCCTGAGCCTGGGTTACCGCAGCGAGACGGACTTCAATGCCGGGCTGAACAAGTCGCGGTTGCCGGCATCGCAAGTCTTCACCTTCCTGTGAGGTTCCGGGGCCGCTCTGCGGCCCTGGCAATGCTGGCGGTCAATCTGGCAAAGCCCTGGCTTCGATTGCCCGCCCCGGCAAACTGGCAATGACCCGGCATATACCGCATACTTGTCGGCAAATGCCGAGATGGAGCGTGCCATGCTTGCCGAAGTGCTTCGCGACAACGGTTACCACAAGTACCGGGCGCGCCTGCAGGCGCTGCTGGACATTCCCGAGCTTGCCAGCGACTTCGAAATTCACACCCGCATCACCGATGGTTTTGCCGCCACTTGGTTGGTAAAGCTGACCGAACGCGGTGTGCTCACGCCGGTGGAGCGCGACCAGATCATCCCGCTGCGGACGCTCAAATCCCGTATCGAGCGTGACCAACCGCTGACCGTGGATGAGAGCGATCGGTTGTTCCGCTCGGCCCACATCACCGCCATGGCCGAGGCCGTGTTCGGTGAAGCGGGCAAGGCCAAGCGCTGGCTGTCCAAGCCCAAGGAACGCTTCTCGGGGCTGACGCCGATGCAGATGCTCACCACCCAGCAAGGCACCACTCAGGTCGAAGAAATGCTGCTGCAGATTGCCGAGGGCTATGGCCTGTGATTTTGTGGCGAATCAGCGCCTATGCAGACTTGAGCGGCACGGGGGGCTTGCGTGTAAGCGGCCGCTGGCACCAGGCGGGTCGGCCGGTGGTGTATGCCGCCACCAGCCCTCCCGGGGCGATGCTGGAGGTGTTGGTGCATCTGGAGATCGACCCCGAGGATTTCCCTACCACCATGCGCTTGCTTCGCATCGAACTGCCTGACACGGTTTCCCAGGCGCAGTTGCCCGCTTTGCAGCCCGGCTGGTCTGCCCAGCCTGAGTTGACCCGTACGCTGGGCAATCGCTTTCTGGATGACTGTTCGGCATTGCTGCTACCGGTGCCAAGCGCGATCATGCCCAGCACTACCAATTACCTGTTCAACCCACGGCACCCGCAGGCGCAGAGCGCGAAAATCCTGGTTGAGGATTTCACGCCGGACAGCCGCCTGTTTTAGGGCGTGGTCACCACAGTGCTGCCGATGCTGACGCCAGCACCCGGCCAAACACTTCGAGCGCCTTGTCCACGTCAGCCTCGGTGCTGAAACGGCCGAGGCTCAAGCGCACACTGTTGCGTGCCTGGCGCTCATCCAGCCCCAGTGCCAGCAGCACATGCGAGGCAGCGTTGCTCGCCGAGTTGCAGGCCGAGGTGGTCGACAAGGCCAATTCGCTGGCCAGCGCCGTGCTGTTGAAGCCCTTGCTGTCGATGCACAGGTTCAAGGTATGGGGAATACGTTGCTTGGCGCAGCCATTCAGGGTAACGCCGGGCATGGCCAGCAGGCCTGTGCGCAGGCGTCTTGCCAATTGCTCAAGGCGCTGGTACTCGCTGTCGCCGGGTTGGCCGGCCAAGGCAAAGGCGCTGCCCATGCCTGCGATCTGGTGGGTCGCCAGGGTGCCGGAACGCAGGCCTTGCTCATGGCCGCCGCCGTGCATCTGTGCACGCATCAGCGCGCGGGCGCGCGGCCCTGCATACAGCGCACCGATGCCTTTTGGCCCGTAGACCTTGTGCGCCGAAAAAGACATCAGGTCCACGGCCATTGTATGCAGGTCGATAGCCAGCTTGCCCACAGCCTGCGCGGCGTCCACGTGCAGCAGGGCACCGTGGGCACGCACCTGCTCGCCGATCGCGGCAAAGTCGGTGACCGTACCCAGTTCGTTGTTGACCGCCATCAGCGATACCAGGCGGGTGTCAGCGCGCAACGCTGCCTGTACGCTTGCGGGCTGGATCAGGCCGGCGGCATCCGCCGCCAGGCGAGTAACGGCCCAGCCTTGGCGCTCCAGTTCGGCCACGGTGTCGAGCACGGCCTTGTGTTCCAGCTGGCTGGTGATCAGGTGTCCGGGCTGGCCGATGCCTTGGGCAATACCCTTGAGCGCCAGGTTGTTGGACTCGGTCGCGCCCGAGGTCCATACCAGGTGCTCGGCGTGCGCGCCGACGCACTCGGCGACTTGCTGGCGCGCCTGCTCCACGGCGTGCCGTGCAGCCTGGCCGAAGGCGTGGCCGCTGGACGCCGGGTTGCCGAAGTTGGCCTGGTTACCCAGGCAGGCGAGCATGGTTTCGATAACCCGGTCGTCGACTGGGGTTGTGGCGGCGTAATCGAAGTAGAGTGGGGCGCTAGGCATTGAGGGCGGGTCCGTGTCAGTGGCCGTGAAGTCGGCGATCATTGACGTAAGCGTACCTGCCAGCAGCGGTGTTTTTTTCGTTTCCCTCAGGTCGATTCGCGATTGTTTTAGAAAAAAATTCTCTATCGAAGATCTTTCATGGGATTTTCTACTTTGCCTGGTGAGGGGCCATTAATGGCACCTCACCGGCACCTTCAGGCGTGCTCCAGAGCCTTTTCTTCCTCTGCCACCACGCGCTCGCACAATTCGGTGATCTGTTCGCGCATCCAGCGGTTGGCCGGGTCCTGGTCGGTGCTTTCATGCCAGTACAGGTGCGTTTCCAGTGCAGGCACCTCCACCGGCAGCGCCTGATAACGCAACTGATGGCGACGGGCGAAGCGCTCGGGAACCGTCATGGCCATGTCGGTCTGCTGCAACACCTGCGACGCCATGAGGTAGTGCTGCGAACGCAGGGCGACCTTGCGTTGCACACCCATCTTGCCCAGCGCCAGGTCGACGTAACCCAGGCCGTTGCGTCGGCTGGAAATATGGATATGGGTCATGCCCAGGTAGCTGTCGAGGGTCAGCTTGCTGTCGGCCAGCGGGTGGCCCTGGCGCAGGGCGCAGACATAGCGGTCCTGCATCAGTTTGATGTGGCGCACCTGCGGGTCGGTGTTCAGTGGCGCGTCGATGGCAAAGTCCAGGCGGCCGGCCGCGAGTTCCTTGGTGGTCTCGCGGCGCTTGCACAGGAAACTCTCGATCATTACCGCCGGCGCCAGGCGGCGCAGGCGCTGGAACAGCGGCGGCAAGATGACCGCCTCGGTCAGGTCGGTCATGCTGATGCGGAAGGTCTTGTTGGCCTGCTGCGGATTGAACGTGCGGCTTTCCTGCACCGAGGTCCGCAGCAGCGCCAGTGCGTTGCGCACCGGGCCGATGATGTTCTGCGCCATGGGTGTGGGCACCATGCCTTGCGCGGTGCGCACGAACAGCGGGTCATTGAAGGTTTCGCGCAGACGCGACAGGGCATTGGACACTGCCGGCTGAGTAATGCCGACGATCTGCCCGGCGCGGGTCAGGTTGGCTTCGGTGTAGATCGCATCGAACACGATGAACAGGTTGAGGTCGACCTTGCTGAGGTTCATGGGCGCCGCTCTTTGTTGGAGTTATCGGTCGATCATATATCGGTTATGAATGTTTATACACGCGGAAAATAGACTAGGTGGATGGAGCAATGCTGCTCTAGGCTCTGCTCCACGTACTCCGAACTGTGAAGGTAGCCCTGATGGATTTCGCCTATTCACCCAAGGTCCAGGCACTGCGCGAGCGTGTCACTGCGTTCATGGACGCCCATGTCTACCCTGCCGAAGCCGTGTTCGAGCGCCAGGTCGCCGAGGGTGACCGCTGGCAGCCCACTGCAATCATGGAGGAACTCAAGGCCAAGGCCCGCGCCGAAGGGCTGTGGAACCTGTTCTTGCCAGAGTCGGAATACGGCGCCGGCCTGAGCAACCTGGAGTACGCACCGCTGGCAGAGATCATGGGCCGCTCGTTGCTCGGGCCGGAGCCGTTCAACTGCTCGGCGCCGGACACCGGCAACATGGAAGTGCTGGTGCGCTATGGCAGCGAGGCACAGAAACGCCAGTGGCTGGAGCCGCTGCTACGCGGCGAGATCCGCTCGGCGTTTGCCATGACCGAACCGGACGTGGCCTCCTCGGACGCCACCAACATGGCTGCTACCGCCATACGGGACGGTGACGAGTGGGTAATCAACGGCCGCAAGTGGTGGACTTCCGGCGCCTGCGACCCGCGCTGCAAGGTCATGATCTTCATGGGCCTGTCCGACCCTGAAGGCCCACGCCACCAGCAGCATTCCATGGTGCTGGTGCCGACCGACACGCCGGGCGTGAAGATTGTCCGCCCGCTGCCGGTGTTCGGTTATGACGATGCGCCCCATGGTCATGCCGAAGTCCTTTTCGAGAATGTGCGGGTGCCGTACGAAAACGTGATCCTTGGCGAAGGCCGCGGCTTCGAAATTGCCCAGGGCCGACTGGGCCCAGGCCGTATCCACCACTGCATGCGCTCGATCGGCATGGCCGAGCGCGCGCTGGAGCTGATGTGCAAGCGCTCGGTGGAGCGCACTGCCTTTGGTCGGCCACTGGCACGCTTGGGCGGCAACGTCGACAAGATCGCCGACTCGCGCATGGAAATCGACATGGCCCGACTGCTGACGCTCAAAGCGGCCTACATGATGGACACCGTCGGCAACAAGGTGGCTCGTAGCGAGATCGCCCAGATCAAGGTGGTGGCGCCGAACGTGGCCTTGAACGTGATCGACCGGGCTATCCAGATACATGGCGGGGCAGGGGTAAGCGGCGATTTCCCGCTGGCCTACATGTATGCCATGCAGCGCACCCTGCGCCTGGCTGACGGGCCGGATGAAGTGCACCGGGCGGCGATTGGCAAGTACGAAATTGGCAAGTATGTGCCGGTGGAGATGTTGCGTAGCGGGCGGTGAACGCGTCAGCCTGCCCCGGCCCATTCGCGGGTGAACCCGCGCCTGCAGTGATTGCGCAAAGTCCTGCAACTTGTAGGACGTATCTGAATTTTGGCTGATGCCACTTGTATCTCCCTTGCTGGTGATAGGTTTCCAACCTGAGTCAAGTACAGGGAGTTCATATATGCGCGTCAATCTAGAGGGAAAAGGTCAGGCGGTAGATGGCGATATCACCACAACGGGTGCTGTCTGTATTGCGACCGGGGCCGGCTACCTAGATGAAGGCCGAATGGTGCTCCGTGAAGGCGACCACACCACGCCATGCCCTCTTTGTGGGCAGGCGGGAACTGTCGCCGAAGGTGTGGATCACTTTATTTCAGATGGCCAGCGGGTGGCTATGGATGGTGCGTTGGTTGTCTGTGGCTGTTCGCCGGGCACCAACCGGGTAGTCGCGCCCTTGTATGAGGCTCCGCCGTCCATGCACTCCATTGCAGGGCGTGCCAATACCCACGCTGCCGAGCTGTCACCCACCTTCAACCCCGAGCGCTTCTCCCAACCGGTAATAGGTGCACTGCCTGGCACGCTGGAGCCTGGCTTCTACGTGGTTCCACGACGCATGTCGTTTCCCCAGATACTGCTTCAACTGGCCGGTCACGATTCCACGTTGCCGATCTCACGGTTACAGCGGCTCAACCCCACGTATGCGCAAGGGTTCAAAGCTGGGGAAATTTTCGTTATCGGTGATCCTGACAATGGAAATGCCTGCACGCGCGAAGAGGGAGAGCTTATGGCGGCGGCGCAGCATGCGCGGCGTGCGCTGGAAGCACTCGACTACGTCGAAGCGGATTTCATGATGCAGCACCAGGCCGAAATCGCCGGCTTGCTCAACAACGCCAGTCTGTCCATGGGCGTGGGCAAGGACATGCTGGATCAAGGCTTGAAACAAGTAAGCAATACCTTGACCAGCATCGAGCAATTGCACCAGCGTGAGTTCATGCACAATGGCCATTTGAATAGTCCGGGTTTCTTCGCCGAGCGCAGGCGGTTGTTGCAGCAACTGGATGGCCAGTTGAAAGCGGCGTTGCTTAATAAGCAACTGAATCTGGGGAGCTATGAGCGGCTGAAGAAGAGCTTGAATATCTCTACCAAGAGCCTGGTGCACCATTGGTCGAAAGCGGGCGGACCGGGGCAGATTCCGGGGTATGCGACACATCTTGAGAAGGTGGCGCGGTTAAGTAAGTACCTTCAATACGGAGGGTATGCAGCGATTGGGCTGGGCGGGACCTCGTCTTATCTGAAAGTAAAAGAAGTCTGTCGGGCCGGGGAGACTCGTGCTTGTCGAAAGGTTCGGTTTACTGAAGCGGGAAATTTTGCAGGAGGTCTAACGGGAGGGTTGGTAGGCGCCTCTGGTGGAGGTGCTGCAGCAGCTGCGTTATGCGGTATTTTTGCGGTGGGTACCGGTGGGTTTGGTGCAGTGTGCGGGATTGCGATCGTTGGCGCCGCCTCTTCTGCAAGCGCTATTGGTATTGGCGCCCTCGGAGAGCGGACCGGTGAATTCCTTCATGAGGTGACTGATGATTGACTTTGACAATTGGTCCCCATTGTTGCAAATAGTATTCCTGAGTGCGCCTTTCGTCCTGGGCCTTGCGGGGATCGCTATCAATGTGAAAATTGCTTTGTCGAGTGATTTTGATGTCGCCCTTTCAGCGATCACGAGCAACCCCTATCTTGAGCAGATGAAACCCGTATGGGGCGGACGAAACCTAAGGCATCGATGTCTACTGATGAGTACAGTAAGCGCTTTGGTCACATTCCCAAGGCTACATTTACGCCTCGGATGGTTGAACGAAGCGGAGCTTGACAATTTCCCCCCAAAGTTGAGGCGAGATATGGGAGCAGCCCTTTGGTTGATCTTGATTGCCTCACTTTGGGGAGCGGTTGGTTACTTCATCATCAAGCAATGATTGCAACTCAGACCCGTAACTGTGGGTCATTCTTTTTTTGTCCCGTTGTTTTCTTATCGTTAGCTGCTTTTTCTATCGTCTTGTCGTCTTTATTCAACGTCTGCCCCCGCGTCTTGATCAACGAAATCACCACCCCACCCAGCAACAACCCGAATGTCACGCCCAGTGACAGCAGCGCCGGCACCTTGCCCACCATGCCGTGGTAGAAAATCTTGCAGCCAATGAAGATCAACACCAGTGCCAGTGCGTACTTGAGGTAGACGAACCGGTGCATCAGCGCCGCCAGCGCGAAATACAGCGAGCGCAAGCCGAGGATGGCGAAGATGTTGGAGGTGTAGACGATGAACGGGTCCTGGGTGATGGCGAAGATCGCCGGCACGCTGTCGACGGCAAACACCAGGTCGGCCAGTTCGATCAGTACCAGTGCCAGAAACAGCGGGGTGGCATAACGCAGCGCCTTGCTGTGCCCGGCCGGGGTGTGGCGTACGAAGAAGTGCGAGCCATGGATCTGGTCGGTAACCCGCATGTGCCGCCGCACGAACTTGAGGATCGGGTTGTTGGCCAGGTCCGGGCGGCTGTCTTCCTTCGACAGCGCCATTTTCACCCCGGTAAACAGCAGGAAGGCACCGAAGATGTACAGGACCCAGGCAAAGTTCTGTACCAGCGCCGCGCCCACGCCGATCATGATGGCCCGCAGGAACACCACGCCCAGGATACCCCAGAACAGCACGCGGTGCTGGTAGCAGCGGGGGATGGCGAAGTAGCTGAAGATCATCGCCATGACGAACACGTTGTCCATCGACAGCGACTGTTCGACCAGGAAACCGGTGTAGAACTCCAGCGCCGACTGCGCACCCAACTGGTACCAGACCCCCGCGCCGAACAGCACACCGACACTGAAATAGCCCGAATACAGCAGCAGGCTCTCGCGCATTTCAATTTCCCGGTCGTGGCGGTGCAGCACGCCCAGGTCGAGGACCAGCAAACCGATGACGATGGCCATGAACACCAGCCACAACCAGGCGCTGGTACCGAGGACAGGTGTTGTGAGGAATGCTTGCAGAGCTGTCATGAGCCCCTCCTTGAATGTCGACGTTGCATGGCAACAGTGATCCGACATGGCGGCTTGGCAGCCGTCAGAGGGGCCCGGTATCACATGAGCTTGAGCCTAGACCCGTTTGCCAGTGGTGCCGAATGGGTAGCTGTTACATTTCTTTGCCAGTGCAGCGCTCAAGCCCGCAATCCTTTGCTCAGCCCTTTCCCTTCTATTAAATAACCCCGGTTATAGCCAAAACCAATCGAAAGCATGAGCTTTGCCAATGAGCCTTCCGCGGGATGATTAGTTAGGATTCTATCCATCAACTGATTCCAACCCCATGAAGGAGCGTCTCTCATGCCAATCATCAACAGCCAGGTCAAACCCTTCAACGCCACCGCCTACCACAAAGGCGAGTTCGTTCAGGTCAGCGAAGCCGATCTGAAAGGCAAGTGGTCTGTCGTGTTCTTCTACCCGGCCGACTTCACCTTCGTTTGCCCGACCGAGCTGGGTGACCTTGCTGACAACTACGCCGAGTTCCAGAAGCTGGGCGTGGAAATTTACGGTGTTTCCACCGATACCCACTTCACTCACAAAGCCTGGCACGACACTTCCGACACCATCGGGAAGATCCAATACCCGCTGATCGGTGACCCGACTCACGTCATTTCGCGCAACTTCGACGTGCTGATCGAAGAAGCCGGCCTGGCCGACCGCGGTACCTTCGTGATCAACCCGGAAGGCCAGATCAAGATCGTCGAGCTGAACGACGGTGGCGTAGGCCGTGACGCTGCTGAACTGCTGCGTAAGGTCAAGGCTGCCCAGTACGTTGCCGCTCACCCAGGCGAAGTGTGCCCGGCCAAGTGGAAAGAAGGCGAAGCCACTCTGGCGCCGTCGCTGGACCTCGTAGGCAAGATCTAAGGTCATGCCCATAACGCGGGCGGTAAGCAGCCGCCAAAGCTGAAATACCTACCGCCCCGTCAAACGCCCGGGCGACCTCGCCTGGGCGTTTTTGTATCCGAGTTTTGAAAAAGGAATCGCCCGTATGTTGGACGCCACGCTTAAATCGCAACTGAAAACCTACCTGGAGCGGGTCACCCAGCCGATCGAGATCGTTGCCTCCCTCGACGACGGCGCGAAGTCCCGCGAATTGCACGACCTGCTGGTGGAAATTGCCGGCCTGTCGAACCTCATTACCTTCAGCGCGGACGGTACCGATGCCCGTCGCCCTTCGTTCTCGCTGAACCGCCCGGGTGCCGATATCAGCCTGCGCTTCGCCGGCATCCCCATGGGCCACGAGTTCACCTCGTTGGTGCTGGCGCTGCTGCAAGTCGGCGGCCATCCGTCAAAGGCCAGTGCCGAAGTGATCGAGCAGATCCAGGCCCTGGAAGGCGAATTCAACTTCGAAACCTACTTCTCGCTGTCGTGCCAGAACTGCCCGGACGTCGTCCAGGCACTGAACCTGATGGCGGTACTCAACCCCAACGTGCGCCATGTGGCTATCGACGGTGCGCTGTTCCAGGAAGAAGTGGAATCGCGCAAGATCATGGCGGTACCGAGTATCTACCTCAACGGTGAAGTGTTTGGTCAGGGCCGTATGGGCCTGGAAGAAATCATTGGCAAGATCGACACCAACGCCGGCGCCCGCCAGGCCGAGAAGATCAACGCCAAGGATGCCTTTGACGTGCTGGTTGTCGGCGGTGGCCCCGCTGGCGCCGCTGCTGCCATCTACGCTGCCCGCAAGGGCATCCGCACCGGTGTTGCTGCCGAGCGCTTCGGCGGCCAGGTGCTGGACACACTGGCCATCGAGAACTTCATCTCGGTGCAGGAAACCGAAGGACCGAAGCTGGCCACGGCGCTGGAAGAGCACGTCAAACAGTACGACGTCGACATCATGAACCTGCAGCGCGGTGAAGCGCTGATTCCTGCTGCCGAGGGCGGTCTGCACGAAGTGCGTCTGGCGGGGGGCGCTTCGCTGAAGGCCAAGACTGTGATCCTGGCCACCGGCGCCCGCTGGCGCGAAATGAACGTGCCAGGTGAGCAGGAGTACCGCGGCCGCGGCGTGGCCTACTGCCCGCACTGTGACGGCCCGCTGTTCAAGGGTAAACGCGTGGCGGTGATTGGCGGCGGCAACTCGGGTGTGGAGGCGGCCATCGACCTGGCCGGTATCGTCGCCCAGGTGACGCTGATCGAGTTCGACAGCCAGCTGCGTGCCGATGCGGTGTTGCAACGCAAGCTGCACAGCCTGCCGAACGTCAACGTGATCACCAGCGCGCTGACCACCGAGGTGCTGGGCAATGGCGAGAAGGTGACCGGCCTGCGCTACAAGGACCGCACCACGGATGAACAGCACGAAGTGGCACTGGAAGGCATCTTCGTGCAGATTGGCCTGTTGCCCAATACTGACTGGCTGAAGGGCACCGTCGAGCTGTCGCCGCGTGGCGAAATCATTGTCGACGCCAAGGGCCAGACCAGCATCCCGGGAGTGTTTGCAGCAGGTGACGTGACTACCGTGCCGTACAAGCAGATCGTCATTGCGGTGGGTGAGGGGGCCAAGGCATCGCTGGCGGCCTTTGACCACCTGATTCGGACTTCGGCACCGGCGTAAGCCTGTACCGGCCCTTTCGCGGCTAAAGCCGCTCTCGCAGGACTGCGCAGTTGTTGAAACTGTGAAAATCCCTGTAGGAGCGGGTTTACCCGCGAAAGGGCCGGTTCAAGCAAAGCAGCATCTGAAGGTGTCTATGCTTACAGCAGACCTCTCAGGAACCACACCCATGACCCTGATCAGCCGCGAACCCTGGTGGCTAGTCCCCCCAAAGCCCGGGGAGCAAGAGCAGGACCTGCACTGGGGCTACCTGGAAATCTACGCCGACGGTCGCGCTGTGTTCGTCGACCAGCGCCCCACTGACCGGGAACTGGCCGAGCGCAAGAGCTGCCGCAATTTCCCCGACCCCGAGCCGTGACGGCTCAGCCTTCCAGCTCGGCCAGGCGCGCTTCCAGCGCCGCAATGCGGGCTTCGAGGGCTTCGATGCGGTCTTCTGACACACTGCCGCCACTGTTGCGCGCGCCGCCTTCCTGTTGGCGTGCAGCGAGAATCGCCTCGATTTCCGCCGGGTCGCCCAAGGCATGGGTGTAGCGGTCTTCACGCTGGCCGGCCTGACGTGGCAGGTGCAAAGCCAGGTCCCGCGAGATCAGGCGCTCCAGCTGATGCTGGATCTGCTCGGTGTCGTCAAAGTCGTGCAGGCGGTTGCTACGGGTCAGCAGTTCGTTGAGGGTTTGCGGGCCCCGCAGGAACATCAGGCCCATCAGCACCAACTGTGCTGGCACCAGCTCCAGTGCCTTGTCTACCCGATGTTCCCAGCGGTCGGCACGGCTGCCCATCTGCAGGCGGGTCATGCCCTGACCTTCGAGGGCGCGCAGCGCCTGGCCGACCTGGCCTTGGGTGAGGTTCATCACCGGCTCGCGGCTGGTCTTCTGGTTGCAGGCCAGGACCAGGGCATTGAGGGTCAGCGGGTAGCTTTCCGGGCTGGTGGCCTGCTTTTCGATCAGCGAGCCGAGAACGCGGATCTCGATGCTGTTGAAGCGGCCTTCACCTGCGGTTTCGTGTTCTGACATGGCCCTGTCTCGTGGCTGGGGAAAGGCCACTAGGGTAGGTAATGCCATCGCGTAAGGCAATTGGGGCCGCATTGCGGCCCCGGCGCGCTTAGCCGTTACGCCGCTCTTCAGCCTGACACGCCGCCGCAGTGAACAGCACATCGGTCGAAGAATTCAGCGCCGTTTCGGCCGAATCCTGCAACACGCCAATGATGAAGCCCACCGCCACTACCTGCATGGCAATTTCACTTGGGATGCCAAACAGGCTGCACGCCAGCGGAATCAGCAGCAGCGAACCCCCGGCCACGCCCGAGGCGCCGCAGGCGCACACTGCCGCCACCACGCTGAGCAGCACGGCAGTTGGCAGGTCCACCTGGATACCCAGGGTATGCACTGCGGCCAGGGTCAGCACGGTAATGGTGGTTGCCGCGCCGGCCATGTTGATGGTTGCGCCCAGCGGGATCGACACCGAGTAAGTGTCTTCATGCAGGCCGAGGCGTTCCGACAATGCCATGTTGACCGGGATGTTGGCGGCCGAGCTGCGGGTGAAGAACGCAGTAATGCCGCTTTCACGCAGGCACAGCAGCGTCAGTGGGTAGGGGTTGCGGCGGATCTTCCAGAACACGATCAGCGGGTTCATCACCAGCGCCACGAACAGCATGCAGCCAATCAGTACCGCCAGCAGGTGCAGGTAGCCGAGCAGGGCGTCCAGGCCAGACTGTGCCAGGGTGGAGCTGACCAGGCCAAAAATGCCCAGCGGGGCGAAGCGGATGACCATGCGCACGATCAGGGTGACGCCATTGGACAGGTCTGCGACCACGGTGCGGGTGGTTTCGCCGGCATGGCGCAGGGCCACGCCCAAGCCGACGGCCCAGGTCAGCACGCCGATGAAGTTGGCATTGAGCAGGGCATTGACCGGGTTGTCTACCGCGCTCAGCAGCAGGTTCTGCATTACCTCGGCGATGCCGCCTGGCGCGCTCAGCGTGGCTTCGCTGGTGCTTAGCGCCAGGTGCGAGGGGAACAGCATGCTGGCGACCACGGCCACCACTGCAGCGGCAAAGGTGCCCAGCAGGTACAGCCAGAGGATCGGGCGAATGTGGATTTCCTGGCCGTGACGATGGTTGGCGACCGAAGCCATGACCAGGATGAACACCAGCACAGGCGCAACCGCCTTCAGGGCACTGACGAACACCTTGCCAAGAAAGGCCAGGTCACGGGCGATTGCAGGTGCCAGCAGGGCGAGGGCGATACCGGCGAGCAAGCCGATGACGATCTGGGTCACCAGGCTGGTGCGGTTGAGGAGGCGGAGAAAAGGGGTCATGTGCAGCGGTATCTCGGAATCTGGAAAGGGCGGACTTTACCATAGAGCACCTATGGCGCATGCCGGGCTGTGTTCGTAGTCAATCAGGCTTTTACGGCTACCAGTGAAACAACTCCCGCCGCGCACCCTCGGTAATCGCCACGATCCCTGGGTGCTTGACCTTGCGCTCCACCGAAATGGCATAGAACGATTCGTGCACGGCTTCGGTCTGCCCGATCAGTTGCACGCCATACTGACGGCACACCTCTTCGGCGATTACGCTGGGAGCAACGAAAATGCCGCTGCCCGACTGACCGAACGCTTGCATCAAGGCACTGTCATCGAACTCCCCTACGATCCGTGGCTGCACCTGCTGCTCGCCCAGCCACCGCAGCAGGCGGCTGCGTACCACGGTCTCCTGGCCGGGAACAAGCAGCGGAGCATCCTGCAGACACGCTGGAAAAGGACCGTCCAGCCGTTGTACCAGCGCCGGGGTGGCGAAGAAGCTCAGCCCGCACTCGCCCAGCTTCTGGCTGTAGCCCTTGATGTCCAGGTGGGTAGGCATGGGGCTGTCGGAAATCACCAGGTCCAGGCGCTGGATAGCCAGGTCTGCCAGTAACCGCTCAAGTTTGTCCTCGCGGCAGTTGATGCGCAGCACCTCCTCCAGATCCATGGTCGGCGCCAGCAGGCGGTAGACAATGGATTTGGGCACCACGTCAGCCACCCCCACACGAAACAGGATCTGCTCCTGAGGGCCGGCGCGCAGCATGGCTTCAAGCTCGCTGCCAATCTGAAACATCTGTTCTGCATACACCAGGGCCTGGCGGCCGGTTTCGGTCAGTTCCAACTGCCGGCCGGCGCGCTGGAACAGTTCCAGGCCGTAGGTTTGCTCGAACAGGGAGATCTGCCCGCTGATGGTTTGCGGCGTGAGGTTCAGCTGTTGGCTGGCGCGGGTGATGCTGCCCGTCTTGGCCACGGCCCAGAAGTAATGCAGCTGGCGATAGTTAAGCACCGTCGGTCGTTCCGATTCGTAAAAACCGAAGTATATGCCATGAAAATACGAATTTTCCTGAACTATTGCCGTCTCTAGAATGCACGGCTACCAGGCGCCATGCGCCGCCGGGTTATTTCAAGCGAGGACACCATGCTGCAATTCAAATCCATTGGCACCCCGTTGGTGCTGGCTTTGGCCCTGTTCACCCTGGCAGGCTGCGACCAGGCCGAGAAATCCGCCCAGCAGATGCTCGACCAGGCCGCGCAGTCGGCCAAGCAGGCCATCGACGACACCAACAAGGCTGCCCAGCAGGCGCTGAGCGAAGCCATCGGCAGCGAAGGGCACAAGCCCAAGGATGCCGAGAAGAAAGAAGAAACCCAGGAAATCTGACCCCAACCGACGCTGCAGGATTTGAACAATGGAATATTTGCTGGAACTCGCCGCTAGCCCGACCGCCTGGGTTGCCCTGGCTACGCTGGTGGCCATGGAAATTGTACTGGGCATCGACAACCTGATCTTCATCTCGATCCTGACCAACAAATTGCCGGTGGAGTACCGCTCCAAGGCGCGACGTATCGGGATCAGCATGGCCTTGGTCATGCGGCTGGCCTTGCTCAGCACCGTGGCCTGGATCGTTCAGTTGACCGATCCGGTGTTCGAAGTGTTCGGCAACGCCTTCTCGTGGAAGGATGTGATCCTGATTGCCGGTGGTCTGTTCCTGCTGTGGAAGGCGACCAAGGAGATTCACGAAAACGTCGACCCGCATGGCGCCAAGGAGGAAGCCAAAGTCTCCTCCACGGTTACCCTGGGCTTTGCTGCGGCGATCTTCCAGATCCTGCTGCTGGACATCGTCTTCTCGGTCGACAGCATCATCACCGCCGTGGGCATGACCGAGCACCTGCCTATCATGATTATCGCCGTTATCACTGCTGTGATCGTGATGATGGTGGCAGCCGATCCGCTGGCCAATTTCATCAACGACAACCCGACCGTGGTCATGCTGGCGCTGGGCTTCCTCATCATGATCGGCATGACGCTGATCGCCGAAGGCTTCGGCGCCCATGTACCCAAGGGCTATGTGTATGCCGCCATGGCGTTCTCGACGGCTATCGAGGTCCTCAACATCCTGGCCCGCCGGGCGCGTTTGAAGCGTGAGGCGGCTGAAGGTTGATGTAAAAAAGGGGCGCTTTGCGCCCCCCTCGCGGACAAGCCCGCTCTTACAGGTACCTCGCGTCCCACTGGCATTGCGAAATACCTGTGCAGCGGGCTTGTCCGTGAGTGGGCTTCAGAAAATCCTGAGGTTAGCTCACCCCGGCATGCCGCCGCGCCCGTGATACCGGCTGTGGCCTTGGCGGGGCCTGCGGTGGCAGGTGGTGATGGTGTGCATGACGCCGCACGATACGCAGTACACCCCACAGCATGGCGGCTGCGACGCTTAGCCACATGCCTACCAGCATGAGTATTGCCATGGTCAGGCTCATCTGTGCCTCCATCTCTACGGCAAGCGCTTGATTGGCCCGCGTTTACCTTCCAGACACTGCTTTAGTCTAGCCCTTCGCCTGTGACGTTCCATCGAACAATGGTCGATCTCTAGTGCCGATTCGCTCCAAGGCGCTGTCGGACTATACCCGCGCGGCTGTCGGACCTATGATCGGTGGCCAGAGCCGGGCGCTGCCTGCCTGGCGTAGGAACAAGCGAGTGTCCATGGAGCAACATTCCTTCAAGGCTGCCCCCCGGCGGCTACTGGCCGCCTGTCTGCTGGCTGCCACCCTGGCCGGCTGCGCCAGCGCACCGCCCGGTAACCTCAAGGGCCTGCCGCAGCGGGTCGAAATCAGCAGCGTGCCGTTCTACCGTGGCAACGCCAACCACAGCGGGGCCATGGCGCTGGCGGCAGTGCTGTCGCAGCAGGGGGCGCCTATTACGCCGGGCTTGCTGGATAAGCCGCTGAACCTGCCTCAGGGCGCCGAAACGCTGGATACCGCTATTCCCCGTGTGGCGCGGGACTACGGCAGGGTGGTGTACCCGCTGGACAAGCAACTGGGAGCGCTGCTGACCCAAGTGGCGGCGGGCAACCCGGTGCTGCTGCGTTACGAGGAAGGTTCGGCCTGGTGGAGCGAGCCGCGCTATGCGGTGTTGATGGGGTATGACCGTTACAAGCAGCGGGTGCTGCTGCGCTCGGGCATGCACCGGCGGCAGATGATGGCATTCGATGACTTTGCATCGGCGTGGGCGAAGCAGGGGAGTTGGGCGGTGCTGGTGCAGCCACCTCGGCAACTGCCGGCTCAGGTTGATCGCCAGCGGTGGTTGCATGCTGCGGATGAACTGTCCAAGGCGGGGCAAGAGATTGCGGCGAAGCAGGCGGTAAATAGCCTGAACAAATAGCGCTGCCAGTGCCTGCCCCTTCGCAGGTAAGCCCGCGCCCACACGGACTGTGCAAATAGCACAAATCCTGTGGGCGCGGGCTTGCCTGAATCAGAAGCCCAGGCGATCGCGCAGGCTGTAGTACCAGGCACCGATGGCGCTGAAGGGTACGCGCAGCATCTGGCCACCCGGGAACGGGTAGTGCGGCAGGCCGGCAAAGGCGTCGAAGCGCTCTGCCTGGCCGCGCAGGGCCTCGGCCAGTACCTTGCCCGCCAGGTGGGTATAGGTCACGCCGTGGCCCGAGCAACCCTGCGAGTAGTAGATGTTGTCGCCGATCCGGCCAACCTGTGGCAGGCGCGACAGGGTCAGCAGGAAGTTACCGGTCCAGGCGTAGTCGATCTTCACGTTCTTCAGCTGCGGGAAGGCCTTGAGCATTTTCGGGCGGATGATCGCCTCGATGTTGGCCGGGTCACGCGCGCCGTACACCACGCCGCCACCGAAAATCAGGCGCTTGTCGCTGGTCAGGCGGTAGTAGTCGAGCAGGTAGTTGCAATCCTCGACGCAGTAGTCCTGCGGCAGCAGGGTGCGTGCCAGTTCTTCGCCCAGTGGCTCGGTGGTGATCACCTGCGTGCCGCATGGCATGGACTTGGCGGCCAGCTCGGGTACCAGGTTGCCCAGGTAGGCGTTGCCGGCAACGATGATGAACTTGGCGCGGACCTTGCCCTGCGGGGTATGCACGACCGGGTTGGCGCCACGTTCGATGCGCACGGCCGGGGTTTGCTCATAGATGATGCCACCCAGCGACTCGACCGCGGCAGCTTCGCCCAGGGCCAGGTTCAGCGGGTGGATGTGGCCGCCGCTCATGTCGAGCATGCCGCCAATGTAGCTGTCGCAGGCAACCACTTCGCGGATGCGCTTCTGGTCCATCAGCTCCAGCTGATTATGGCCAAAGCGTTCCCACAGGCGCTTTTGCGATTCCAGGTGGCCCATCTGCTTGCTGGTAAGGGCGGCGAATACGCCACCATCTTTCAGGTCGCACTGAATGTTGTACTTGGCCACGCGCTCACGAATGATGCGCCCGCCCTCGAAGGCCATGTGGCCCAGCAGTTGTGCCTGCTTGGGGCCAACGGTGCGTTCGATGACATCAATGTCGCGGCTGTAGCTGTTGACGATCTGGCCGCCGTTACGGCCCGATGCGCCAAAGCCGACCTTGGCCGCTTCGACGATGCTTACCTTGAAACCGTTCTCCAGAAGGAACAGGGCGCTGGACAGGCCGGTGTAGCCGGCACCGATGATGCACACATCGGTTTCCACCTCACCCTGCAGCGCCGGACGTGGCGGCACCGGGTTGGCCGAGGCGGCGTAGTAGGACTGGGGGTAGGGGGTGTTAGCCATGCTGCAGGAACCTCGTGTTTTATATTTTTAACGAATGTACCGATGCTATCAATAATAATAAACACCCGCTAGTCGTCTGGTGAAAATCCTTTACGGGATACCCTTCAGCTCGCCTTTATATAAAGAGTTTAAGATTCAGTAGGTTAGCGCGAAAAAAAGTGTTGACAGGGTTTTTGTAATGCGTAGAATGCGCACCACACGACAGGCGCATAGCTCAGTTGGTTAGAGCACCACCTTGACATGGTGGGGGTCGTTGGTTCGAGTCCAATTGTGCCTACCAAATCGAAAAAGGGGTGATCCGAAAGGGTCACCCCTTTTTTCATTGTCCATTGCCATGCGGGTCGAAAACCGCGGTATGGGCACGAAGCGCTTGCATGCGAAAGTTTTTGATTTTTCTCAAAAAAAAGCTTTACAGGTGCGCATCTGATCACTAATATGCGCACCACACGACAGGCACATAGCTCAGTTGGTTAGAGCACCACCTTGACATGGTGGGGGTCGTTGGTTCGAGTCCAATTGTGCCTACCAAATCGCCCGTAGAAGATACGGGGCTTAGAGGGGAATCCGAAAGGGTTCCTCTTTTCGTTTTCCCTGAGAAAACGTTCACAATCTATAGCCTTCGTTCACATCCTGCAATGTGTACCTACTTTCCTGCTCTGTGGGCATTCACACCTGATTTGTGTGAACGGGAAGGCAAGGCTAACCCTCATTCACAGCAGAAATTGTGAACGAACCCTCTCAAGCCATTGATCTTAAAGGGCAAACCTCTACCTAGTGAAGGTGGTGCTCATTGGTCGTGGCCTCCCAATGGCGTGCTCCTAACCAACTGAGCTATGTGCCTGTCAGGTGCTCTATCTGCTCGCATACGATGCGTATTCATGAACGCCATGGGCGATGTACACCGGACGCTGAAGCGAGACAGCAGGCCAGCTTGTGTGCGCTTGTGGGGTGAGCCTAGGCATGGCTGTCTGAGAATCCTGGGCTTGACGCCAGTGGGGTAGGGAGGGGGTGTAGGGGAGGCTTCCTATGTCTGCAATGCCGCTCAAGATTTTCTAGCAGAAATAGTGGCTTTCTGATATCCATTTAGGTATTCATCAGGAGGTATTATGAAGCGTGACCTTGATTTGGTTCGAAAGATTCTCATTCAGTATGAAGAAAAAGAAAATGACTCAATGGATCAAGTATTGGTCGTTGAGGGTTATACGCAATCGTTGGTCAACTATCATTTACTATTGATGGATGAGGCGGGTTTACTTCGTTGCGAGAAGTCATTTTCAAGTTCTACGCCCAGCAGAGTTATTAGGGTGTACCCATTTTCTTTGACGTGGGCGGGGCATGAGTTTTTGGACGCTGCCAGGGATAATACAATCTGGAGCAAGGCTAAGAATACATGCTTGGAAAGAGCCGGTGCTTTGTCATTTGAGTTGGTGAAGGACTTACTGATTCTGATGGCTAAAGACAAGCTTGGAATTCAGGGGTAGGCATGTTTGAGTTAATGACTCCATCTCAGTTGGAATTCTGATCCTGCCTATAGATAAATGTATAGCATGGGGTATTTGACAGAGTGGAAGGTTACGCCTAGAATTCGCAGGATGGGCAAACGGGCCTAGCGTTGCTGAATTGTACGTCTCAGAGAGCGAGACGCCTTGAAGTGGGTAGTCCTAGAGCGAACCTTGAATGGTGTAGTGATGGGGTGACAGCTTAAAGGACCGAGCCGGTGGTTTATAAACAGGTCGAGGTGCCACCCTCAGATGTGGAACGCATAACCCTACTGGCGTTATTAGTAGGGCAGGTAACTGGTAGCTGAACTATCAGGCACAGTAGGCGTAAGCCCCTGTGAAGAACGGCCTAGCAGGTAACTGTTAGCGCACCCTAAAAGGGCAGTTAGAGAAATCTAACGCATTATGTCAGAAGTGGTTACGCCTTCTGAAAGTCAATGCATACCCTTTGTCTTAATAAATAATTCCTATTAATTTACCACCTTCAATGGTTTGACTTGGTTAAGTCTGTCAATGTCTTTCTGGTAGTCAGCCGCAATCCTAGCCTCAATCGCAATGTGCCTATCGACTTCTGATTTAGGTGGTCTACCTACTGGTCGAGTAATGCCTACCGCTTTAAGTAGCTCCTTAACCGCAGAGTAGTTATGTTCCTCGGTTCCTTTCTTCAATACTTCAATGGCTACATCTTGCCAGTAGAGCTTGTGTTCAATATCCCAAGCGTTATCTTTGGCATGACTGTCTAGCGTAATAAGACTAACTCCCCACTCCTTCGCTAGAAGGCTATGGGAGTAAGCTTCAATGTATTTCTGTTTTCCATCTTCTGGTATCTTCATTTTATTTTCTCTTGTTTGGTTGTAGTAAGTGGTGCCTCAAGCCGGCAGGGGCTTTGCTCCGCAAGGGTAAAGCAAGAGCACGTCAGCAAGCTGACACGCCCTACCGGGCTGACGCATGAAAAGAGAAGAGCGTTAACTACTCGCTATGGTTAGGTGTGCCGACGTATCGTCGGATTCCTCCTAACGTTAAATACTTCTTTTCGAGCGTTCAGAAATTAGTGCGAGTAATGATGTGTGAGTGTAACGAACGTTAAGGGTCACACGGAAACCATAGCTAGAGAATCTAGTATTGTTTCCAATCATGCTCTTCCATTGATAGGAAGCCTTATAGGTAATGCCTTGGTATACACTGCCTATAGGGCTAAGCAATCTCCTGGCTAAGCGTTCATCTGTAGATGGTGGTCTAGTAATCTGGCTTAGCGTATTGGCAGCAATGGTTGATCCTGGTAGATCAACAATCGTCCAAGGAGTTTTTAAGAGTGTGTAAAATGTCTTAAAGTATCTTTAAGGTAAATTACACAGTCTGCTTCAGCCATAGGCTGACTGTCCTATTGCTTACATTCATCATGCTAGCAATCTTCCTTGCTGATAGACCTTCACTAGAAAGTTCCTTCGCCATAGTAATTTTTGCTTCAAGCTTATTGCTATGAGCTGAGATAGGAGGTTCTCTTGTCAGTTCCTTGTTGACAAGGCTACAGCCCTTAAGATCAAAGGCAAGCTGTAACCCAGCTTCTTCAGTAGGCACAAAGTGAGCGGTAGGTCTATCGTTATTAAACGTTCTGATGCTGCTACGCGTTGCTACCTGGAAGATGAGTTCTCGGTATCGCTCATTACGCATAGCTTGCTTACCTATGTCTGACTCAATTCCCATCTTATCTAGCATCTCACTATTGTTCTGATCTTCAATTGGCGTTGGATTACCATGAATCAATGATAAGGTGTGATAGACGTCTGAGTAGTTGTTCAGTCCTCTAGCGTCAAACGGAATGCGAATAGCATTTGGGTAGTCATCGAAAGGGAATTTACACCAATCATGTACTTGAATAAGGATGGGTTCGCCGTTGACAAATTCAAGCGCATTAAGAATTGGGATGTTTCCGTATACCTTGTCATTCCAATCTTCAGAGATACTGCCGTCAGGCATGGTCAATAGCATATTCTTGCTAACCTTCTTGCCCGCAATCAAAGGGTAGATGTTGCTGATAAATTTGTAGCGCCTAAATTCTGGGGTGAACTTAGACTCCTCAATTTTGTACCCTTTGCTTAACGCATGTTGATAGGCCAGCGTTCCTGTCACATTAGCGCCTAGAATGTGCGTCTCTTTGGCATGTTCAAAGACTGAGCTAAGATCGAAGTAATCAATCATTCTCACCTTCCATTTCCACTTCCCAGCGTTTCTGTCTAGAAAGCTACTGATGAATACATCAGCTTTACCTCTAAGTAGGGCTCCAAGGCAGCTAGCAATGGTTGACATCCCTTTGTCAGTGACCACATCAGCGTAGGTACTGCGTGCTTCCTTGGCCATTCCATGTTTGATAGAGGCTCTGGTAGAAGCGTCATCCACTTCAATAAACTTCTCCAGAAAGTTTGAATAGGCGTGGTCGCCAATATCTCGGGTTAGATTGTTGGCTACCGTCGGCACCTCATCAATCACGACAATCCAGTCTTGAAGGTAGCAAGGGTCAATGTCTAGTAGCGTTTTGTGGGTGATGAGCAATACCTTAGGGTCTTCCTCAAGTAGCGTGCACTCTACGGCTTCGCTGACGTGCTTATGTGTGTCGGAGTTGATAACGTAAACATGGTTAATGTCGATGGCTTGGATTCGTTTCAGCACATCCTTGGTCAGAACCTTGGTTGGCACTGCATACAGATAGCGCTTGTATGGGTCCGCGTCTAATTGCTTGAGGAATGATTCAGTCTTACCCGTTCCGGGCAATGCTTCAGCTACATAAATAGTTTTATTGGTCATGCGTCCTTGTTCTTTAATGAGCTTCTGCAAGCTCCTATAAGCGTGTATGAGAGGCGGAGAGCGTCACCCTATGGGGTTGCCTAGGGTTAACCTATAACAGCTTGCAGAATGGAGATTAGGAAGGTTGCTGCAGTGATTAAAAAGGCTGTCACGCTAGCAAGGCAGATAATGGAAATTACCCAGCGACGGAATAAATTACTTATCTGTCTTCACCTTTGCTTTAACTGGTGTTCCGTCAGCTTCTAGCTTGTCAATGATGGAGTGTAGAATCTGTGTGGATGTGAACGCACCGTCAAGCTTGCTAGAGCTAGGAAGGTCAAGGCATACATAGTTACCACGCTGATTCATTTGATAGCGCACCCCTTTGTACTCCTTGACCTCTCCGACTAGCAGTGAATTTTTAATAAGAATGTCGGCTGCTGTCTGCTGAGCTTGTGCTTTACGCTCAGCAAGGTACTGTGCTTCAGCGTCTGAGTAGTAGGCTTCTCGAAGGCTCATTCTGTTACCCCGTATTGCTTATAGATGTTCTTTTTAATTTCTTTCATAAGTGCTGTCTGATTCTTAACGGTAGCGCTGGTGCCTGATACTACAGATTGTTTGATGCCAAACAGGTTGCCTTGCTCATCGTAATTGAAATTGTTCTGCTCCACTTTCTTACCCTTGCTAGCCTCAATGGCAAGCTGAGCATCAATACCTTCTCGGATACCTGGGTCTGACTTGTACAGGCGTGCAATGGTCTCTTGTCTGAGTTGCCGCATTAGGGTCACTGCATCAGCAGGATTGCCCATTACACTAGCTCGTTGACTAGAGGGCGCTTGGTTAGAAGTACCATCGGTAATTACCCAGCCTTCTTTAGCTGCAATGTCTAGGATTTCAGCAGGGGAGCGCCCAGTGGACTTGGAGAGTTCAAGAATATCATGGGGGTTAAGGGTCTTGGTCATGATAGGTTCCTTACAGTTCGATGATTCGATATTCGTTAGTGGAGTTAGGGCGTTCTTTTTCTTGCTTCTGCTCAATGAGTCCGCAAGCCTTCAGCTTTCGAATGACTTTGAAGACTGCCCTAGTAGTCATGCTAGTGGCTGACGCAAACTCAGAAGCGCTAATCGGAGACCAGCCTTCATCGTTAGATTTGTTTTTAATCATCAGGTAAATGATTTTGGTGGAGAGGTTTTTGATTTCTTGGTGTTGTAGTTCTTTGATGTCTTCAAGGGTGAACATGTGTATTAATCCTTGGTTTTATTTTCTAGGTTAAATGTTGAGGTGTTGCTATCGCGTTACGTGTTTATGACTTCCTTTTCCTTTGATTCTCCTTTGGGGTATCTACGGGCTATATGAATAATTTTCTTGTATACTTATATATACTGGTGCTTCCTTGGAACGACTACGAAGGAAATTCATTAGGCGAAAAAAAAGGCCCTAGGTTGATTCTCCTAAGGCCTTGGGGGTACTAGCTGTGTGCTCAGTCTATGAGATGGAGGACGTCTTTAGCGTTGAGGTGTGAGTACCTAGCTACAGACCTTGTATCCCTATGCCCAGATACAATCATTATCTGAGCGTTGTTGAATCCCTTCTTAGCTACGTTAGTGATGCGGGTATGCCGTAACTGGTGGAGCTTCACTGACTTATCTAGGCCTGCTCTGTTTCTAGCCTTCCTGACAGCCTGTGAGACGCTGTGAGGGCGTACAGTGAATAACCTACCCTTGGGTATGCGCTCCGCATAAGCTAAGCGTATGGCCTCTTTTAGAAGCTCTATGGCTCGCTTGGTGAGAGGTACAGACCTTGTGCCGTTCTTGCCATCCACTACATCCGCAATGCGTTGTTCTAGGTGCAAGCAATTGACGGTGAGCTTGAGTATCTCGGAGCGTCTCATTGCCGTTTCATACGCTAGCTCCGCTATGAGCGCCATGGTAGGTGTTAGCTCCTTCAACATCAGATTCAATTCATACGCACTGACTACCTTGTCGCTAGGCTTCGATGGCTTAGGAAGCGACACCTCAGTAACAGGGTTGGCAATGTTGATTAGGAGTTCACGTTTCGCATACTTGAAGAACCTAGACATGAACGCTAGCTGAGTCCTACAGGTTGCTGGCTTAACAGATTCCAGGCGCTTCAATTTGAAATCGTTCACATCCTTAGGGGTGATTTGCTTGATTGGTTGTGGGAATGCGTGAGCTAGCTGCTCAACGATCTGGATGGCATGGGCATAGCTACCCTTGCCCTTGAGAAGGGATTCACAGTAGGACATGCCTAGCGTGTAGATGGTGTGCTCTCGGTGTTGCTTGGTGACAGCCTCAAGCTTGTCAGCCCATGCCTGAGCTTCTTCCTGAGTCTTGAAGGTCTTGGACTGAGGGGGTTTACCCTTGAGTCTGACTTGAACGTTCCAGTTACCAGAGGGGAGAGAGCGGATGGTTGCCATGATGACGCCTCAGATGTGAATGGGCGTTCTCTCAAGGGCTTGATCTAGAAGGGCTGAGCCTTCGGGTTCCTCTTGTTGACATGGTGGGGGTCGTTGGTTCGAGTCCAATTGTGCCTACCAAATCGAAAAAGGGCGATCAGAAATGATCGCCCTTTTTGCATTTGCGCCCGAAGCAGCGTGTAACGTTTGGTCGCGGTTCGGGCATACCCCGGCGTGCTAGAATCCGCCCCTTCGAATCTGGAGGTACACGCGTGCGCAAACTGGCTGTGGTAATGGCAGTGCTCGCCCTGGCGGGCTGTGAGAACGAGGTCGAAGGCGTGCACAAGCAGGTGGCCGAACACCTGCACAACCCCAAGACCGCCAAGTTCGGCAACGTGCGGATCGACACCCAGGGCACCATCTGCGGTCAGGTCCGCGGCAAGGACGATGCCGGGCAGTACGAAGCCTACCGCAGCTACGTGGCGATCAAGCGCGATGGCCAATACGACATCATCGTCGACGATACCGGCAATAACCTGCGTATCCGCGAGCTTTGCGGCGGCGCCGATCTGCAGCGGCGTGCCGAGGCCCTGGCAGGCCAGCCGGCGCCCCAGGGTTGGGATGTGGAAGTGGTGCAGGGCGCCAACATGGGGGCGCTCAGCGACATGACGGCGCGCCTGATCGAAAAGGGCATCCCGTCTTCGGTGGAGTACCGCGACGGCAAGCCGGTGGTGCTGCTGGGGCCGTTCCCCACCCGCGAAGAGGCGCAAGCGCGCAGGGACGAAGTGATGGCCAAGCTGGGTACCGATTCAGTGGTCATCCAGCACGGCGCATCACGCTAGGGCCTGTTTTCAACGCGGCATAAACAAGTATCAAGGCTTTTCCTTCAGAGCCTAAGCCTGGGCAGAGGCGCCGCCGCCAAGGCTTGTGTCAGGCGCCTTTCACACAAGTTTGGCTATGCTTGGGTGGGTAGCTGCCAAACGGGGAGGGCCTCATGTCTACACTGGAGCGGGCCATTGCCGTGGCCGCCAGGGCGCATGAAGGGCAATACGATAAGGGTGGGGCGGCTTATATCCTCCACCCGTTACGCGTGATGATGCGGGTTTCCACACCTGAACAGCGGATTGTGGCGGTGCTTCACGATGTGATCGAAGACACCCCGCTGACCCTGTCCGACCTGGCGCGTGAGGGCTTCGCGCTGAAAATCCTGGCCGCGTTGCTGGCGCTTAGCCGCCGCGAGGGCGAGCCTTACCAGGATTTCGTGGCGCGCCTGGGCGATGACCCGTTGGCGCGCACCGTCAAGCTGGCCGATCTGGCCGACAACAGTGATCTCTCGCGCATCCCCTGCCCGGGCCCCGCTGACCTGGCGCGGCTGGCCCGTTACCGGGAAGCCAGCGCCTACTTACAAACGCTGGCCTGAGGATCAACCGCACGCCTTGAGGTTGACCGGCCCCACGAACGCGTTTCCCCGCCCCATCACGCAGGCGACCTGTTGGTTGCGTTGCCGCTCCCAGGCTTGCGGCGGGTAGGTCTTGTTCCAGGCCTCGAAAAGCTGGCGGTCCTGTTTGGACAGGCGCAGGTTGTACTGCTTGCTCATGTAGAAGTAGGTGCGGGCGATCATGCCGCGGATCGACGGGCGCGGCATCACCTTCCTCGCCTTGAAGTCGACCTGGGTCAGGCAGCGGCCATACTGGCCGCGTTGCTCCGGAAGCCAGCCGAAACTGAAGTTGCTGCGGTCGCCGTTGACCTCACCGATGCTTGGCACCAGGTTGTGCAGGTCGGCTTCGGCGCGCTGGTAGACTTCGTCATGCTGCGAGCACTGCTTGCGCCCGCCACTCTGCCAGCATTGGCGCTGATGGCCGATCTGCCAGGCGGGTACGATGTGTTCCCATTCGATGCGCGAGGCGCGCCGGGCATTCTTGCGTGGGGTATAGCCGCATGACGCCAGGTCGACCTTGTTGCCCTTGTATTTGCACCCGCAATAGAACTCGGTCGATTGCGGTGCATAGAGCTTCCAGGCGACCTTCTTGGCCTCCTGGAAAGTGCGCGGGGCGTCGGCTTGAGCAAACGGCGTGGTCAGTAACAGGCAAGCGGCTGCGAAAAGCGAAACTCTCATGCGCAGTCAGTCTTCCTTTGGTACGGTCCAGAAAATCTGCACGCCGCCATCGTCACGGTGGGCGAGGGTGACGTTGTCGTTCTCGGCAATCTCCTGAAGCAGGGTTTCCCAGTCATCCGGGCTTTCCTGTTCCAGGCGGAAGATCAGTGCCGCGCGGCTGCGCTGGGCGGTGGGGCTGTTGATGATCTTCTGGATGCGTACACCCAGCTGTTCATAGCTGCTCGGGGTGGCGGAGGCGGTGCTGGACACAGGAATTTCCTTGTTTTTGCTGTATGCACGTACAGTATTTCACTGTAAGTAAATTCGCAACAGCTTGTCAGGAGAAATCCAGCGTTGGCCTGTAAACCATGAGGCCGGTCAGAAAGGTAAGCGATGTCGCCGGTTTTTTACCCTCAGTGTCTGTGCGGTTCAGGCGAGGGCAGTGAGGCCCTCAGAGCCGGCGCACCGGCCCTGAGGGGGAGCACTCAGTATTCCCAGAAGATGCGCTGCAGCTCCTTGCTGTCCTGGGTCTTGGTCATTGCCACCATCGCCAGGATCCGCGCCTTCTGCGGGTTCAGGTCGTGAGCCACGACCCAGTCGTTTTTGTCATCCGGCTGTTCGGCGTTGCGCAGTACGAAACCACCCTGGTTGACATGCGACGAGCGGATGATCTGCACGCCGTTCTTGCGCAGTTCCTGCAGCGCCGGGACTACCCGCGACGATACCGAACCGTTGCCGGTACCGGCATGGATCAGCGCCTTGGCGCCGTTCTGCGCCAGCGCCTTGTAGGCGGTGTCGGTGACGTTGCCATAGCCATAGGCAATGTCCACCTGCGGCAGGCTGCTGATCTGCTTGATGTCGAACTCGGAATTGACCGTATGGCGCTTGGCCGGCAGGCGGAACCAGTACGATTTGCCTTCCACTACCATGCCCATCGGGCCCCAGGCGCTCTTGAAGGCTTCGGTCTTGATGTTGACCGCCTTGCTCACGTCGCGGCCGGACTGGATCTCGTCGTTCATGGTCACCAGCACGCCTTTGCCACGCGACTGTTTGTCGCTGGCTACGGCCACGGCGTTGTACAGGTTGAGCATGCCGTCGGCGGACATGGCGGTACCCGGGCGCATCGAGCCGACCACCACGATTGGCTTGTCGGTCTTCTCTACCAGGTTGAGGAAGTAGGCGGTTTCTTCGAGGGTGTCGGTGCCGTGGGTGATGACGATACCGTCGACGTCCTTGCTTTCGGCCAGCTCGGCGACGCGCTTGCCCAGTTTCAGCAGGTCGTCATTGCTGATGCTCTCGGAGGCGATCTGCATCACTTGTTCGCCGCGTACGTTGGCGATGTCGGCCAGTTCTGGCACGCCGGCGATGAGCTTGTCGACGCCCAGCTTGGCAGCCTGGTAAGTGGCGCTGTTGGCAGCGCTGGCACCGGCCCCGGCAATGGTGCCGCCGGTGGCGAGGATGACCACGTTGGCCAGCTTTTGTTGGGTTTCGGCTTCCTTGGCCGAGGCGCTGGTTGGCAGGATCAGCAGCAGGGCGAGTGCGCTGGGGGCGAAGGTTTTCAGTGCGGCATTCATCGTTATTGTTCTCGCTTCCTAGTGAGATAGTTATTGAGTCGCGCTCGGCTACACGCACTTTTCGTACCAAGGCGCCACGTGCGCCAGGGTTGGGACGGCCGTGCGCTGCAATGGGCTGTGTAGCAGCCCCGGCAATGCGTGGTGTTGCACCGAGTCGAGGGCGCCGCGCGACGCATTCGTGACGCGAGACCGCGCCTGCAAAAAGGGGGGACTGCATTCGCAATTCCGAACAAAAAAAGGTAAAGGTGTTCGGTTTTTCGGAAAATCTGCATAATCGGTCTCAGCGGCACTCTGGCCTCCGATAGCCAAACGGATTTGACAAACAACGGTCCTGTTACCATAGTTGGTCAACGCAAACGTTTGCGATCCGATAAAAAACACAAGATTCGGAGTCATCGTCCATGAAGCTGCCGTTCGCCGGTCGTCTGCTGGCCCTCGCTGTCATTTCCTCGCTTAGCCTCGCCTTGCCATTGTCTGCTGCCCACGCCGAAGACAAGCCCAAAGTCGCCCTTGTCATGAAGTCGCTGGCCAACGAATTCTTCCGCACCATGGAAGACGGCGCCAAGGACTACCAGAAGACCCATGCCGACGAGTTCGACCTGATCGCCAACGGCATCAAGAACGAAACCGACACTGGCGAGCAGATCCGCATCGTCGAGCAGATGGTCAATGCCGGCGCCAAGGCCCTGGTCATTGCGCCGGCTGACTCGAAGGCACTTGTGTCGGCGGTGAAGAAGGCCATGGACCAGGGGGTGGTGGTGATCAATATCGACAACCGTCTGGACCCTGATCTGCTCAAGAGCAAAGGCATCAGCGTTCCCTTCGTCGGCCCCGACAACCGCAAGGGCGCGCGCCTGGTTGGCGATTACCTGGCCAGCCAGAAGCTCAAGGCCGGTGACCAGGTGGGCATTATCGAAGGGGTGCCGACCACCACCAATGCCCAGCAGCGCACCGCTGGCTTCAAGGACGCCATGAATGCCGCGCAGATGAACATCGTCTCGGTGCAAAGCGGCAATTGGGAGATCGACAAAGGCAACGCCGTCGCAGCCTCCATGCTCAACGAATACCCCGACCTGAAGGCCTTGCTGGCCGGCAACGACAGCATGGCCCTGGGCGCTGTGTCCGCCGTGCGTGCCGCTGGCAAGACCGGCCAGGTGCAAGTGGTGGGCTATGACAACATCAATGCCATCAAGCCAATGCTTGCAGACGGTCGCGTGCTTGCCACCCTCGACCAGGCCGCCAGCCAGCAGGCGGTGTATGGCATTCAGGCGGCGCTGAAAATGGTCAAGGGCGAAAAGCCTGATGTGGATGCCAACAACGTCATCCAGACCCCGGTCGAACTCATCACCAAGAAGCCCTGATGCTGCCAGGAGAATCGGCCATGCCTGCATCGGCCAATGAAGTGGTGCTCGCCGCCAGCGGCCTGGGCAAGACCTACGCCCAGCCCGTGCTCGGCGAGGTCAGCCTGAACCTGCGCGCCGGTGAAGTGCTGGCCCTGACCGGCGAGAACGGCGCTGGCAAGAGCACGTTGTCCAAGCTCATCGGTGGCCTGGAGCTGCCCACCACCGGGCACATGACCTACCGCGGCCAGGCCTACGCGCCCGGCAGCCGCAGTGAGGCCGAACGCCTAGGTGTGCGCATGGTCATGCAGGAGTTGAACCTGCTGCCGACGCTGACCGTGGCGGAAAATCTGTTTCTCGACAACCTGCCCAGCCGCTTTGGCTGGATCAGCCACAAGCGCCTGCGCCAACTGGCAATGGCCGCCATGGCCCGGGTCGGGCTCGACGCCATCGACCCGGACACCCCGGTCGGCGAGCTGGGCATCGGCCATCAGCAGATGGTCGAGATTGCCCGCAACCTGATCGGTGACTGCCATGTACTGATCCTGGACGAACCCACGGCCATGCTCACTGCGCGCGAGGTGGAGTTGCTGTTCACCCAGATCGAGCGCCTGCGTGCGCGTGGCGTGGCCATTGTTTATATCTCGCATCGCCTGGAAGAGTTGCAGCGCGTGGCGCAACGCATCGTTGTGCTACGCGATGGCAAACTGGTGTGCGACGAGCCGATCCAGCGCTACAGCAGCGCCGAACTGGTCAACCTGATGGTCGGCCGCGAGCTGGGCGAGCATATCGACCTGGGCCGGCGGCAGATAGGTGCACCGCTGCTCAAGGTTGACAAGTTGTGCCGCGGAGACAAGGTGCGCGAGGTGTCGTTCGAAGTCAGGGCAGGGGAAATTTTTGGTATCTCCGGTCTGATCGGCGCCGGCCGTACCGAGCTGTTGCGCCTGATCTACGGTGCCGATCGCGCCGACAGCGGCTGTATCGCGCTGGGCCAACCGCCGCAGGCGGTAAACATCGACTCGCCCAAGGCTGCAGTGCGGGCCGGTATCGCGCTGATAACCGAAGACCGCAAAGGCGAGGGCCTGCTGTTGACGCAGTCGATCAGCGCCAACATTGCGTTGGGCAACCTGGGCGCAGTATCGCGGGCCGGCGTGCTTGATGGCGAGGCGGAAAAGGCTTTGGCCGAACGCCAGATCCAGGCCATGCGCATTCGCAGTGCAGGCGCGCAGCAAGTGGTGGGCGAGCTGTCTGGCGGTAACCAGCAGAAGGTGGTGATTGGCCGCTGGCTGGAGCGCGATTGCCAGGTGCTGCTGTTCGACGAACCCACGCGTGGCATCGATGTGGGCGCCAAGTTCGACATCTATGGCCTGCTGGCCGAGCTGGCGCGTCAAGGCAAGGCCTTGGTGGTGGTATCCAGTGACCTGCGCGAACTGATGCTGATTTGCGACCGCATCGCCGTGCTGTCCGCCGGCCGCCTGATCGACACCTTCGCGCGTGATCATTGGAGCCAGGACCAGTTGCTTGCCGCCGCCTTCGCCGGTTATCAGAAACGTGACGCACTGCTGCATGATGCAGCCCCCAGGATGGATGCATGAAAACCACCCCGCTAAACAACCAGGGCGCCGCCCCCATGCGCCGCAGCGGTACGTACTTTGGCCTGGGCACCTACCTGGGCCTGGCTGGCGCCTTGCTGGCGATGATCGTGCTGTTCTCGTTCCTCAGCAGCCACTTCTGGTCGTATGGCACCTTCAGCACGCTGGCCAACCAGATCCCGGACCTGATGGTGCTGGCGGTGGGCATGACCTTTGTGCTGATCATCGGCGGCATCGACCTGTCGGTGGGTTCGGTGCTGGCGCTGGCCGCCTCGACGGTTAGCGTGGCGATACTCGGCTGGGGCTGGGGCGTGCTGCCCTCGGCGCTGCTAGGTATGGCTGTGGCCGCATTGGCCGGCAGCATTACCGGTGGCGTCACCGTGGCCTGGCGCATCCCGTCGTTCATCGTTTCGCTTGGTGTGCTGGAGATGGCCCGTGGCCTGGCCTACCAGTTCACCGACTCGCGCACCGCCTATATCGGCGACGCCTATGCCTGGTTCTCCAACCCGGTCGCCTTTGGTGTTTCGCCGGCGTTCATCATCGCCTTGTTGGTGATCGTGCTCGCCCAGTTGGTCCTGACGCGTACGGTGTTCGGTCGTTACCTAATCGGTATCGGCACCAACGAAGAGGCCGTGCGCCTGGCCGGTATCGATCCGCGCCCCTACAAAGTGCTGGTGTTCGCCCTGATGGGCCTGCTCGCCGGCCTGGCCGCGCTGTTCCAGATCTCGCGGCTGGAAGCGGCCGACCCCAATGCCGGCTCTGGCCTGGAGCTGCAGGTCATTGCCGCCGTCGTGATCGGCGGCACTAGCCTGATGGGTGGACGTGGCTCGGTCATCAGCACCTTCTTTGGCGTACTGATCATTTCCGTATTGGCCGCCGGGCTGGCGCAGATCGGTGCCAGCGAGCCGACCAAACGCATCATCACCGGGGCGGTGATCGTCATCGCCGTGGTGCTCGACACTTACCGTAGCCGGCGTGCAGGCCGGCGGAACTGACAACATGGCAACCATCAAAGACGTCGCGGCACTGGCGGGTATTTCGTACACCACCGTGTCTCATGTACTCAACAAGACCCGGCCGGTCAGCGAACAGGTGCGGCTGAAAGTGGAAGCCGCCATCATTGAGCTGGATTACGTGCCCAGCGCGGTGGCGCGCTCGCTGAAGGCGCGCAGCACGGCCACCATCGGCCTGTTGGTGCCTAACAGCGTCAACCCGTACTTCGCCGAGCTGGCGCGGGGTATCGAAGACGCCTGCGAGCGCAACGGCTATTGCGTGATCCTGTGCAACTCCGACGACAACCCGCAGAAGCAGCGCAGCTACCTGCGCGTGCTGTTGGAAAAACGCATCGACGGCCTGGTGGTGGCCTCGGTGGGCCAGGACGACGACCTGCTGCAAAGCCTAGCCAGTGTGCGCACGCCAATGGTCATCGTCGACCGTGAACTGGAAGGCGTCGATGCTGACCTGGTGCGCATTGACCACGAGCAGGGGGCGTATCTGGCCACCCAGCACTTGCTGGGGCTTGGCCATCGCGATGTTGCCTATATCGGCGGCCCCGCCGAAACCGGGGTTACCCAGCTGCGCCTGAGCGGCTTCCGCCGTGCCATGGCCGAAGCCGGGGCGCCTGTGCTGGGCAGCCGTGTACTGCACTGCGACTTCACCAGCCCGGGTGGCCATGCAGCGGCGGCGCAGGTGCTGGAAGGCAAACGGCCCTCGGCGATTTTTGCCGGCAACGACATGATCGGCTTTGGTGTGCTGCGTGCTGCAGCCGAACGCAATATCAGCGTACCCGGCGAGCTGTCGGTGATCGGCTTCGACGACATCGAACTGAGCCGCTACGTGTACCCGCCGCTGACCACAGTGGGCCAGTCGATTCGCGAGCTGGGCGAGAGCGCTGCCTCGTTGCTGCTGACGCGTATCGCTACACCCCGGCAAGGCGCGGCGGAGCAGCGCATTGTCGCCCCGCGTATCGTTTTGCGTGAGTCCACCGGGCCGCGCCCGGACCTGTTCAATGATTACCGCTAACGCTAAGGAAATGTCATGAATGCCAAGGTTGTGGTGGTCGGCAGCCTCAATATGGACCTGGTGGCCCGCGCCCAGCGCCTGCCACGGGCCGGCGAAACACTCCCCGGCGATAGCTTTTTCACGGTGCCGGGCGGCAAGGGTGCCAACCAGGCCGTGGCGGCTGCGCGGCTGGGCGGCAGCGTGGCGATGATCGGCAATGTTGGGGATGATGATTACGGTCGGCAACTGCACCGGGCCTTGTATGTCGAGGGGGTCGACTGTCAGGGCGTCAGCACCTGCCCAGGCGTGTCCAGCGGTGTGGCGCTGATCACGGTGGATGCCGCCAGCCAGAACTGTATTGTCATCGTTCCCGGCGCCAACGGCCTGCTGACGCCGCAGTCGGTGCTGCGCTTCGATGCACTGCTGCAGGCTGCCGAGGTGGTCATCTGCCAGCTGGAAGTGCCGACTGACACTGTGGCTTGCACACTGGCCAGGGCGCGCGAACTGGGCAAGCAGGTCATCCTGAACCCGGCGCCTGCTACCGGCCCCTTGCCAGCGGACTGGTTTGCGCATATCGATTACCTTACCCCTAACGAAAGCGAGGCCGAAGCCTTGACCGGTGTGGCGGTGACCGATCAGGACAGTGCCCGGCGCGCCGGCGAGTGCTTGCTGCAGCTGGGGGCAGGCAAAGTGATCATTACCTTGGGTGCGCAAGGTGCCTTGCTGGTTACCGCCCAAGGCCATCAGCACTATCCTGCGCCGCACGTGCAACCGCTGGACACCACCGCTGCCGGCGATACCTTCATTGGTGGCTTTGCTGCCGGCCTGGTACGTGGGTTGGAGGAGGGTGAGGCGATCATCTTTGGTCAGCGTGCCGCAGCATTGTCGGTTACCCGTGCCGGTGCCCAACCGTCGATTCCCTACCTGGCGGAGCTGACGCCGTGAAGAAAACCCCACTGTTGAACGTTGCCCTGTCGCGGGTCATTGCCGGCATGGGGCATGGCGATATCCTGGTGATCGGCGATGCCGGGCTGCCGGTGCCGCCGGGGGTGGAATTTATCGACCTGGCCATTACGCCTGGCCTGCCGGACTTCGCCAGCGTGCTGCGAGTGGTGCTGAGCGAATTGCAGGTTGAGCGGCACGTGCTGGCTGAAGAAATGCAAAAAGTAGTGCCACCCGCGCTGGTCGAAATCGAGCGATTGAAGGGCAAGCTGGGCAAGCGCGAATGGCTGGCCCATGAGGATTTCAAAGTGCTGTCGCGTAGTGCCCGTGCGGTGGTGCGTACAGGCGAGTGTCAGCCCTACAGCAACATCGCCCTCATCTCCGGCGTCACCTTTTAGCCGGTTCCACAAAAGACACCGGGGGGGCAAACGAATAATTCATAGGCAACAGGAGTGCCACCCATGCTCAAGTCCCTGCTACAAGGAATCGTCTTCATGGCCACAGCCTCGACCCTCCAGGCCGCCCCCATCGACCTGATCATTGACACCGATCCCGGCGCCGACGATGTGGTTGCGCTGTTTCTGGCCATGGCTTCGCCCAAAGAGCTCAATATCCGCGCCATCACCACAGTGGCCGGCAACGTGCGCCTGGACAAGACCTCGCGCAATGCCCGCCTGGCCCGCGAATGGGCCGGGCGCGAAGACATCCCGGTGTACGCCGGTGCCGGCCGCCCATTGGTGCGCACGCCGATCTATGCCGCCGATGTTCATGGTGAAGAAGGCCTCACCGGTGTCCAGGTGCACGAGCCGAAAGCCCCCCTGGCCCAGGGCAATGCCGTGCAATACTTGGTCGATACCCTCGGCGCAGCCAAACCGCACAGCATCACCGTCGCCATGCTTGGCCCGCAGACCAACCTGGCCCTGGCGCTGATCCAGCGCCCAGGCATCGTCAAAGGCATCAAAGAGGTGGTGGTCATGGGGGGAGCCCATTTCAATGGTGGCAACATCACCCCGGTGGCGGAGTTCAACCTCTACGCCGACCCGCATGCCGCCGAAGTGGTGCTGGCCAGCGGCGTGCAGCTGACCTACCTGCCGCTGGACGTCACCCACAAGCTGCTGACCAGTAACGCCCGCCTGACGCAACTGGCAGCCGTGAACAACCAGGCCAGCAAGCGCGTGGTGGACATCCTCAATGCCTACATTACCCACGACATGGACCTGTACGGCATGCCCGGCGGCCCTGTGCATGACGCCAGTGTCATCGCTTACCTGTTAAAACCCGAGCTTTTCAGTGGTCGGCGCATCCACATGAGCATCGACAGCCGCGAAGGGCCCACTTTCGGCCAGACAATTGCGGACTGGTACGGCGTGCTCAAGCAGCCAGCGAATGTGCTGTGGGTGGAGCAGGGTGATGCCCAGGGGCTGTTCGACCTGCTCAGTGCCCGCCTGGCGCGATTGGAATAGCCGCGTGCGGCGCGTAGCGCTCGAACACCTGGTCGATGAAGCTGCGTGCCGCCTCGGCGCCGTTATCGCGCACCAGCAGGTCGATGGCGATCAACAGCAACTCTTCCGGTGTGCCAGGGCTGTACGCACTCTGGCCCTCGGCCCATTTGACCTTGATATCGGCATCGATGCTGTGGGTGCTCATGAAAAGCTCTCGCTGGGGGCCCGGAACGAAGAGGAACACCTGGCCCTGGTGTTCGATGGAGGCGGGATGCGCTCCACTTCTTGCAGCAAATCATGGCTTTGCGCCGGTGACCGTGCGAGCTAAGCATATGGCAAACACAGCACGTTGTGCAAAATCCGGTCACGATTGCTTTTCGTCTTGCTGCTACAGTTCAGGCAGACTTGACCGGTTTTGCAACAAATGATGAGCGGAGCTGTCGGATCAGGCAGTTCCCGGACCGATTTAGGAGGCTTCATGTTCCGTACCCGTGCTTACCTGGCAACTCTGGCTGTGGCTGCTGTCCTGGCGGGTTGCAGCACTGGTGGCAATGCTGATGGCGGTGCTGCGCCGGCCGCGCCAGTGGGCAACGATGGCCGCTGCGAAGCCAGTGGTGCCGACTTTGCCATGGGCAAGCAGGCCAGCGCCGAATTGCTGGAGCAGGCACGCAAGGCCAGCGGCTCGCAGATGGCGCGCATTCTCAAGCCGCACGATGTGGTCACCCTGGAGTACCGCTCCGAGCGCCTGAACCTGAACGTGGACGAGCAGGGCAGGGTAACCCGCGTCAACTGCGGTTGATGCACGCGGGGTAACTGCCTTGCGCAAAATGTGAAAAGCCTGCGCAGTCGCCAGTAGGGGCGGGTTCGCTCGCGAACACGGGCGAAGCCCGTGCCGTTCACCCTAAAGTCTGTTTTGCAGGCAATCCCGCCCCTTCAGATGATGCATCACCCATAAAAAAACCCGCCACAAGGGCGGGTTTTTTTACAGCTATCCGAATTACTCCGGACGAACCTGTGCAGCCTGCATGCCCTTCTGGCCGCGCTCGGCGACGAAGGAAACAGTCTGGCCTTCTTTCAGGCTCTTGAAGCCGTCAGATTCGATGGCTTTGAAGTGTACGAACAGGTCGTCGCCGCCGCCTGCTGGGGTGATGAAGCCGTAGCCTTTCTCATCATTGAACCATTTGACGGTGCCTTGTTGGCGATTGGACATGGGTGAATCTCCAGAACATTTAGTTTTTTCAGTGGTGCAATGCGGCCGAGGCTACGGAGCACGGGATACATCATAGTCTAATTCTGCGCATCTAGCGCCTTTTACCTTCGCAGGATATTGATCCAGCTCAAAGAATGGCTGGTCGCCGCTGACTTTAAGGTTTCAGCTCTTCGGTGCACAGGCCTGTTTCACCACCATCTGCGCCCTCTGCATCAGCTTGGCGTCAACGCCGTCCTTGCTGTCGAGGTCGGCAATCTCGGCGTCGGTGAAGTTCTTTTTGATGGCTTGCGCGCCGCATTCGCAGTGCTTTTTCGCGGTGGCAGCGTCAACGCCCTGGCCGCTGGCCACTTGCGTGCACTGGGTCATGTAGCCGGCCTCCTTCCCAGGGGGGAAGTTGCCGGCGTTCGCAGCCACGGGCAGCAGCAGGGCGCCAGCGGCCGCCAGGGCCAGAAGAGACGGAACTCGCATCACCAGTTACTCCTTGGGTTAAGGTCTCATCAAGAGTAGGTTGCTTCCCAAAGTCTGAGCGGTATTTTTCCGCGTTAGTTCACCGCTGTGGTGCAATTTCCAAATATTTCTGCCTGGGGTGCAACCCGCGTGCTAGCATGCCCGGCCTGCGGTCGCGCTGTTGCCGGCTGCAGCTATCTTTTTTCTTTCCAGTCACTCTGGTTCGTCCCTGACAAGCCGAAAGGCTTCTGCCACTGTGGGGCAGGCTTCCTTTTACCGGAAGGCAGGTCGGATCTTGTACTGGCTCATCCCAACCCACGTGACCTTTGGTAGGGGTCACCACTAGGAGAGGAGGCGCCATGCCCGTTATTACTCTTCCCGATGGCAGTCAACGTTCGTTCGATCACGCCGTATCCGTAGCCGAAGTAGCTGCTTCCATCGGCGCTGGCCTGGCCAAGGCCACTGTGGCCGGCAAGGTCGACGGCAAGCTGGTCGATGCGTGTGACCTGATCAGCAACGACGCCACCCTGCAGATCATCACCCCTAAAGATGAAGAGGGACTGGAGATCATCCGTCACTCGTGCGCCCACCTGGTTGGCCACGCCGTGAAGCAGCTGTACCCGACCGCCAGGATGGTGATCGGCCCGGTGATCGACGAAGGCTTCTATTACGACATCGCCTATGAGCGCCCCTTCACGCCAGAAGACATGGCCGCCATCGAAAAGCGCATGATGGAGCTGATCGAAAAAGACTACGACGTGGTCAAGAAAATGACCCCGCGCGCCGAAGTCATCGAGGTGTTCAAGGCTCGTGGCGAAGACTACAAGCTGCGTCTGGTCGAAGACATGCCGGATGAACAGGCCATGGGCCTGTACTACCACGAAGAATACGTCGACATGTGCCGTGGCCCGCACGTGCCGAACACCCGCTTCCTCAAGGCATTCAAGCTGACCAAGCTGTCCGGCGCCTACTGGCGTGGCGATGCCAAGAACGAGCAGCTGCAGCGCGTGTACGGCACGGCCTGGGCTGACAAGAAGCAGCTGGCTGCGTACATCCAGCGCATCGAAGAAGCCGAAAAACGCGACCACCGCAAGATCGGCAAGCAGCTCGACCTGTTCCACCTGCAGGAAGAAGCCCCGGGTATGGTGTTCTGGCACGCCAACGGCTGGACCGTCTACCAGGTACTCGAGCAGTACATGCGTGGCGTGCAGCGCGAAAACGGCTACCAGGAAATCAAGACCCCGCAGGTTGTCGACCGCATCCTGTGGGAGCGTTCCGGCCACTGGTCCAACTATGCCGAAAACATGTTCACCACTTCGTCGGAAAGCCGTGACTACGCGGTAAAACCGATGAACTGCCCGTGCCACGTGCAGGTGTTCAACCAGGGCCTGAAAAGCTACCGCGACCTGCCGCTGCGTCTGGCCGAGTTCGGTGCCTGCCACCGTAACGAGCCCTCCGGCGCACTGCACGGCATCATGCGCGTGCGTGGCTTCGTACAGGACGACGCGCACATTTTCTGCACCGAAGAACAGGTGAAGAAAGAAGCCGCCGACTTCATCAAGCTGACCCTGGACGTTTACAAGGACTTCGGTTTCAGCGACATCGCCATGAAACTGTCCACTCGCCCGGCCAAGCGTGTCGGTTCCGAAGAGTTGTGGGACCGTGCTGAAACCGCGCTGGCCGATGCCCTGAACGAATCCGGCCTCGAGTGGGAGTACCAGCCTGGCGAGGGCGCCTTCTACGGTCCGAAAATCGAGTTCACCCTGCGCGACTGCCTCGGCCGTAACTGGCAGTGCGGTACCCTGCAGTACGACCCGAACCTGCCAGAGCGTCTGGATGCCAGCTATATTGCCGAAGATAACAGCCGAGTTCGCCCGGTCATGCTGCACCGCGCCATCCTTGGTTCGTTCGAGCGCTTCATCGGCATGCTGATCGAACACTACGCTGGCGTGTTCCCGGCGTGGCTGGCCCCAACCCAGGCGGTGATCATGAATATCACCGACAAACAGGCCGATTTTGCCCTTGAGGTTGAGAAATCTCTGAACGGAAGCGGTTTCCGTGCCAAGTCGGACTTGAGAAATGAGAAGATCGGCTTTAAAATCCGCGAGCATACTTTGCTCAAGGTCCCGTACCTTTTGGTTATAGGGGACCGCGAAGTCGAAACGCAAACCGTCGCTGTGCGTACTCGCGAAGGCGCAGACCTGGGCTCCATGCCCGTCGCCCAATTCGTTGAGCTTCTGACACAAGCGGTTTCCCGGCGTGGTCGCCAAGAATCGGAGTAATGACTATTAAGCGTGAAATGAGAAACGATAAGCGTGCTGTACCGAAGGCCCCGATCAACGAGAATATCTCGGCCCGCGAGGTTCGGTTAATTGGCGCAGACGGCGAGCAGGTTGGCATCGTCTCGATTGATGAAGCGCTGCGTATCGCTGATGAAGCGAAGCTGGACCTGGTAGAAATCTCTGCAGACGCGGTACCACCCGTCTGCAAGGTCATGGACTACGGCAAGCACCTCTTCGAGAAGAAGAAGCAGGCTAACGAAGCCAAGAAAAACCAGAAGCAGATCCAGATCAAAGAAATCAAGTTTCGTCCAGGGACGGAGGATGGGGATTACCAGGTAAAACTACGCAACCTGGTACGTTTCCTTACCGATGGGGACAAGGCCAAGATCTCTCTGAGATTCCGTGGTCGTGAGATGGCCCACCAGGAGCTGGGCATGGAGCTGTTGAAGCGGGTCGAAGCCGACCTCGCCGAATACGGCACCGTTGAGCAGCATCCGAAGATGGAAGGACGCCAGCTTATGATGGTCATCGCCCCCAAGAAAAAGAAGTAATCTCCCGGGCACGGCAGGCCTGATGATTATGTGTAATTTTATCGAATGCGGAGTTCCAACATGCCAAAAATGAAAACCAAGAGCGGTGCTGCGAAGCGCTTCCTGAAGACAGCTTCGGGCTTCAAGCACAAGCACGCTTTCAAGAGCCACATCCTGACCAAAATGTCGACCAAGCGTAAGCGTCAACTGCGCGGTGCCAGCTTGCTGCACCCGTCCGACGTCGCAAAAGTCGAGCGCATGCTGCGCGTTCGTTAATTCTGGTTAAGATAGAGGAAGTTACTCATGGCTCGTGTTAAGCGCGGCGTTATCGCTCGTAAGCGTCACAAAAAAATTCTGAAACTGGCTAAAGGTTACTACGGCGCACGTTCGCGCGTATTCCGTGTAGCCAAGCAAGCGGTCATCAAGGCAGGCCAATACGCCTACCGCGACCGTCGCCAGAAGAAGCGTCAGTTCCGCGCACTGTGGATCGCTCGTATCAACGCCGGTGCCCGCACCAACGGTCTGTCCTACAGCCGTCTGATTGCTGGCCTGAAAAAGGCTTCGATCGAAATCGACCGTAAGGTTCTGGCTGATCTGGCAGTGAACGAAAAAGCGGCGTTTGCTGCGATTGTCGAGAAAGCTAAAGCCGTTCTGGCTTAAGTACCCGCGACAATCACCCGGCGGTGCTAGCGCTGCCGGGCATTGAACGTCATCGATAGGGGAAGAGCCTTCAAAGCTCTTCCCCTATTTTCGTATCTGGAGTCTGTACATGGAAAACCTGGATGCGCTGGTCTCCCAAGCCCTAGAGGCCGTGGAACGCGCTGAAGACATCAACGCCCTGGAACAGATCCGGGTTAATTATCTCGGCAAGAAGGGCGAGCTGACCCAGGTGATGAAGACCCTGGGCAACCTGCCAGCCGAAGAGCGGCCGAAAGTCGGCGCGCTGATCAACGACGCCAAAGAGCGCGTCACCGTTGTGCTCAATGCCCGCAAGGCTGCCTTTGAGGAAGCCGAGCTCAGCGCTCGCCTGGCTGCCGAATGCATTGACGTCACCCTGCCAGGCCGCGGCCAGGCCACCGGTGGCCTGCACCCGATCACCCGTACACTCGAGCGCATCGAGCAGTTCTTCACCCATATTGGCTACGGCATTGCCGAAGGCCCAGAGGTGGAAGACGACTACCACAACTTCGAAGCGCTCAACATCCCTGGCCACCACCCGGCGCGGGCGATGCACGACACCTTCTACTTCAATGCCAACATGCTGCTGCGTACCCACACCTCGCCGGTGCAGGTGCGGACCATGGAGTCCACCCAGCCGCCCATCCGCATTGTGTGCCCGGGCCGCGTATACCGCTGCGACTCGGATATCACCCACTCGCCGATGTTCCACCAGGTCGAAGGCCTGCTGATCGATCGCGATATCAACTTCGCCGACCTCAAGGGCACCATCGAAGAATTCCTGCGCGTATTCTTCGAGAAAGAACTGGCGGTCCGTTTCCGCCCATCGTTCTTCCCCTTCACCGAGCCGTCTGCAGAAGTCGATATCCAGTGCGTGATGTGCTCCGGCAATGGCTGCCGCGTGTGCAAGCAAACTGGCTGGCTGGAAGTGATGGGCTGCGGCATGGTGCACCCGAATGTGTTGCGCATGTCCGGCATCGACCCAGAAGAGTTCCAGGGCTTTGCCTTCGGCATGGGTGCCGAGCGCCTGGCCATGCTGCGTTATGGCGTCAACGATTTGCGTCTGTTCTTCGACAACGACCTGCGGTTCCTAGCCCAATTCCGCTAGGCCCAATCGACGCAACTTTCAGGAGAACAGCATGAAATTCAGTGAACAGTGGCTGCGCGGTTGGGTCAACCCGCAAGTCTCCCGTGACGAACTGGTCGCCCGCCTGTCCATGGCCGGCCTCGAAGTTGACAGCGTTACCCCCGCTGCCGGCCAGTTCAGCGGCATCGTCGTGGGCGAAATTCTCGCCACCGAACAACACCCGGACGCCGACAAGCTGCGCGTGTGCCAGGTAAGCAGCGGCCAGGAAACCTTCCAGGTTGTGTGCGGCGCCCCTAACGCCCGCCCGGGCATCAAGATCCCGTTCGCCATGATCGGTGCCGAGCTGCCAGGCGACTTCAAGATCAAGAAGGCCAAGCTGCGCGGTGTCGAGTCCTTCGGCATGCTGTGCTCGGCTGCCGAACTGCAGATCAGCGAAGAAAACGACGGCCTGCTGGAGCTGGCTGCCGACGCTCCGGTTGGTGAAGACATTCGCACGTACCTGAGCCTGGATGATGCCAGCATCGAAATCGGCCTGACCCCGAACCGAGGCGACTGCCTGTCCATCGCCGGCCTGGCCCGCGACGTCAGCGCCCTGTACGACACCCCGGTCACCCGCCCGGTGGTGCCAGCCGTAGCGGCCGCCCATGACGAAGTGCGCCCGGTCGAAGTCAGCGCCCCGGCTGCCTGCCCGCGCTACCTGGGCCGCGTTATCCGTAACGTCGACCTGAGCAAGCCAACCCCACTGTGGATGGTCGAACGCCTGCGCCGCAGCGACGTACGCAGCATCGACGCTGCCGTCGACGTCACCAACTACGTGATGCTCGAACTCGGCCAGCCGATGCACGCCTTCGACCTGGCAGAAATCAACGGCGGCATCCGCGTGCGCATGGCCGAAGAGGGCGAAAAGCTCGTCCTGCTCGACGGCCAGGAAGTGGCCCTGCGTGCCGACACCCTGGTCATCGCCGACCACACCCGCGCTCTGGCCATCGCCGGCGTCATGGGTGGCGAGCACAGCGGTGTGAACACCGAAAAAACCCGCGATCTGTTCCTGGAAAGTGCCTTCTTCGAGCCGATTTCCGTCGCTGGTAAAGCCCGTTCCTATGGCCTGCACACCGATGCCTCGCATCGCTACGAGCGCGGCGTCGACTCGCAACTGGCCCGCGAAGCCATGGAGCGCGCCACGCAGTTGCTGCTGGACATCGTTGGCGGCGAAGCCGGCCCTGTGGTCGAAGCGGTCAGCGAACAGCACCTGCCACAAGTAGCCCCGGTCACCCTGCGCGCCGAACGCATCACCCAGATGCTTGGCATGGAAATGGACCCAGCCCAGGTCGAGCAGTTGCTCAACGCCCTCGAGCTGACCACGACCAAGAGCGGGGAAGGGCAGTGGACCGTCAGCGTGCCAAGCCACCGCTTCGACATCAGCCTGGAAGTGGACCTGATCGAAGAGCTGGCCCGCCTGTACGGCTACAACAACCTGCCTGTACGCTACCCGCAAGCCCGCCTGGCCCCACAGGGCAAGCCGGAAACCCGCGGTGACCTGCCGACCCTGCGCCGGCTGCTGGTTGCCCGCGGCTACCAGGAAGCCATCACCTACAGCTTCATCGACCCGAAACTGTTCGAACTGTTCAGCCCGGGCGTAGAGCCGCTGCTGCTGGCCAACCCCATCTCCAGCGACATGGCCGCCATGCGCGCCTCGCTGTGGCCGGGCCTGGTCAAGGCACTGCAGCACAACCTGAACCGCCAGCAAGACCGTGTGCGCCTGTTCGAAAGCGGCTTGCGCTTTGTCGGCCAACTGGGTGACTTGCAGCAGCAGCCAATGATTGCCGGCGTCATCACCGGCAGCCGCCTGCCAGAAGGCTGGGCCAACGGCCGCGACGGCGTCGATTTCTTCGACGTGAAAGCCGACGTGGAAGCCCTGCTGGGTTACTCCGGCGCCCTGAGCGACTTCACCTTCAGTGCCGGCAAACACCCAGCCCTGCACCCAGGCCAGACCGCTGCCATCGAGCGCGACGGCAAACTGGTCGGCTACCTCGGCGCCATCCACCCAGAGCTGGCCAAGGCCCTGGGCCTGGACCGTCCGGTGTTCCTGTTCGAGCTGGTGCTGGGCGATGTGGTCGAAGGCCGCCTGCCGAAATTCAGCGAACTGTCCAAGTTCCCGGAAACCCGTCGTGACCTGGCTTTGATCGCAGGACGTGATGTGGCTTCTAGCGCGGTGCTTGAATTAATTCGTGACAATGCAGGCGAATGGCTCACAGACCTCAGGCTGTTTGATGTGTACCAAGGTAAAGGCATTGATCCTGATAGAAAAAGCCTTGCCGTCGGCTTGACCTGGCAGCATCCATCGCGCACTCTTAACGACGATGAGGTGAACACTACCCTGCAAAACATCCTCACCTCGCTCGAACAAAGGTTGAACACCACGTTAAGGAAATAACGGCATGGGTGCTCTGACGAAAGCTGAGATGGCCGAAAGGCTGTACGAGGAGCTGGGGCTTAACAAGCGTGAGGCCAAGGAGCTGGTCGAGCTGTTTTTTGAAGAAATTCGGCACGCACTTGAAGAGAACGAGCAGGTCAAGCTGTCCGGTTTCGGCAACTTCGACCTTCGCGACAAACGCCAGCGGCCGGGCCGCAACCCCAAGACTGGGGAAGAGATCCCGATCACCGCGCGGCGCGTCGTCACCTTTCGTCCAGGGCAGAAGTTGAAGGCCCGGGTTGAGGCCTATGCTGGAACCAAGCCATAACGACGAACTGCCCCCCATACCGGGCAAACGCTACTTCACCATTGGTGAAGTGAGTGAGTTGTGTGCCGTAAAGCCACACGTGCTGCGGTATTGGGAGCAGGAGTTCGACCAGCTGAACCCTGTGAAGCGGCGGGGGAACCGGCGGTATTACCAGCGGCAGGATGTGCTGATGATCCGTCAGATTCGTGCGTTGCTGTATGACCAGGGGTTCACCATTGGCGGGGCGCGGTTGAGGCTCTCCAGTGATGAGGCTAAAGATGAATCCAGCCAGTACAAGCAGCTGATTCGGCAGATGATTGTTGAATTGGAGGATGTATTGGTGGTTTTGAAGAAGTAAGCTGGGTTTCTGATGAGTGGAAATTTTTTTGAGAAAAAGCTTTCATTTATCAGAGGGTTAGGGTACATTCTTCAACGTTCTCGGCAAGATTGAGAACATGCTTCAAAGCCCAGTCGGGGCGTAGCGCAGCCCGGTAGCGCACTTGCATGGGGTGCAAGGGGTCGAGTGTTCGAATCACTCCGTCCCGACCATTATTCCTGAGTAAAATCAGACACTTAAGCCGGTTAGCTCAACCGGCTTTTTTGTGCGTGCGCAAAACATGCGCAAAATAGGCGCAAAACTACCTGGCGAATTCGCCAATATCTAGGTCTGCTTCGACCTCGGACCACACCACATCTTCGTGTCCTTTCTGATAGTTTCTGGTCATCCCTTCCGTGGTATGACCTGCGATCTTCTGACCGTCCTTGCCAGCTCGCTTGTACAGATGAAGGGAAAGGGCGCGCACTTCATGAAACCCCGGCATCTCCTCTTCTTTGAGATCGCTATAGCAGCCGGCGGCATCCCTCGCATCCTTGAAGGCCCGAGTGAGAAATCTCTCGTCAACCTTCGTCCAATGATCCTTCCCTTCGCGTTTCTTCTTCCGCTCCGGGCGGCGGTGGACCAGGTAGGGAGACAGGATGTCGTCCCTACAGCGATTGAGCACCTCGCTCAGTTGGTCGGTGACTTTTATCTTCAGCCAACCAGCATCTGAAGCCTTTTCTGTCTTGTTCTGCACGACATACAGATATCCGTCGCGCACGTCCTCGAACTTCATGTCGAGGATGTCGCCGCGCCGTTGCGCGGTAATCAGCGCAAGATCAATGGCGTTCTGCAGCCAGCGCGGGGACTTATCGCGAATTGCTTTAAGGCCTTCTACAGTGTGCCGCTTGCGCTGCTTCTTCTCTATTTTTGGAATCGTGTTGGCCGCAGGGTTATCCGGACACAGGCCTTTTGCGGCGGCATGGTTGAACAGATCGATCAGGATTGCGCGAGCTTGGTTGCTCGCCCTCGGGGTTAGCGGCTCAAGAAACTCAGCAATCATTCTGATGGTGATCTGGTCGATAGGCCGTTCGCTGAAAGTGACCCTAATCTGCTTAAACCTGACCGCATACAGATCTAACGTTGCCTTTGCGAGCTCCCGAGGGGGTAGCACATCGCGCTCATAAGTGATTAGGAATTCGCCCAACGTCACGGTGCTCTCGCCAAGAACTTCCGCCACCAAGTCACCCCCACATAGGAATGCGGTGTTGAGCTGCGCGGCTGCATCTATGGCTCGACCACGGTCTGAGCCGAACTGAAACCACTTCCCATCGGTGGGGCGTCGATATCTATAGGTGCCCCGCCGAGCGTCAAAGTAGAGGTTCATGGGCAGGCCTTTATTGGCCTTGTTCCTTGGTCGAGGAACCATCACGCGACTCCTTTAAGCACCATATCAACCAGGTTGTTGCCGGTGGTTCGTTGGTAGGCGGCCCAATCAACGTACCAAATGTTGCCTATCCGCTCGCCTGGGATCTTGCGGTTCCGGATGTGATTGCGAATTGCCTGTGAGCATAGTGGCGTGCCGTTCTCACCCCATTTCCGGCGCTGAAATTCGCTGATCTTGATCAGTTCTTTCTTCATTGTGGTCTCCACGCCGCCGGCGGCGGCAGGTTGGTGGTTAGGCGGGGACTTTCTCGAGCACAGCGTCGGCGACCTTGAGCGCCGCCTGGGCATCATTGACGTAGGCCGGATCGAATCCGCCGGCGTAGTGGATCACCCGCTGGCAGGTGTCCAGTTCTTTGCGGGCCAAGTGGAGTGCCTGAATCAGTTCTTCCTGCAGTGCGCCCTCGGCCCGGCCGATATCCCAGAATCGCTGGCCCCAGTGCCCCGCGGGCGGCTCGTTATTGTTCTGCTTCCCGGCCGCCATTGCCCCTACGGCTACATCGCATACCCCGCGCTTGTAGGCGTTGTCGCCATCAAGGCTCAGGGCGGCACGCCGGCGCAGGGTGTTCACGACCTCATCAGCAGCAACACCAGGGCCCATCAGGACGATGTCTTGCTCAGGTTCGCCTGGTACGTAGATCGCCAGGGTGAGCTTGGCTCCTGGCTCCAGATTGTCGCTGATCTGTACCAGGGCATCGTTGGCTACTTCGTGGAAACGGTTTATTGCGGACATAGGTGATCCTCGACCGGCAGCCATTGCCGCCGGCCTTGAGTGGAAGAGGGGAGTTACTTGGTCAGTTCGTGGCCGAACGGCACGCGGAAGCCGGAAGCGTTGCGGTGGCCACCACCGCCGTACTGCTTGGCGATCTCCGACACATCCATGCCCTCGTCGGTGCTGCGCAGGCTGAATACGCGGCCATCAGGGGTGTCCCAGTAGCAGGCGGCGAATGGTTCGCCCTGGGCCATGAGGTGACCCGCATCGCTCGTGAGCGTGTATGGCAGACTGGCCACCGGCACATCGTGACCGGCGATGACTAGGCGGCGCTTGGTCACAGCCACCAGCTCTGCAACGTCCTTCTGATGTTTTCGCTCAATCGCGGCGCCGTCCGAGCGGAGGCTGTCAGCGTCGGCGGCCATCAACTTGTCCCAGACGCCGAAGTCATAGGGGTAGCTGAACAGGTTGGCTTGAATCTCGCGGGTGCCGTCCAGCTTGAACAGCCAGAGGTCGCGGTCTTGAATGTGCCGCAGCAGCTTCGGCGGTTGCTGCCCGGGATGGAAGTGGTCCCAGGCCAGCATGGCGCCACTCCGGTGCATGTCGAAGCAGACCGCGACCCGCGGTGCCCCGCGCTCGGAGGCGATAGCAATCGCCGTTTCCCATCCAAGCTGCTTCGGCGACCCGGGGAAGTCAGTGCGATCGGTACGCACGCCTGCCTCGAATGGATCGAAGCAATCGAGATCGGCCTGAGCCGTTTTGTGGTGGTCGAGCACCAAGACCGTCTTGGCGACTTTGCCCATATCGGCCAGCACGTCGCGCTTGTAGCTGAAGTCGACAATGATAACGTCGAAATTGGTCACATCTGGCGGTGCGTCGCCATGCTTGGCGGCCACGAACTCGACACTGTCGCCCAAGGCCTTGCGGACCGCCCAGGCGGCGCCGAAACCGTCCGCGCAGTTGCCGTGGTAGATGCACATCGTTTTATGTTCAGACATTGGTGTTCCTCCCCGCGCGGTGCCGGCGGGCTTGCTGGATGTTTGAGGATACCCACTTTGGCGCTGTCACCGAAATGGTGCTGCCGTGCGGCGGGCTGAGTTGTAGGGGGCGGGGTTAGGCTTTGTACTGCTGGCGGATGCGGCGGGCGATGTCGCGCAGTTGGAAGTCCATTTCGAACATTTCGCTGTTGTCCCTGCGCGATACGACTGGCGATCTGGTGACGTTGCGACCACCGAGGATCCAGGCGGCCAGCAGGATCAGGCCGGATTCGAGTTGGCGCCGGAACCAGCCTTTGCGGGGGATCATCGCGGCCCCCTGGAGGCCATGTAGGCGAGGGCGATCATGGCAGTAGCTCCTTTGGTACCCGCACGATCGGCCCAAGCTCTGAGTGAACCAGGGAACGGCAGAAGGCAATAAGGGGGGTAGGTCCGGAAAGCCAGGTCGAGTTGAGCGGGCCTGCGCTCCAGCCACATGGCCCGCCTGACAAATACCGGTCATGGCTCAACCCTGCCTGGTGCTTTTCGAGCAGCGGGCCGCCGTGCTCCCAGTTGTTGGAAGGGCGATAGCCGAAGCCATCAGCCGCGCCGCGGATGCTGACGCTGGTAGGGTCAGTCCGGCTGCGCCAGATTGTGGTCCTGCACTCAGGGTCAGTGCCGAAGCCTTCGGCCATGGCCACCGCCCAGTCAAGCGGTGCACCGATGAGGTTGGATACCCTCACTTCGATCAGATCGGTCATGGCGACACCTTCTCGGCTGGAAGGAGTTGTGCTGCCAGCTCTGCAGCGAGACTGACTGGCCACCAATAGCGGGGGCGTTGATGCTCCGGGTAGCTGGATTCGCGCATGACAAGGCCTTTTCTCTCCAAAACCTTGAACGTGCTAAGCACCGAAGCTGCTGGTAGGTTGAGTCGAGAGCCGACCTGGTAGCTCAGCCCTCCCATTCCAAAGGCGCAGGCTTGATCGCCGGCAGCCAACTTCTTGCAGTCTTTCTCGTACAGGTACGGGGCTTTTTCCCGGTACCGCACTGCATTGGCACGGGAGATTTCGCGCAAAGCATCGAGTACACGCTGCTGGTTGTCGGTCAGTTTCACAGCTGATACCTCTCATCAATCCAGCGCCCAGGCGCCAGTGCGGGTGTAGGTTCGGGTTGTGTTTCGTGCGGGGAGAGCTGGCGCTGGTTGTCGGCTACTTGCGGCATCCAGACCTTCACGCAGCTGATGGCCAGGCCGTTCAGTTCGTAGCAGACGACGCCGCGCGGCTTGTCTTCGAAGGAGCGGACATTGGCTGGAAGATCTCCCGCGCTGGCGCCGGTGGCCAGCAGCAGGAGGCAGAGGGCGAGGCGGGTCATGGCTGAGCCCCAGCTAGCGCGGCTAGTAGTACGTCTTCCTTCGTAATGGTGTGGGTGTCCATCTTCTCGATGGTGAAGAAGTTGGGTTGGCAGAACTGGCGGGCCCAAGCCTGCAGCGGCTTCATGGCTTGCTCAAGGGCAGCCTTCGCCTCGTCGTCAATGTCCGGGTAGTTGTCGACCCATTCCCCCGCGTCGCTTCCGGCGGCGGCCTCGAACATGTGATTGAGCAGGTCATCGGCATCGGGGAGGAAGCTGGCAGGGTCTGCCTTGCAGACTGTTCCGGTATGTACAGTGTCGCCCACCTTGAGGCCGTTGCCCCGGCCTGGGCCGAAGCTGGTGCTATCCGCTGCGCTGCCGAAGTTGTCACGAATCAGCGCGGTAAGGTTCGGGTAGTCCCACGATCCGTCATCGCCACTCACTGACCAGGCTTCCTCGGCCTTCCGCCTCGCCCAGCTGACACACGGGCCATCCTCTGTATCGAAGATCCCGAGCAGAAACCATTCAGGCCCCGGGCATTCAGGCTCCCAGCCGAGGCAGTGGCACTCGCGGTCGTCGTAAGGGTGGTGGTCGCCGATATCCGAATCCATGTGCCACTGCTTCAGCTCCAGCCCCTGTTGTAAGAGCCAGGCTTTGAAGGCGGCGTAGTCTTCGTCGAAGTCCGGCTCATCGGGGTGACTCCACCAGCCGTCTTCATCGCGCTCGACGGCCACACGTTGGATCAGCTTAATTTCTTCAGGCATGACGATTCCTTGGCCGCCATATCGCGGCAGTGAATAGAGGGGAGAGGGGTTACAGCTGGGTGGAGTACTTTTGTACTCCGAATGTCATGATGGCTTGCAGGTGACGTTCGGCTGGAGAGCAAGACCCTTCACGGCCTCGCTGTAGATGAATTTGATCTGTTCCCATGGGATGGTGTAGCGCTGCGCGTATTCGCCCTCACCGTCGCAGATCTCGCAGCCCTCTAAAGGCTCGTCCAGTTCCAGGCATTCGGGGCACTCGCGCGTTACCTCCAGCTTGAACTCGCCAAGCAGCAGGGCTTTGGCTCCGTTCTCGGCAGTGAGTCGCCTTGGCATGAGGCAGTAACCCTCGGGGATCGATACAGCCGGCTCGCCCTGGTGCTGCTCGGCTCTCGCATTCCACAACTCGACCGCCTTGTCGCGGCCTGGCTGCTCCTCACCTTCATTCTGCGCCACGCCCACTGGGCCACGGGCCAGACAGGCCTCATGCGGTCCGGTCACAATCGTGATCGGTGGCCGCAGCTACACCCTCAAGCCCACCCTGGACGCGGCATTGCTCATCGAATCCCGCTTCGGTGGGCTGCGTGCGGCGCTGGAATCCATGAGGCTTATGAGCATCGCCGCCTGTGCGGACATCATCATCGCCGGCGCCAATCTCAAGCCCGACGAGCACGCGGTCATCGCGGGCGATGTGTTCCGCACGGGCGTAGCCAAGGTGTCGGGGCAACTGACCGACTTCATTACCGTGCTGCTCAACCCGGTACCGCCGAGCGTGGCCGCCCGGGGAAAGGACGAGGCGGCCAGCACAGCGCAGTGAAGAACGGGAGCTACGTTGACTACCTGTTCGGCGTGGCTACCGGCTGGCTTGGCTGGCCGCCCGATACCGCTTGGCACACCCCGATCCCACACATCATGCTCGCGCTCGATGCCCGGCTCGATTGGACAGGGCGTGGCCAGGCACAAGGCCAGGCTATCGCCGCGAAACCACCGACCCGGCAGGGCGTGGCGGAAAAATTGAAAAGCTTCCTGCGAGGGCGGCCCAAACAGTAGACGGCGTTCCTTTCGCCGGCGCGACCAAACAGGCTACCAGGTTTATCAGTAGCGGCCCCTACTACTGCGTGGCGAGGATCTTTATCGCGATAGGATCGGGTGAGTTCGCTGCTAGCACGACCTTTTCACGCTCGCTCGGGCAAGGGATCATGGATGATATGTCTTCGCCAGGCTCGCCATTCCCGGCTCGCGGGAGCATGCAAGCGCACATGGATGGCGCATATGGTGCAGCCGGAGGCATCTACTTCATGGCCTGCGACGCTGCGCGCACCACGATGATTTACAGCACTACTGCTGCCACCAGCTATTTCGACATCCCCACCGATCGATACCCGCAGGCGCTCGTCATCAAGACGGACAACCTGCCATTCCCATTCAACTAATCGGAGCATCCTATGCCCTGGTACAGGACAGGCACGGTCGCGATCACGGCTGGCCAAACAACGGTGACCGGTACCGGCACCAACTTTTCCGCGAATGCCCGGGTGGGCGATGCTCTGCTGGGGCCGGACGGCAACTGGTACGAGGTGACCAACATTGCCAGCGGCACGGTGCTCAGCATCCTGCCGGCATATAAGGGGGCAACAGTAGCCGGCGGCACCTATGCAATCGTGCCGGTGCAGGGCTACACCAAGACCCTGGCCGACAAGTTCAACGACATCGCCAACACCTGGGGTTCGACGTTGGCCGGGCTGGGCTCGGTATCGACCGAGAATGTGGTGCCAGTGAACAAGGGTGGTACCGGTGGCAATACGGCGGCCTTAGCCCGTAGCGGACTCGGGCTGAAATCTGCGGCTGTGGCGGATATCGTCGGAACGGTGAGCCAAAGCGGCGGCGCCCCGACTGGTGCAGTCATGGAGATTGGCAGCAACGCGAATGGTCATTACGTAAAGTTCGCATGCGGCCTCATGATCTGTTTCGGAACCGGAACCTACACAGGTGGTGTATCAACCGCAGCCGGCGGTCAATACATTTCTCCCGGCGGTGCAACTATCACCTGGCCGGTTGCCTTCGCGGGCAGCGCACCAGTTGAACTGAGTGGCGGAGTTACAGAGGGCGTGTACAGGGTGATATGTATTCCCTATCGAGCCAATGCCGGTAACGGAACGCTAACGTTCCAGTTATATGTCGCATCCACGGCAGATATTGTTTTCTCGTGGAAAGCAGTCGGGAGGTGGTTCTAATGCTTATCAAGCTTTCACCAGTTCGCTCTGATGTGAGCCTGTCTGTATCCAAATCGGGCGATACGTTGGAGGTCAACGGCGTAGCGTTGGACTTTTCCCGCTTGCCCGATGGTGCGACCCTGCCCGCTGAGGCCGTTGGCTGTGAGTTCGTAATTGCCCCGGTCCAGCGCATCAACGGTGGCTTGGTGCTGACCCTGATGCTGCCGCACGCCGCCGATGCGGCGCAGGGTGCGCGTTTCCCGGTCGACCTTTATCCGGCTGACGGCCAGGTGCAGTTGCCAGGCCTTGAACTGGGCAACCATCTGGACGCAACTCCCGGGGTGATCGACTGGTCGCAGGTCATCACTGCTGAAGCAAAGGCACAGGAGGCTGCCGAGCAGTTGCTTGCTTCTGTGGCTGCCGATCTCACCCAGCGGCGCGCTGTCGCCGATGCTGCCATCGCGCCGTTGCAGGATGCTGTCGAGCTCGAAGAGGCAACCGAGGCTGAGGCCACCCTACTGATCAAATGGAAGCGCTACCGCGTTGCACTCAGCCGCCTGTCTGAGCAGGAAGGCTACCCCAGCGAGGTCGATTGGCCTGCGCCACCGGCGTAATACATCGAGATCAAGCCCACCATTCCAGATGGGTGCCGGAAACCGCTTTTCGGCATGATGGCATGTTGCTACATTGTGCGCCGCAATTTTCCTAAGGATAGAAGCACGCATGAAACACCTGATTCTCATGTCAGTTATTGCTGTCAGCTCTGCTTTGAGTGGCTGCGTTGTTCAGAGCTCGTACAGCAAGACCATTGCAGTTACCAAGGACGCTGACGGTAAAGTTCTTCAGACGGTTGAATCCGAAACCGTCGTACAGCCCGGCCAGGGCTACCCGATGCGTCTTCAGCTGATCAAAGGCATACAGCCAAACTGATTAGCGAATTGCACAGAGCCCGCTTCGAGCGGGCTTTTTTTCGCCTGGAGAAAACCCATGGTGGAGCTTCCATACCCAACCTGCGACACGCTGCTGATGACTCGACTGGCCACCGATGCGGTCGGGCGGATTTTCATGCCCGGGTTCCGCTACAGCAAGGCCGAGGTGCTGCTGATGGACCTGCGGCAACCAGGTGAGTTTTCAGAGGATTTGTTCGCGCTCAAGCAATCGGTGGCATGTGACCGGCTGATGCAGGTGATGGATGACATCAATCAGCGCTGGGGGAGGGGGGCAATGCGAGCCGCCAGCGTGCCGGCGACACCGGACTGGGGGATGAGGAGGGAGATGATGAGTCAATCCTATACGACGCGGATTGATCAGTTGTGGACGGTGAAGTGTTGAACCTGCCATCGGCATGGCTAGCTGAACTCAATGATCAGTCTGCCCTGGTGGCCGATCCCGACGGCCGAGCGGCAGTGCTTGCAGAGCTCGCGATTTCCGCGCACCGACGCAGCGATGTTGATTCAGCCAAGTTGGCTGACATGCTGGAGTTCACCGAGGCGACCAGGCTGTGGGCGCTGATCGAGCATGAGGAGGTCGCTTGAGCCGCCTTGTGTGAACAACGGTTATGAAAAAAACCAGGGTAGTCAGTGACAGCTATCGACCCAGGCTGTGTGAAAACTCGCGGAATGCGTTGAAGGTCGTGGCTATCTAGGGGC